>CAZPIK010000010.1:0-8119 GCA_964586185.1 uncultured Candidatus Sumerlaeota bacterium | reverse complement strand
ACGAAAATCGCTCGGAGCTTTGATTGTTGTGACCGAATCATTCGAGGCCGCTTCGACGACTTCGCTCTGGCCGAGAGTCTCACGCGCTGTGCGCAACTCACTTGCCAGAGCATTCAAAACATCATCAGAAGTTTGAATAAGCGCGGCTCCGTCAATAAGAAGTCGGTTCGATCCGAATGCGTTCTTTCGAGTCGCATCGCCCGGACATGCGAGCACAGGCCGATTGAACTCGGCGGCGTGTCCGGCCGTAAGAAGCGCCCCGCTCTTTTCACCTGCTTCGATAATGAGCGCCGCCAACGACAATCCCGCAACAATGGCATTGCGCTGCGGAAAGTGACCCGCTTCAGGACCCGCTCCAAATGGGAACGCTGTAAGAACGGCGCCGCACTTTCCACCCACGATCCGTCCGACGAGTTTCTTGTTGGCGGCGGGATAAATCGAGGTGTCGAGTCCCTGCGCTAGGACGGCGATCGTGCGACCACCGCAATCGAGCGCGGCCTTGTGCGCTTCGGCGTCCACTCCGTGCGCCATGCCGCTCACGATGACGATTCCGCGCGCGCAAAGCGGCGGCACAAGATTGGCCGTCATGATTCGCGCATAGTCGCTCGGCTTCCGCGGACCGACCACGGCCAGCGCAATGTGATCCTCCGGTTTCAGTTCTCCCTGCACGTAAAGCACGAGCGGCGCATTTGGAATTGCGGCGAGCGAACGGGGATAATCGTCCGCGTCGCGCGTGATAATCCGAATTCCGAGTTCTTGCGCGCGTTCGACTTCTTTGCCCGCTCGCTCGATCGTTTCGGCGGAGAAGAGTCCCTCTAACCTCTTCGGACCCATCCCTCCGATCTTGCTCGCTGCGTCGCTCCCTCCTGCAAATAACGCTCCGGGCGAACCGAATTCTTCGATCAGCTTCGCGGCGATTGTCGGTCCAATCTCGGGAGCCAAAGCCAGCCGAAGCCAATCAAGAGGAGTCGTCTTTCGCGCATTCATTTCGGGATGGTATCCCATTCTCACTCAACGTAAAAGAATTCAACTTAACCGCGCGAATTCCCATTGTGCGAGACAGTCTCCGACTGCCGTTTCGGCAATCGGAAATCGCCTCCCACATTAGCTTTCACAAAATATTCCTTTGCGTCCATTGCGTCCTTTGCGTTTGATCCGATTGTATTTGTATCTTGTTCCCAGTATTTTGGTTCTGAAAAGTGAGCCTGAATCGCCCATGAATTCAACTTCTTCTTCGCCGATTCTTCCCCGATTCTCCGCGCAGGAAGCGATCCTCTGGTTTTGCTTCTTCGTCTCCGGCGCGGCGGGACTCATCTACGAAGTCGCGTGGTCGCGGTATCTCGCGCTCTTTCTCGGTGGAACGGGCGCGGCGCACGTCATCATCCTCTCGACCTACATGGGCGGGTTAGCCCTTGGCGCGGCGATCTTCGGTCGTCACGCCGATCATGTCCATCGCCCGCTTGCTCTTTACGTCGCGCTCGAAATCGGCATCGGACTTTTGGGTCTGCTTTTCCCGCGTCTCTTTGAGCCGCTGCGCGAACTCTTCCTCGGCGCGGTGGGCGTAATGGGCTTAAGCCCCGTGTCTCTTCACATCGCATCGCTCTTGATCGCGGCGATGAGCCTTCTCCCCGCAACAATCCTCATGGGCGGAACGCTCCCTGCGCTTGCTAAACACATGATTCGCGGACGGCACGGAATCGGCCGACGCGTTTCGCAGCTTTATTATCTGAATAGCTTTGGCGCGGTTTTCGGTTCGCTCTGGGCGGGCTTCGGCCTCATTCGAACGGTCGGTTTGGAAATGGCGATGGTCACGGCAGGCGCATTGAATCTTGCTGCCGCTCTCGGCGCATGGATATCACTGAAGCTCGCCGAGGGAAAACGCGATGAAGAAAACATCAGCGGCTCAATCCATGATACCTCTCCCTTCCTCGTCGCATCGCAGGCTTTTGATAGTGCCGCCGCCTCTCGCGCAAATATGTCCCGAATCGCTCTCATCGTCATCGGCTTCTCCGGCGCGGCTTCGATGATTTATGAAGTGGCTTGGATTCGATTGCTCGCTCTCACGCTCGGCTCTTCAAACACCGCGTTCGCTCTAATGCTCGCCGCGTTTATATCGGGTATCGCCATCGGAAGCTTCTTTCTCTCCCTTAAAAAGAGCGACGATGGTTACGCCGCCGCGCTCGGTTGGTGCGAACTCGGCGTTGGGCTTTCCGCGCTCGCCTCGATCATGGTTTATCAATACCTCCCGCTGCTCATCAATCATTGGCGAACGCTGCTCGCCCCCGAGCCGCACGCCTTTCCGATCTTTCAAATGGGGCAGTTTGGTCTCTGTTTTTTTGTGATGCTGATCCCGACGATTTTCATGGGGGCGACGGTTCCTGCAGCGAGCAAAATCGTCGCGTCGGGCGAGCGAAAAGTCGGCGGTAAGATCGGAAACGTCTTCGCCATTAACACGGTTGGAACTCTCTTCGGCGCGGTGACGGCGGGTTTCCTCCTCATGCCGACCATCGGGATCAAACATACGATTGAAATTGCCGTGATCATCAATCTGATCTGCGGATTCTACGTGCTCGCAAAAGATGCAACGCCCGCGACGAGTGGAATGGCGCGCGCGTGGGGATTCACCATTTTTGTGGCGTTTCTTTACTTCGGATTCGCCCCGAAATGGGACACGAAGCTCTATTCCGCCGCGACCTATCGAAGCGAAGTTCGAATCGCAAGTCTCCATGAATTGAAAACGACCCTCAGTCGCCGCGAGTTCCTGTATTACAAGGACGGCGCGGATGCCTCGATTGCCATCAGTCAGGATCACGATCCCGTAAAGGGTGAAGTCCGCGCGCTGCTCATCAACGGCAAACCCGACGCCTCTAGCGGCGAGGACATGATGACGCAGGTCATGATCGGTCATCTGCCGCTGCTCATTCATCGCAATCCGGAAAACGTGCTCGTCGTCGGATTGGGTTCGGGCGTCACCGTCGGCGCGACGACGCTCCACGAAGAACCGAAGCGAATAGATTGCGTGGAACTCATCCCCGAAGTCGTCGAGGCCGCGCGATTCTTCGACAAGGAAAACCACGGCGTCGTGGATAACCCGCGCGTAAATCACGTCATTCAGGACGCGAAAACTTTCCTTCACGTCACGCCGGAAAAATACGACGTGATCATCAAC
The DNA here is from genome assembly GCA_964586185.1 of uncultured Candidatus Sumerlaeota bacterium. Classification (GTDB taxonomy): domain Bacteria; phylum Sumerlaeota; class Sumerlaeia; order MVZB01; family JAJFLK01; genus CAZPIK01. Next base: position 4,950 of record CAZPIK010000010.1, on the reverse strand, counting down.
CAACCTACGAACCTTTGGATTTCGGGCGTGCCGGGACTTTTCTCGCGGGAGTATTTCGACGCCTGCCGCGCAAAGCTACGTCCCGGCGGGATGCTGCTCCTTTGGATTCAAGGCTATGAATTACTCGACGCCTCCCTCTTCTCAATCCTCAGAACTTTTCAGGAGTCGTTCCCACATTCGACCCTCTTTGATTTTGCCGGTTTCGATGTGGCGATCCTCGGTTCGACGGAACCATTCGAACCGGACTTTGACCTCATCGAAAAGCGGATGGCGCATCCGAACGTCGCCGCCGATCTTGAGCAATACGGCGTCACGGGTCCGCTCGCGCTTCTTTCCATGCAAATGACCGCCGACACGACGAAACCGACACTGCTCGTGGATGAATCGCTCGGCGGAATTGTCAGCGACTTCTTCCCCGCTCTTGAGTATGAGGCCGTGCGAGGCTTCTTCATCGGCTCGGAGGCGAAAGGATTGAAGGCATTAGATCGGCGGGGGATGTCGCCCCATCGCGGGGCGCTTTGGATTTCAAAATATGTTCCGAAAGTCGTTCCCTCCGAATCGAGTTTTATTGCCCTCGACCGCCATTTGCGGAGACATCCCAATATTTACGACGAAGCGCGAATGGCTTGGAATGACCTATGGGAAAAGCGCCTGCCTGATTCATCCGCGCGACTTATTGCAAAAGCAGAAGCGACGCGTGATGAGAATGCCGCGCGATTGAAGGCGCTGGATGATCCTCGCCTTTTAACCGACCCCCAAGCTGCCGCGATGAAAGCGCGACTGATGATGGATGAGTATCGCTCCCGAACCAACTACGCTCGAATTCCTGATGTTTCGGAACTTCAAAGGGCGCTTGAAGACAATTTGGTCCGGGAAGCGTTATTGCCCGGAGAAGCCGAGTTGATGACCGCGGAATTGGCGTTTGACGCGGGACGACTCGATGAAGCGGAGGCGATGATTCTCAAGACAAGAACATTGCAACCTCCCCCGCGCGAAAAACTTTTCGATCTCATGCTGTTGCTTGTGGAGATTTATGAATCTCAGGGAAAACTGGACGAGGCAAAGGCCATGATTGCGCAAATTCCTGCTGAGCTTGCCACGGGTGAACCTTATCTCCGCTATCTTCTTTTGCGCGCGCGGCTCAATACGCAAGCTCCCGTCACCCGCTGATGATCTCTACGCGATGATGAAGCAGTTCGACCTCGCGGCTTGCTTCAATTCTTTTCACGGCATTTGCAAAAACGCGATGCACGACCGATTCGTCACCAGATAGCGTGGTCGCGGCCAATCCCGAACGACCCCACACGTCATGATCGCCGACTTCCGCGATCACGATCGGCAACTGCTTGCGGAGATCGTTCATGATCCGCGCAAGAATGCCGCGCTTGGCCTTCAGCGAATGGCATAGCGGTATATGGAGATCGAGTTCGAGCAACCCAATAAAAACCGGGTGGCCGAGCGAAGGCTCATCGGGGCGTCGTTCGTGCGTCATGAATCGCGCCGACCGCTTTACGAAGCGGCGGTGGCCAGTTCGAGCGGGATTTCTTCCATCGAGTAAACCTCGACGGAATCCCCTTCCTTGATGTCGCTGAAATTTTCAAAGGTCATGCCGCATTCGTAGCCGGATGCAACCTTCGAAACGTCGTCTTTCACGCGGCGAAGCGTGCCGATCTTTCCGTCGTAAGCGACGATGCTGTCGCGAACGATGCGCGCGCGGGCGCCACGTGTGATCTCCCCGCTCGTGACCATGCAGCCCGCGATGTTCCCCCGCTTGGAGGCGTGGAACACTTGACGAATTTCTGCGCGGCCCGTGATGACTTCCTTGTACTTCTTATCCAACATGCCGACGATGGCCTTTTGGATTTCCTCGATCAATTCGTAGATGACGCGATAGGTCTTGATCTCGATTCCCGATTGTTGAGCGAGCGCCGCCGCGCCGGCATCGGGTCGAACATTGAAGCCAATAATGATCGCGTCGGAAGCCGCCGCCAGGTTGACGTCCGATTCGTTTACGCCGCCCACGCCCTTGTGCAGCATCCGAATCTTGACTTCTTCGTTGCTGAGCTTGGTGAGCGATTGCGAAACGGCTTCGAGCGAACCCTGCACGTCGGCCTTCAAGATGATCTTGAGGTCCTTCAGCTTTCCTTCCGCTACGAGTTCGTGCAGCCCTTCGAGCGAAACGTGACGCGTCGTGCCGAGATCCCTCATGCGGCGACGATCCACGCGTCGCGAGGCGATTTCTCGCGCAATGCGCTCTTCGGACATGACAACGAACATCTCGCCGACTTCGGGCGTTCCGCTGAGGCCAATGACCTCAACCGGTTGCGACGGCCCGGCTTCCTTGATTTGCTGCCCTGTGTCGTCAATCATTCCGCGGACGCGGCCGCTCATGGTTCCGACGACGAAGATATCACCGATCCGCAACGTTCCCTTGCTGACAAGGACCGTTGCAACGGCGCCTCGAAGCGGATCCACATGCGATTCGATGATGGTTCCCTCGGCGCGGCAGGTTGGGTCCGCCTTGAGTTCGAGAATATCGGTCTGGAGCGCAAGCATTTCCAACAATTCATCCAGATTTGTTTTCTTTTTGGCCGAAATCTCGACGAAAATATTCGATCCTCCGAGCGACTCGGGAAGAATCTGATGCTGCATCAACTCCGTACGAACGCGTTGAGAATTGGCTTGTGGAAGGTCAATCTTATTAACGGCGACAATAATCGGAACGCCTGCTTCGCGTGCATGATTGATCGCCTCGACCGTCTGCGGCATGACGCCGTCATCCGCGGCGACGACGAGCACAACGACGTCGGTCACCTGCGCTCCGCGCGCACGCATGGACGTGAACGCTTCGTGGCCCGGAGTATCAAGGAAAGTCACCATGCCGCGCGGAGTCGTCACGCGATAGGCGCCGATGTGCTGAGTGATGCCGCCGAACTCGCCCAAGGCGACTTTGCTGGAACGCAGCGCGTCGAGCAGCGTCGTCTTACCGTGATCCACGTGTCCCATGATCGTGACGACCGGCGAGCGGCCCACTTTTTTATCGGGATCCTCGACGGGACGATAAACCTCGATGTCCTGCTCGTCGCTCTCGACCCTCATCTCGACGGCGATGCCGTAATCCTGCGCGATGAGTTCGCAAAGGTCGGGATCAATCAGATGGTTGATCGTGAGCGCGCGGCCCATGAGGAAAACCTTCTTGATGATCTCCGACGGGGCGATCCGGATTCTTTCCGCAAATTCGCCGACGGTCATCGTTGATCCGACCACGACCGACGTTACGGCCTGCGGTTCGCTCTTGACCTCGCGTCCACCGCGTCCCGCGCGATCTCCGGGGGTGGCCGTTCGACCTTTGCGACCGAGCGTCGGACGTCGGAACTCATCCGCCAGACCGTAAATCTTGCTCGGCTTGACTTCGATCTCTTCGCGAACAATCGTCTTAAGTCCTTTTTTCTTCGGCGCAATTTTCGCTTTTTCGCCGCCGCCACCACCTGAGCGGCCTTTGCGTCCCGTCGGTCCCTTAAGACCCATGACTTCGATTTCGGGAATGACGAGCGGTGCATTGATACTGCCCGAACGGTCGCCCGGTCTCGATGGCCGAGACGGACGCGATGATCCCTCGCCCGGCCGCGGAGGTCTTCCCCGATTGTCGGTTCGCGCAGCGGGATAACCGCCTGCAGAGGATTGTTGGCGCGGACGGTTCGAATCACTGGAACTGGGAAGGCTTCCCGGCGTCGTCGGCGCGCGACGCATCCGGAAGGGTGAATCGGCCCGAAGAGTCGGCGGAGGCGGCGGCAAGGGTTGTCCATCCGCACGAAAGCCCGTTCGCGCAGCGGTTCCAGTATCGCCGGCTGCTTTTCCTTCAAGAGGTCCGCTCGAATATCCCGATGTGCCGGACGAACTCTTGAGTTGCGCGGCGACGCCCGTCGGCCTTAAACCGACTTTCGGTGCGGCGGGCTGAGCCTGCGGAGGAGGAGTGGCTGAATCGGCTCTCGGACCGGTAGGCGGAGGGGCCGAGCCCGTAGGCTGCGAAACTTTTCGCCCGGGCAGCGGAACAGCGGGAGAGATGCCACCCGAAGTGCGCGGCGTCGAAGTGGGAAGAATCGGCTTGGGCGGAATGACGGCCGCGGGTCGGCCCTGAATCTTCATCGTTTCGCGACGCCGAATTTCCTCTTCCTTCTTACGACGGATGTTCTCAAGCTCGGCCTGCTTCGATTCCTTCTCGCGTTGCTTCTGCATTTCGAGCTGCTGGCGACGCATCCGTAGCTCATCAAGCCGCTTTTCTTCTTCGGCTTTCTTGCGGGCTTCTTCCTCGCGCGCTTTTTTCTCGGAACTGCCTTCGATTCGCTCTTCGTAAATTTCAAAGACGCGCTCCACCACCTCCTCTTCAATCGAAGAGGCGTGGCTCTTGATCGTATCGCGAAGACCGGCAAAGCCGGGCAGGTCGCGAATCTCGGCAGTGAGATCGGCCGGTTTGACGGTGATGTTAAAACGCTTGCCCAATTCCTTGGCAAGATCGTAGATGCGCATAGCGATTCCATATTCCTGAGGGAAAGAATTCTCCCTCGCCGGTGCGATTCCAAAAGACGACCGACTAGCTTTCCCCATTAAACGTCACGGAGCAAACCCAAGTCAAGCGCCCCGCCGCTTCTAACGGATGCAATCGGTGTAAAATTTAATTCCACGTACAGACTTCAATGAAGCCCGCCGTCTCTAAACATCCTCCTCTGGTGCCGCGGTCGCCCCTGTTTCCTCAGCGGAATCGGCTTCGCTTTCGGCTGACGCTTCACCTGTTTCTTCGGAAGCTTCCCCTTCGGACGTAGTTTCTTCCCGAGCCTTGCGCCGGTCTTCTTCCATCTGACGGAGCGCTTCGAGATATTCACCCGCGCCCACGACGAGCTTATCGGCCATGACCGCGTCGTCTCCCGTGAAGGCCATTAGCTTAGCCGCTTC
>CAZPIK010000009.1:0-26856 GCA_964586185.1 uncultured Candidatus Sumerlaeota bacterium | reverse complement strand
GTTCCATGCCGACAACGGCGCACCCAAAACAGGCCGCCACAACCGCGATTCCAAACCCATTTCGAATCTTCATGATGTTCCCCTTTCATCTCGTGGTATCAAGCATTGACGACTCGACTTGTTCAGAGCAAGCGTTTTTTGGGACCAGCGAATTGGGTGTGATCGCAGGATTGAATGGCGGCGACAAGCGTCAAGCCACCAACTTCAGAATTTCCTCCGCAATTTCGGCGGGGGCGTCCTCCTGCACGAAATGCATTCCGTACGGGATCATCCGAGGCTCGGAGCAATTCGGAATCAGTTGCTTGAAAATCGCCGCGTTTTCCGGCGGGAAGACCTGATCCTTTGCTCCCCAAAGCAAGCGGCACGGAAACTTCATCGCCTTCAAACCTTCCTTCATTCGTTCCATCCGATCCCAGTTGAGATCGCCGGGATGGAGAGGGATATTCCGTGGAAACGCCAGCATGGCAACGCGAGAAAGCGGAGACGCGTACGGGAGCCGATATCCTTGCAAGACCGAATGCGATTTCATTTTGTCGCGATTCCCCGTGCTAAGGTAAAGTCCGCGCTCGACGAGTACGTTACGGCGGAGGAAATAATGCGCCCCAATAACGGGCGCGTGAAGCATTCGCCAAGGAAAAACCGACGCGTGAAAGCGCGAGGGCTCAGGCCAGGCCCAAGTGTTCATGATCAGCATTCCCGCGACGTTTTCCGGATGCGCCTGTGCATATCCGAGACCGATGGGGCCGCCCCAATCCTGCACAACAAGAAAAATATTTCGTAGATTCAGTTTTTCAATGAACTCGGTGACGATTCGCGTGTGATTCTCAAGCGTATAGAGGCGTTCATCGGGCGGTTTATCGGAAAGCCCCATCCCAAGATAATCGGGCGCAACGGCACGGACGCTGGTGGAAATTTTGGGAATGATCTCGCGATAGATGAACGACCAAGTTGGATTGCCGTGGAGAAGGAGGACGGTTTTTCCTCCTGCGGGACCTTCATCCACATAATGGATTCGATGCTTGCCGACTTCCGCCCACCGACTGGCAAAGGGATAAATCTGCTGGACTTCTTTGGGCAAGAGGCTCATCCGCTTATCACACCAAATTTTGATTTGTGGTTCAAGTTCGGATGGAAATTCGACAGCTTAAAATTCAATGGGAACCGCGTGATGTTGTAAACTTTTTCGCTTGAATTCGGTTTTCCGCGCAGCCAGCATTATGGCAAGCGTGGCGGGATGCCGTGTGCGCTTACAGTTGTTTCTTCCAAAAGTTGCGCAAGATGCGATGGAAAAGGGTCGTTCCATTTCGCGGAGCGCTTTGCGGCGCAATGCTCGCGGTTGCCTCATGGGCGGCGGCGCAGGATTGCACCTCCGACTCGCTTCTCACATTAAACAATCCCAATCTCTTTATAGGACCCTCTGCAACCGACGACCGATTCGGCAACGCGGTGGCGGTTTCGGGCGAACGGATCGTCGTCGGCGCGTATCTTGAGGACCTAACTTCTCCGGTACTGCACAATACGGGCATGGCTTACGTCTTCGACGCCAATACGGGCAACCTTATCAGTACGCTTAAGGCTCCCAATCCGGATTCGTCGCAACATCTTGGGGCCGCAGTTGCCATTGATGGAAACCTTGCGGTCGTGTCCGCCACCGGAGTCACCCAATCGGGCGCGGGCAATGCGGGTGCGGCGTTTGTCTTCAATGCAACGACGGGCGCGCTGATCTCGACTCTTGTGGGACCCACACCCGAAACCAACGACATCTTTGGCTGCTCCGTTGGGATTTCCGGCAACTTGGCCGTGGTCGGAGAGTTCTCAGACAATGCGGGCGGGGGACCCAATGACAATATCGGAATCGCCTATGTATTCAACGCGACGACGGGCGCGATGGTCACCACGCTCACCAACCCAAACCCCGATGCGCCTCCGGGAGGAGCCAATGGCGGAGCGGGAGACGAATTCGGATCGTCCGTCGGAATTTCGGGAAATCTAGTCATCGTCGGCGCGTCGAAGGAAGATCCCGGCGGTGTCTTCAACGCGGGTCGAGCCTATGTCTTCAACGCAACGACCGGAGCGCTGGTCACAACTCTAAATCGTCCTCCGACGGTCGTGCAGGAAGATTATTTCGGCTCGGCGGTCGCCATATCCGGCAATATGGCTCTCGTGGGCGTGCCTTATGACAACCCAAACGGACCGGGATTCGAGCGCGGTCGAGCGTATGTTTACAACGCAACGACGGGGGCGCTCATCAGCACGATTAACGACCCCGATGAGCAAGTCGTGGCGGGACTCTTCGCCGAGGCTGTTTCGCTCTCCGGAAATCTCGCGATTACAGGATCAAGGCAAGGAACATATAGCGGCATCAATAGCGCGGGTATCGCACATGTTTTTAATGCGACGACGGGCGCGCTGCTTGCAACGCTGAAAAACCCAAACCCCGCCTATGACGACCAGTTCGGACTATCTGTGGGAATTTCCGGCGACACGCTCGCCATCGGCGCATGGTTCGATAACCCAAGCGGTGTGGATAACGGAGGCGCCGCGTTTACAATCGGTTGCCCGAACATCGTTCCACCGACTCCGACTCCGATTCCGGTTTGGATCAACACCACCGTGGATAGCGTGGGAGACGTCGGGAAGTATTCGTCGCTCGAAATGGTCAATGGCCGTCCCGCGATTTCCTACCACGCCACGACGGGCGAAGATTTGAAATATGTACGCGCCAATGATGCCACAGGCTTGAGCTGGGGCGCGCCGATCACTCCCATGAGCACGGAACGTGAAGGCTACTTCACGGAAATGGAAATCGTGAACGGTCGTCCGGCTATTCTTGAGTTTCGATACTCACCGTTATTAAGCTCGGTTTACGTTCGGGCCAACGATGCGGATGGGAGCAGCTGGGGTACGCCCGTTAATTTTAACGATCAATGCAGTGGTTTTAAGGTGGTGAATGGACGCCCCGCGTTTTCACATCGGATTATTTATACGCTTCCTGTCCAGTTGGATTATTTTAGGGCCAATGACGCCGATGGCACAACGTGGCCTTCCGCCCTCTCGATCAGCCCCACGGAAAACCCCGGAACGATTCGATCCATGGCCGTCGTGAACGGGAGACCGGCCATTGCCTACAATGACTTCCAAACCGGGGCGCTCAAATACGTTCGCGCGAACGACGCTGATGGCACAAGTTGGGGCTCTCTGGTGACGATCGTGCCTCAGCAGGCCTTCAATCCGGCGCTTGTGGTTGTCAATGGACGTCCCGCCATCGCATATCAATACCGACCGCCCCCCGCGCCTTACGTTAATTACGATCTGAATTATGTTCGGGCTAATGACGCTGATGGCACGAGTTGGGGCGCGCCTATCACGGTGGATGGCGGCGATGTTGGAGCCTTTACAACCGGTGCTTCGATGGCCGTGATCCTGGGGCGACCCGCCATTGCTTATCACGATCTCACTTCGAAGGATTTGCGCTTTGTCGAGGCGGCCGATTCAAACGGCGCAAGCTGGGGCACACCCGTATCTCCCGATCCTCCCGGTATCACTGGCGAACACTTCCTCTCGCTGGCGGATATCGCGGGACAACCAGCGATTTCATACTATGATTCCACAAACAAGGATTTGAAATACGCCCTTCGCGTGATCCCAACCTTTACGCCGCCGCCGACTGTTTCTCCGTCGCCGACAATTTCACCCAGTCCGACCGCTTCGCCGACCGCTACGGCATCGCCGACAGCGTCTCCCTCCCGTACTCCCAGCCCTTCCGCGACCGCCTCGGCCAGTCCAACCGTTTCTCCCTCGCGCACGGCCTCGCCCACAGTAACGGCTTCGCATACTCCGAGCGCGAGCCCGACACCCAGCGAGAGTCCAACGGTCAGCGCCAGCCCAACGATTTCACCTTCGGTCACGGCATCGCCAACGCCCTTCAACGACGCTTCCCTTGTTTCACATACCATCCCAACTCAGTTGCCTCGCAACCACTCCTCGCCCGCGACAATTACGATGCTCAACACTGGAAACACGACATGGAGCAACGCGGCAGGATTCGTCCTTTCGGTTCAATCCGATCTTTGTTCGCTTGCGCCTACATCTCTACTCACAATTCCTGCCGGTGTTAATGTCCCGCCCGGACAGGCTTACACGTTCTCAACAACGCTCACGGCGCCCGGATCGAACGGGTCATGCAGCCTGGATTTGCGGATGCAGGCGGGAGACTACTTTGGCCCCTTGGTTTCAGCCCCAATATCCATTGTGGACCCAGTCAATGATTCGGTGTTTATCAGCCACAACGTTCCGGCAACGCTGATGCCGGGGCAATCTCTTTACGTGGAGATTCGATTTAGAAATACAGGCAATACGACTTGGATGCCGGGCGGAAGTTATGGAATCGGAGTGGTTCCCTTCCCGTGCGATCCGTTTGGTTTGACGCTAATACCGCCTTTGGATGCCGTTTTGCCAAATCAGACTCATGCTTTCCTTGCTTACATCACCGCGCCAGGGTCACCCGGCGATTGCAGCGCGGCGCTCAACATGATTGAAACGGGCGTCGGCTACTTCGGCGCGGGAATAATTATCAATGTGAGCGTCTTGGATGCCGCCAATCCCGCGCATGATTGGGCCATTTACGAGTAATTCGCGAGCCGCACGGTCAAATCCCGCCATTTCGCCCCAGTTTCGAGAACGGTTGATTTTTCAGGCGTTTCCGCCGATAAATAACCGCAAGCGAACAAGGCGTATGGCCACCCACGAAAAAACGATCATTGACGAGAGCCTCATTAAGAAGCTGCGCGAAAGCTATACCGAGAGGCAGCTTCCCGTTCTTATGCTTTACGAGGGCGACGAGATCAAACAGCGCTATCTCCTAGATAAGAAAGAATTGACGATGGGTCGAGACCTCACCTGCGAGATCGTGCTGCTCGATACCAAAAGTTCCCGGCGCCATGCCAAAGTTTCCTACAAGAACTTTGACGATGCGGGAGCGACGCCGAAGGTCGAGGTCACTGATTTGGGAAGCACCAACGGAACCTTTGTAAACGGGGAACAAATCAAGACCCACGAACTGCGCGACCGCGATAAGATATTCATCGGCTCGACCGTCATTGGTTTCTTCGTGCGAGATGAATCCACACTTAAGGCCGAGCAAAAGTTGATCGAGCTTGCGAGCACCGATCAATTGACGGAACTACGCAATCGCGCGTCTTTCGATCTTGAAATTGAAAAGGAATTCGACCGCGCGCGACGCTATGAGCGCCCTATGTCGCTCATCATGTTTGACCTCGATCACTTCAAGGTGGTCAATGACACATACGGCCATCAGGCGGGCGATCAGGTTCTCCGAGAAATCGGAAAATTGGTGACAAAAAACGCCCGAGCCAATGATATTGCGGCCCGATATGGGGGAGAAGAATTCGCGATCATCCTTCCCGAAACGAATTTAGAGAACGCCGTTGTCATCGCCCAGCGGCTTCGACGGGCCATCATGGAGCATACATTCAATGCCCACGCCAAAGGCATCACCGTCACCGCAAGTATCGGCGTGACTTCCGTGGACAAAGAATCTCCCTCCTCGGACGATATGATACATCTTGCCGATCAGGCGCTATACGCGGCCAAGCGGGGGGGACGCAATCAGGTCTGGACCTGCGGTTCCGATGGCGCTCCCTTGCGCGGACGCGAAACGACGCATATCTAACGCATTCAAAAATCAGGGCAAACTCCAGCGTGGTTCAGGCGCGCAGTTCGTTTCCTGAAGTTGCTTATTCAACGCCTGCTGCATTTGGCTGAAAAGCTTTTTTAGTTCTGCGGGAGCGCGGGCACGGATCAGTTGATCCAACTCACCCGCCTGATTTTTGATAAGGTAATCGCCGAGCAGATTCTTCATTTCATTCGGATCCTCTTGAAGATCATAAAGTTCGTACCGATCCCAAATCCCCTGAAATTTCATAAATTTATAGCGATCCGTTCGAACACCAAGAACGGTGGGTGTTTGCGGAAACGAGCGCTCCCAAAAGTACTCGTAGAGAAACGCATCTCGCCACTCACTCTCTTGGCCTGAAGCGGGATTTCCATTTAGAAGGGACATGAAAGAGCGTCCTTGAACCGTCGCCGGAATCGCCCCGCCTGCCGCTTCGATAAGCGTCGGCGCGATATCCACATTCAATATCATTTCTTTTCGGGAGACCCCGCCCGCGAAAAGTTCAGGGCAATGCACGATCATGGGAACACGAATCGAAGCTTCGTACATCGTGCGCTTGTCAATCAGGCCGTGCTCGCCAAATTGAAATCCGTTGTCGGACGTAAACACAATTAAAGTGGATTCGAGCAGTCCTTTCTCTCGGAGCGCTTCCACGATTTGGCCGACGCCGTCATCCACCGCCCGAAGCGTTTCGGCGTAATCGCGCGTGAATAAATCCATGTCGGTTGTGTTGTTGTAGAGTCCTTCGACCCCGTGCCAGCTTTGGCGCTGACGGCGAACCCACTCAGGCTTGCCTGCGTAGTTCTTGTCTGTGTCTTTCATCGAATCGGGAAACGGATACATCCGCTTTTGGTAGGAACCCCGATGGCGATCGGCGCAGGCAAATTCCGCGTGAACCGCTTTGTGCGACACGTAAAGCATGAACGGTTTTTCATGCGCCTCGCGAATGAACTGCGTTGCGTAATCGGTAATGATGTCGGTTACATACCCAAGGGTTGGAATCCTGTTTCCATCCACGTTAAGCGTCGGATTGATATAAACGCCTTGGCCCTTGAATGAAACCCACTGGTTGAATCCCGGCCTCGGTGCGTCGCTATCACCTCCCATGTGCCATTTGCCAACGAATGCCGTTTGATAATTCAATTTCTGAAGTTCGCTCGGAAAGGTGGGTATGTGAGAAGGGAAAGGAGTGCTGTTATCCAGCACGCCGTGGACGTGGCCATATTGACCGCTCAGGATCGAGGCGCGGCTCGGCGAACAAAGCGAGGTCGTGACGAATGCGTTTTCGAATACGATTCCTCCTTGCGCTAAAGCATCAAGATTCGGCGTCGTAAAATAGGGATTCTTAAATCCCATCGCGTCGAATCGCATGTCATCCACGAGGATGAAGATGATGTTGCGTTGGGAGGAAGTTGATACGTGCTGCCCGAGTGTATCAATGGCCAACAACAAAATAGCTGAAATATAGCCGAGCCATCTTCGCATCGAACGAAACGCATTAATCATGAGAACTCCCTCAACGCGCAACACCACAGAATTCTTTAACCGCAAAGACCGCCAAGAGCGCAAAGAATAAATGCAAAAGAGACGGTGCGTTGACCGAAAAAATCTGACCGCGCTGTTTCAGGCTTTGCGTTCTTGGCGGTCTTTGCGGTTAAGTCTTAATGATTCCGAAGTCATCCGGGGTCACGAGCGCCCCTTGCGCCGCTTGAGCCTTCGCAATTCTTCCTCGTCCATTTTGGCAAGGCGCGAAACGGTGACGGTCAAAGCAACCTCGTCCGCGTCCATGTTTCGTTTCTCGATCTGGAACGCTTTAATAAGCAATCCCATTTTTTGGAAATCTTTCAGCACATCGAGCGCTTTCTCAAGCGTTCCTTCGAGGCTGATATCAAGATCAATATAGTAGTAATCCTCGACCTCTTTGATCTCGGTCGGCTTCGCGGGCTTGACAAGTGGACGTTCCCAACCTTTTTGCTGGAGCCTACGCGCGACTTCGTTGCTGAACGTCGCCTCGGGGGTGGTGTCAGGAAGCTGCTCGGGAAGCTGCGTATTGACCCGGCGATAGGCCTCGCGAATGGCCGGGCCGCGCTGGATCAGTTTTAGATTTTCTTCAAAGACTTCGCGAGCACCCGATACCTGCCCGCCTCCGAATGACAAAATGTTTTCGGGCATAATTCGGAATCCGACGCCCAGTACGAGCACGACAATTGTGACAATCAGGATGATCCTCTCCCGCTGGCTCATAAGCGCGTCTCCTCTCGGTTCGGCGGCATCGCAGGCGGCGGCGGAACAACCTCATCTTCTTGCGGATCGGCCGTTGCGGGTGTCTCAGCGGCCTCGACAGGCGGCGGCGGTTTAATCCCTCCTGTATTGGGGGGCGCGGCGTCATTCTTGGTTGAACCGGACGCCGGAACGAATTCCGTTTCCTTGCGTGTATTCTTACCGGGATTGAGTCGTTCAAGCGCTTCAAGATTCAGCGACTCGCGCTCTTTTGGCTCCGACTCGAATTTTGGAATCATGCACTGAATATGAAATTCATAAAGTTCCGGCCGTTCCGGAAGCGGACTCCGCAGCTCCTGTTTGTTCACGGTGACCGAATCGAAAAGGTTTAGTCCGCGCAGGTATTCGGCGAAATTATTCAGGTCTTGGATTTCGACGGCGTGACCCTCGATTGTCACTTGATCGGATTTGGCAAAGGTCATGAGTCGAATCGAAACTCGATCGGGCGCGGCGGGATAGGCAAATATTTTGTCGAGCGCGACCAATGCATTGCACGGATCATCCAGAAACTCTTCCAGAATTCCGAGCTTCGCTTCTTCTTCCTTTAGTCCCGTCACATAGGGATAAAGCTTCTCGTTGGACGCGGCATATTCCATCGCCAGCTTTTCCTGATTGCGTCCATGAATGACGTAGGCCGAACCCGCAAGAACGGCAGTGACAAGCAGAATCGCGCCTGTCACGCTCGCGCGGCGGACGAACATTTTCTTTTCCAGCTTCTGATAGTGAGCGACGGGAGTTAGATCAATGCGGTAACCCCCTTCGACAACATCTTGGATCGCCGCGCCAAAGCAGACGGTCAGCTCCAATCCGCCAAAAGGAAGACGCCGGATGGCTTCGGCGTTGAAGGCCGCGAGAGGATTAAGAACCGCGACTTCGACGCCCAATTGCTTATAAAGATAGGCGTCCAAATTGCGCAGCATCGCGCCTTCGCTGGCGATGACGACGCCGTCGAGTTGCGGACAGGCGAGTTCGCGTCTCGCATAGTCGTAACTTCTTCGCAGCTCTTGCACGAGCCTTCCGGCCCACTGACGCGCGGTATCACCGGGTTGGGGCTGAGCGTCTCCCGATGGCTTGGCTTCGATCTCCATCATGTCAATCATCTTGGCCGCCGTCGCGACGCGACTCGGATCGAGATGGACGCTCGTGCCTCCCTGCGCACCCAGCCAATCCTTGATCAGCCCACGCAAGCCGATGGGAACGCTGCGCGAAAAAAGCAGCCGTCCTTGATCCGAAAAAACGAGATCAATCGAACTGAGTCCGATGGAAAGCATCATGATCGTGCGATGTCGCGCAATCTCCGGCATCGCGTGAAGAAAAGCGTTCATGAGACCGACCGAGGAAACCGTCAGTCCCTGCGGCTGCATATCCGCCGAAATGGCCGCGCCAAAAACCCGCTCGGCGATGGGACCGTCCGTCGAAGCAAGAAGCGCTTCCGATCCCGCCGTCCCAAGATTTCGCATGATGTGGTAACCGACGGTGTGGCGATCCGCATTAAAGGGGATATTGCGCTCGGCCTCGAACCGAGCCATTTCTTTGAGTTCATTCGGATCGCTGGAAGGGAGGGTCGAATGGTGGAGGTTTGCTTGTTCCTTGGGCAGACAAAAAACGGCGGTCTCGGGCACCGGCTTCAATTTGCGCAGTAAGGTTCGGAGCGCGGCGCCCGGAGCGTCACGCTCTTCAAGGCTCAGCTCATGAGTCGCAGCGCCCTCAAAGGTCAAGACGCCCCGATTGGATCGAAGCGAAAGGACACGGAGTTCATCCGGACCGACCAAGATACCGCAGTGAGCCTGTGCCAAACGGATTCCTCCGCGCCGCGAAATCGCGTTTCGCCGGACGCAAAACCACAATACACGCCACAAGCGCCCTCCGAATTTCCATTAAATTCGGCGCAGCGGGGCGAGGCAGGGTTACATGGAGCAAATTGGGTGCCGGATCAACGGCGGGCCGTACGAATCGGAGATCGTAATTTGGAGCGCATGGCTGGAACTTCATGAGCCTCAACGTAGCGATCGAGCAGGCAACGGATCATACGCTGATATTGCGTGCGGCTCAGTAACGCTTGTGATTTGAAAAAAGCGACGCTTTTCTTACTTAATGCCAACGTGACTTTTATGCTTTCCTCCCTGAAAGCCAATTCCGCTGGCGGAGGTAAGAAATCTTCAATCACCTCAGCCCGGATGGGTTCGTTCGTGTATTTAATTCTTTTGCCCATAAATCGCTTTACCCTTGCGCCAATAGCCAGCTCCAATAATTCGAATGACCTTGTCTCGGTAGGTGAATCGCACTGTCAAGATTTCATCTTCGACCTTGCCGAAGCAGTAGTATCGTTGTTCTGATCCGCTATGTCGCAGGTCTCGTGCGATCACGCGATTGGGATCCGAAAAAGCATGCTGTGCGTCCATGAATGAGACATGGTGCTTGGCCTGATTGGCCCTTTCCTTCGCTGGATCCCATTCGAAGCGCACTCCCGACATGGAACGAGGGTATCAGAAAGCCATATAAAATGCCATACCTCAATATGTCTTACGAGGGGGGGCGTTCGGGCTTAATCCAGTTTGAATTGCTTCTTATATTCTTCCGCGCCGGCGAGTGGGGGTTGTTCTTCGCGCAGGAAAACCTGATGACCCAACACGAGCGCGTCCATGTCGGTGAACATGAAGCAACGATAGGCTTCCTCCGGACGACAGACAATTGGCTCGCCACGGATATTGAACGACGTGTTCACAATGATCGGGCATCCGGTTTTTTCGTAAAACGATTTGATAACATCGTAATAGATGCCGTGGCGTTCGCGGTCCACAGTTTGAACGCGCGCCGAATAATCCACATGCGTGATCGCGGGGACGATGGAGCGTAGTTCCTTTAAGCGATCAATACCCTTGGCCGAAGACCCGTTGGTGTTCGTCCGATGTTTTTCAAGCACGGGCGCAACGAGCAACATGTAAGGCGATTCGCAATCCAGATCAAAATACTCGGAAGCTTTTTCGGCAAGCACGCAGGGCGCGAACGGGCGGAACGACTCGCGGAACTTGATCTTGACGTTCATCTGGCTCTGCATTTTCGGACTGCGGGCGTCACCGATAATCGAGCGCGCCCCCAATGCGCGCGGACCAAACTCCATCCGACCGTTGAACCAACCGATGACCTTTTCCGATGCGATGAGATCGGCGACGACCTTGGGCAGCGAGGCATCATCGTAAACGTGGAATTTCGCGCCGAACGGTTTTACCGATTCCACGATCTGCTCGTCGGTGTATAGCGGACCCAAGAGCGCGCCCTTCATCGAATCGGTCGTTCCGACTTTGCGCGGTTTCTTATAGAAGCGATGCCAGATCTCAAGCGCGCCGCCGAGCGATCCCCCGGCATCTCCCGCGGCGGGTTGAATCCAAATCCGGTCGAAAATCTTCGCGCGTTGGATCTTGCCATTGCCGACGCAGTTGAGAGCCACGCCACCCGCCAAGCAAAGATTCGGAAGCCCGGTCACGCGTCTTGCCTCGCGCGCAAGCTTCATCATGATTTCTTCGGTCACGACCTGAACCGACGCGGCTAAATCCATCTCGCGCTGCGTAAGAGGTGACTCGGCGGCTCGCGGCGGTCCACCGAAAATCCGTTCGAATGGCGAAGAGGTCATCCGGTCTCCGCGCGTGTAATGAAAATTCTCCATATTCAAACGAAACGATCCGTCATCGGCGACTTCAATCAAGTTGTCGTAGATTTCCTTCACCTTGGTCGGCTCGCCGTAGGGAGCCAGCCCCATCAATTTGTACTCGCCGCTATTAACCTTAAATCCGCAAAAATAAGTGAAGGCCGAATAGAGCAATCCCAGCGAGTGCGGAAAATGGATTTCATTCAGGATTTCGAGTTCGTTTCCCTTGCCGACCGCGAGCGTCGTCGTCGCCCATTCACCCACGCCGTCAATCGTCAGGATCGCGGCTTCTTCAAACGGCGAAGGATAAAACGCGCTGGCGGCGTGCGAGCGATGGTGCTCGGTGAAAAGAAGTTTTCCCTTCCATCCCTCGCCCATCTCACGACGGATTTCCTTTTGAATACTGAGGCGCTGTCCGGCCCAAAGAGGAACGCCCCGTAAAAAATGGCCGAGTCCCGATGGAGCTTCGGCAAGAAAGGTCTCCATAATCCGGTCGAATTTGATGAGCGGTTTTTCATAAAATACGACGGCGTTAACTTGATTTGAAGTGAGTCCGGCTTGCGCGAGACAGTAATCCACGGCGTGACGAGGAAAACGCTCGTCGTGTTTAACGCGCGAGAAGCGCTCCTCTTGAGCCGCGGCGACAATATCGCCGTCCACCACAAGCGCCGCCGCGCTGTCATGGTAATAGGCAGAAATTCCGAGAATAGAGGTCATATTAGAAAAGCGTGTAAATAAACGGCGCGACCGGCGATGAGCCGAGGAAGAACAGCGCGCCCAGCAGCAGCACCATGATAATCATCGGCAAAAGCCACCACTTCTTGTTCTCGCGCAGAAAGAGCATAAACTCCGCGACGATAGACATCTCCTCCGCTTCGGGAGCCTCGTCCGTGGGTTGATTGGGGGTATCGCTCATGATCGGCGCTCCTTTGAGTTTCAAGAAAGTCGGTAATACTTACGGGGATCGAGATTGCCCGTCCGTTTATGCCACTTCGGCGTATGGCCATCCTTGAATTTTTCCTCCAAGGGATCAAATCCAAACATCCGCATGACGACGCCCATCGGCGTTACGACGATATAAAATGCGAAGATGAGTCCCAAGCGGAAAACGAAGTAGCCGAAAATCGAGGTGACTCGGAGAATGCCCAAATAAAGTTTTTCGCCCACCCCGGGGATCAACTGTAAAAAGCCCAAGACCAATCCCAAGCCGACAAAAATTTCGGTTGTGCGCCGCTCGAACTTTCCGAGCCGGTAGAAGAGAAGCGCAAAGCCGACGAAGCCGATTCCCCATAGCGCCGCCGACCAAAGCACAGTCTTGCGCGATGCCGCTTTCGGCAAATGCTCCCAAATGTGCTTGCGGATGAAGTTCATCATTTGCGGATCAATCCTGAGACTATTAGGCCACAACGCGGCGCAAGGCTTCAACCGCCTTATCAATATCTGCGCGATTTACGTCACAATGGGTGACAAACCGCACCCGTGACTTATCGAGCGGATTGGCCATGACCCCATGCCCCGCCAGTTTACCCAGAAAAATGTAGGCGTCCATTCCCGTCCCCGTCACATCGCAGATGAGGATGTTGGTGACGACCTGCGCGGGGTTGATCTTGATTCCCTTCATCTCGGCCAGTCGCTCGGCAAGCAGTTTCGCGTTCTCGTGATCTTCGTGGAGTCGTTTGGGCGACTCTTCAAGGGCGATGAGTCCCGCCGCCGCAAGCACTCCCGCCTGCCGCATTCCGCCGCCGAGCATTTTCCGAATCCGGCGACACTTCTCGAAAAACTCCTTCGAACCGACAATGAGCGACCCGATCGGCGCGCCCAAGCCTTTGGAAAGACAGAAATTGAGCGAGTCGCACGAGCGCGTCAACTCGACGACGGACTTTCCCAACGCAACCGACGCGTTGAAAATCCGCGCGCCGTCCAAATGCACCGGAATCTTTTTTTCCTTCGCCTTGATGCAAATCGCGTTGGTTTGTTCGGGAGTGTAAACCGTTCCACCGGCTTGGTTATGCGTGTTTTCGAGACAAATCAGAGAAGTCGGCGCGGTATGATCCGTTCGATATTTCAGCTGCGGCTCGATCAGTTCCCACGAAAGGATGCCGTCAACGCCATCCACGACGCGCGGCATGACCCCCGCAACGGCGGACATCGAGGCAAGTTCGTACTGCACGATGTGCGCCTTTCGATCGCAGATGACCTCCGTCCCCCGTTCGGTGTGCGCGTAAATCGAAATGAGATTGGCCATCGTTCCCGAAGGAACAAAGAGCGCGGCTTCGCGGCCAAAAGTCTCGGCGGCGCGCGATTGGAGTTTGTTAACGGTCGGGTCTTCGCGGTAAACGTCGTCGCCGACGTTGGCCTCCGCCATCGCCCGCCGCATCGCTTCGGTTGGTTTTGTCAAGGTGTCGCTGCGTAGATCAATCATGGCGCGGATTAGTAACCCTGCGTCCATGAATATTTGGTTTTAATTGGCTCGGCGGCTTCGCCCTGCATCCGATAAATGCTGACGACTGTTCCCTCCCGAACTTGTTCTCCCATTTCCAAAACTCCCGTCGTCGAGAGCAGAATATCCGGCATGTAATCCACGGTTTTATCACCCGCCATCGTGACGTAAATCCATTCATTCATGAGCGGCATGACGCCAAAGCAGCATCCCATTTGGCTCTTCAGCAAAACGAATCCTTTGATCTTTCCGTCCACCACGTCCGAAGGAATCATAAATCCCTCGATGCGAATTTTCTGGCCATTCATTTTACGGATATTTTCGGGAAATTTTTCGAGCGAGGGCGCGGCTTCGGGAGCGACCTTTGCCAAATCCGCGTCGGACGGAAATTGGTAATCCCATCCGCCCAGATCAGCCCAAGTAAGATTCAAAACGCCATCCGCGCCAACGGTCGGAGCAACGGTTGGAGTCGTGGCGCGATCCTCCGGCATCTTCGGCTTGGAGAAAACATAATCGGTTCCGCCCGGCTCCGGCGCAGGAACGGCGGGCAGCGCGGCTACTTCTTTCGGTATGTCTTGATCAGTTTGCTTTGTTTCCGCCGTAACTTCGGCTTTTGGGGACTCAGCTTCAGCCGGACTTTCGCTCATAAACGATTCGCCCTGAACGGCGATCGGCGCGACCGCAATGCCTCCGGAATCGTTGTTCCCGCAACCCGCGAGCAAAGCGATAATCCAAGCTGATAAAGCCCATCGTGCGGAAGTCATGAGTCCCATGGATTTCATATCAGCAACTCCATCCCGACCCGCATCATACGCGCTTTGGCGTATCGGCGTAAATCGAAAACGGGCGTCAGTTTCCCGTAACGGTTGCGTTGGAACGCAGCGCGTGGTACCTTTGACCAAGGTGGGAGCATAACTTGGCGAATCCCTTGCCAGTTCAGTATGTATCGGACGCGGACGGAAATCCGACGGCCGTGCTTGTTTCCATCGAATTGTGGCGGGAGATCGAATCCGAACGCGAAACGGCATATTTGCTTGGTTCGGACGCCATGAAAGCGCGTTTACTTGATGCCAAACAGAGGAATAACGACCTAACTTTTGAGGAAGTCCGTGAGAAGCTTGAGCTTTGATCGGTCTGCCTTTGAGGATCTTGCCTGGTGGATCAACCATGATCGCAAGAAGGCGTTGCGCATTTTTCGACTCATCTTGGAAACCCAAACTGATCCATTCAGCGGTATCGGAAAACCGGAACCCCTAAAGCATGAACTTGCCGGGTGCTGGTCGCGGCGCATTGATGACGAACACCGTCTCGTTTACCAGGTATTTGAAGTCCGAATTCGATTACTGGCATGTCGCTATCACTATTAACTTCTTCCGTCGGCATCTTTGTCTGCGATGACTGTGTTGCATTCCATTGATGTATGCCCTCCCGCCGTAGTCGCTTTTGCTGAGTTACGCAGCGCATACAGGATAAAACCGATGGCGAGATAGGCGAGCGCGAAACGCCAACCCATCACCAGCCCATTGGAATAAGGATCGCCGGGTCGAAGCGGATTCCACGAATGGGTGATTCCGAGAATGGAAAGTCCCGCCATGATCCACGCCCAGATCGCGGCTTTCTTAAAATCGCGCTCGATGATCATGACGCCCATCGCCGCGAGGCACATCGAAGTCAGGATGAAACCGCGGTGCAGGGCGATGAGTCCGCCCAAATGTGCGCCAGAAAACGCCTTGCCGATGTCCAATCCCGCGTACCCGGTCGCGAGTCCGCCCGATTGAAGTCCGAACTCGAAGATCACCGTTCCCCACGCGGCGATGGCGGGGATCATCCCCAGCGCGACGGCGGGCGCGTGGCGGCTCGGCGAACTTTGAAACGCCTGCGCCGTAATAATGACCGCGATCCAAAGCAGGATGCCGATGACCGACTCAACGGGGACGAGGACGGAAATGGATCTGACGAGACCCAGCAAACAAAGCGCGGTGATGACGACGCCGTTCAGCCATGAGTAGCCCGCTCGCGCGCCGAGCTGTTTCCAGCCGACGTGGCCAATGTAGATGGTGGTCGGAAAGCACGAACCGAAGAGCGCGGCAGAAAGCGTTCCAATGCCGTTGACGGCAAGCGAAGGGGCGGTCGCGAATTTGTCTCCTGCCGCTTCCGCGCTTTCGATATTCTGCAGCGACCCCGCCAGGTTGAAAAGTCCCATCGGAATGATCACGGGTAGATACGTCAGGATCAATCCAAAGTGGCTTTTGAAAACGTCGAGCAGATCGTTCCATGCCCAAAACGGCGTTTGGGCCGCGAACGTGAACGCCCCGAGGAATTGCTCCTTGTTTGGCATCGAAGCGACTTCGAGATTCAATTGCGCTTGGATGACTGGCGAGAAATTCGCGAAAAGAGGCGAGACAACAATTCCTTTTACGATCCAACCAAGCAGCGAACCGATCACGAGCGCGGCGAATCCGGCGGGAAATCCGAACGGCAACCTGACCCCCGAAAAATACTGAATAATGATGACTCCCATGGGAACCATCGCGAGCAATGGGTGCTCAAAAACACGGAGCACGAAATCCATCGAGATGAAGCCGATCGCGATTCCGGCGAGAGCGGAAATCAACGCGGCGCGTGGGGTCGCCTTGCGAATTTTCTCGGCAACGAACGCACCAAAGAATTCGATGAGTCCGCTTCCGACACACGCAGCGAGTCCGACCTTCCATGCCAATTGAGCGGCGGCTTCCTCGCCCAGCGTCCCCTTATTCGCCGCGTAAATCGGTCCCATGATAAAAAGAATATACGCGATGACGCTGGGAGTATTGATGCCGTAGGGAAGCGCGGTGACGTCGCTCCGTTTTTCGCGTCGCGCGATCCAGTAGGCTTGGAGCGAATAGAAAGCGTTTCCGAATAGAATCGAGATCGCCGCGCCGGGAAGTATCCGCGAATAAACGAAATCGCGCGAGAAGCCGCAGACGAGTCCGCACAACTCCACGATGACGAGGAGCTGCACCAAATTATCTATGAAGAGACCGAAGAAGCCGTCCCAATCGTGCTTGACGAACAAGCGTGCTCGATTCGGGATTGGAGCGGATGTTGCCATATTACTCGCTCTCAAAAATCTCGATCCATGATTGTAGGTCGGCTCTCCAGAGCCGACGGTTTCCTCTTATACCACTCCGACTCTAGAATAGGCGATAGAAAGACCGACTGGGAATTACGGAATTAGTCCCGGAATTAGGACGACGAGAAGGTGGACAATACGAACATGGAGGATGGTCTGTGGACAAAAGATGAAAGGTGAATTACTTTTTCTTCCTGAACGTCGCGGAATTCCATCACCGAAGCCGTCGAGCACAAATGATCATTCCTCCCGATGCTCTCATCCGCGAAGACAAGCTGACAAATTATCTCCTTGCCCCTCGGGAAGCGGATGATAAATCGGGTTATCTCGCCCAAGCGGGTTTCTCTCTTGAAAATCCCGACGACCTTCTCCTTGCAATCAGGAATCTTGTCGCGGACAAGGAGGCGATCCTTGATCGGCTGAACAGGTTTGGCGAGTATTACAGGGTTGATGGAATTCTTGTCGGGCCGAACGGACGCAAGTTGAGCGTGACGACCATCTGGCTGAAAGACTTGGATCACCGGATGAGATTTGTTACATTGAAACCCAAGAAGGGAACAAAAACGTGAGAATTCCCCTTTATCAACGAGCCGTGCTCCGCGTAGAGGTTCCCGAAGAAGGATTGAAGCCGGGCGATATGGCGACGGTGGTGGATTATGTTCCCGGCCCCAATGGGGAAGTCGGCTGCGTGCTCGAAGTGTTTAATGTCCTTGGCGAATCCATCGCGGTGGTCGCCGTCGGTGAATCCGAGGTCGAACCGCTGAACGAAAATGAAGTTCCCTCGGCCCGGCTCTTGGCAAAAGCCGCCCAGTAATTTGGTTTCGGGAATCCGTGGATGCGATCCATGCGCCAAACGCTGATTCAACATTTTCTCCACGAATCCGATTGCTAAATGGGTGAACGTCGCCAAAATTTGAAGAGACCGAAGAAGCCGTCCCAATCGTGCTTGACGAACAAGCGTGCTCGATTCGGGATTGGAGCGGATGTTGCCATATTACTCGCTCTCAAAAATCTCGATCCATGATTGTAGGTCGGCTCTCCAGAGCCGACGCACTATAGATTTAAGTCGTCTAATGCCGTCGGGTCTGGAGACCCGACCTACAATCAGCCCTTGGGTTCTTCGCCCGGATGATAATGGATCGGGCTGTTCGCAACAACCTCATCCCATTCGTACCACGCGGGCTTAAACTTCTTTTGAGAAAGCAATTCGGCTTGATCCATAAAGTGCGGCGACTTGGGATTTGCGCTTGCGCCGAACTGAGTCAACGAGGCCGCTTTGACTTTGTCGCCAAACTCAAAGACTCCCATGTAAGAATTGCCGACGACGCCGTAATACTTCTTATGCCCAAAGAGGGGCGGCTTGTAATAGATCGTGAGGGCAACGCCGAGCGGGCCGTTAACGCCCGGACTGGGATAGCTGAGATCCTTGTCGCTAAACGGAATCTTGATCATATCGGAGACGTCCGGCCAGCGTTGGATGCGACGCGTTTCGCCCCACGCAATTTGCCAACTGCCGAACCCTCTCTGGAGTTTTTCAGCAGATTTAACCAGCGCTTCGAATCGCGCCTTCCAGTCGTTCGCGTATTGCTTCTTCAAGTTTTCGGCAGGGTAAAAGCCGTCGTAGATTTCGTTGTACCACTCCACGCAAAGCGTCGCTTGTTTGGAATCCACTCCCGCCTTGCAATCCCAATCGAGGAGGAAATTCAGATAAGGATCCACCGATGCCGCGAAATCGGGATCGGCCTTGCGGATGCGCTCCAACTCTTCCTTGTAACGCGGTAATTCGTTGAGCGGCCAATAGAGCGTGGTGTCGAGAGCCAGAACCTGCCAGTCCTCAAACGTAACGTTGCTGGCTTCGCGGAGCAATTTGCGCGACATCTTCGCCCGCCGCTTGTCGTCGTGCAATTCCTCGACCATGTATTTCGGGAATTCGCTAATAAACGGACTGCCATCATCGGTCGTCGTATAGGGCGTGGAGTTGCAATTTTGGACGTAACCCGAAGGCGGATTGGTCACCTGCGGCAAGTCTCGGAGCGGGTGAATCGGACCCCAATCGGTCGCGGGGTTGCTGCCATCCACGGGCGATTGCCAATTGAACCCAGGATCGCGCTGCGGCACGGAACCATTATAAAGATAGAAAATGTTCTTATCCTTATCCGCATAGACGACGTTGAACATGATCAAATTAAGAAGCGAGAGGGCGTCCTTGAACTCCGCAAGGTTCTTGGATTTCACCATGCGGATCGCCTGTCTTGCGCGGTTGCCGTCAATCAGCCTCGCAATATTCGCCGAAAACAAATGAGTATCGTCTTTCTTGCCGACAATGGGGCCGTGATGCGTTTTGCGGAAAGGATAAGTTCGCTCTTCCATTCCCGACTTGGTTAAAACGTTGATCGTGCTTTTCCATTCGATAGCGGTCTTGTAGCCATCGCCGTGTTTATAGTTGAGCGGATTCTTGGGATCATCGAATGTTTCAATCCAAACGTCGGCGACATCCGGCTCATTCACGGTGTGCGTCCAGCCGAGATATTCATTGTGGCCGATGGTGAGGATCGGGCCGCCAAAAAGAGTCGCGCCAGAAAAGTTCATCCCTTCGCCGCTTCGCATGTGCGCTTCATAGAATTGTCCGAACCCGAACCACGGTTGATGCGGATTGCAAAAGAGCATCGCGTTGCCCGATTTCGTCTTGGAGGGTCCGATCGCCCAGCCGTTCGATCCAACGTGCTCGCGCCATTCTTCGTGAACTTTGACGTTTTCCTTTTTGCCGAAATGCGTCTGCCCATAAACGAACGTCATCAGAATGTGCCGCTCGTAGCAGACGACCATCCACGGTTCGAAATGGGTGATCAGGCGCGGCTTTGTTTCGGGGTGCTTTTCGAGGTAGTAGTTAAGTCCGGCGGCAAAGGCGTCGAAAGCGGCCTTGAGATCAGGTTCGGCTTTTTCGTAATCGGCTTTGGATGTGGGAACGATCTCGAAGGCGTGGTTGAGCATGTCCGACTCCAAACCCGCTTCACCTTCGATCTCCGCGTATCGTCCGATGCACTGCGCGTAAGTATCCTCGACCTGCCAGAAGAAATCCTCGGCCTGAGCATAGGCGAATCCAAACACCGCGCCTGCGTCGGTTGGGGCGTCAATGTGCGGAATGCCGTATTTGTCCCGGTATATTGTCACCGATTTCGCGAGCGCTTCGCTCGCTGCGTCAGCGGCCTCGGCCTTGACGCTTCCCAATATCGCCAGCAGGGCGGCGATCCAGACCCACGACCCTAAACAAGTTTTCTTCACCCTCGGATTCTCCTCTTGCAAAGTGCTCAAGCACATAATTAAAAGCCCCTCATTTGATCCTTTGGCCGCGCGATAGGCAACCGCAATTTCCGAATCGGAAATCGCGATTCAAGCGACGGTTATTCAAAGATCGTCCAATCCATCACAACGTTCGGTGTGGGACTGGGGCTTGAAGTCGGTGAAGCAGAGGCGGTCGGCGTGCTGCTGGGGGTGGGTGATGGCGAGGGCGTCGGAGTCGGTCCCGAGAAGATATAGGATTGACCGCGAAAGGTCCCTCCTGAAGGGTGCTCGGGTGCCGAGACAATCGCCACCCCTTGAAGTTCTTCAGCCCCCACGGATCTCCCCATTCGCGCGAGATTAACCTCGTCGGAGGCTTGAAGTATTTGCTCCTGCGTCCAGGAGGGGCCAAAGTTTCTAAATACGTAGGCCTGACCTCTTTGGCTCCCGCCCGAGGGATGGGTGTGAGCTCCAATGACTCCGAGATTACCATCCAAAGCGACAGAGTATCCAAACCACGCAGAATTGGTTTCGTCAGACGCTTGAAGGACTTGCTCCTCTGCCCAGTTCAGCCCGTCATAACGGAAAACATAAGCCTGGCCGCGTCCCGATCCACCCGAGGGATGAGTATAAGCGCCGATCAAGGCCGCCGCGCCGCTGATCGCAACGTCGTTGCCAAACCTGGCGCCATTGACTTCATCCGAGGCCTGTAAAACTTCTTCTTCGATCCACGTCGCTCCATTGAATCGGTAAATGTAAGCTTGCCCGCGATTCGTTCCACCCGAGGGATGATGATCCGCGCCAACGACGGCGGCGTTTCCACTGACACCAATCGAGAGGCCAAAGTATGCGCTATCGGCTTCGTCGGAAGCCTGGAGGATTTGCTCCTCCGTCCATGACGCGCCTCCCCACCGATAAATATAGGCTTGGCCGCGTTCGAATCCGCCGGAGGGGTGACGCCACGCTCCCACGGCAACCACGGCCCCATCCGTGGCTACAGCATTGCCAAAGAAAGCCGAATTTGTTTCATCCGAAGCTTGTAAAATCTGCTCCTCTACCCAAGTGGCGCCGGAGTAACGGAACACGTACGCTTGGCCGCGCTGAAATCCGCCTGAGGAATGGATGTTGGCTCCGACTACAATCACATCACCGCTCACGGCCACTCGGTTTCCGAAGTAGGCGCCGTCCACTTCGTCGGATGCTTGGAGAATTTGCTCTTCTGCCCAAGTTGAGCCATTAAAACGGAATACATACGCCTGGCCGCGATTGCCGCCACCCGAAGGATGTTGATGCGCGCCAACGACCGCGACGTTTCCATCAACGGCCACCGAACTTCCGAATCCTAAGTTATCCATTTCATCGGATGCCTGGAGAATGGGAACTTGTTCAATCCACTGTGCGGATGCGAAGGGCATAGCCAGCAGCCAATGGAGCGAAATCAGGAGGAGCGCGACACCGGGGTGACGCCAAGTCTTTGTGTTGAATACCCTAATCACGCTTGAACCTCATACGGTATGTCTTGGAACCAATCCTAGTTTGTTATCAATAGGGATGGGACTTGAGGATTGCAAGTTGATTTTGTTTGAGTTTCACTGGAATTCCAAAGAGGAGAATACGGGTTATGTGTCGTATTTCGTATCGTTTCACACCCTACTGGGTTTTCGTCATCTTCGTCTGCTCGATCTCTTTCGCTTTCGCCGACGTCAAGCTTCCCGGGGTCTTTGGCGACAACATGGTCATCCAATCGGGCGTCAAAATTCCCGTTTGGGGATGGGCGGAATCGGGCGAGAAAGTCGTCGTCACACTTGGCAAGCGTAAAGCCGAAACCACCGCCGATTCTTCTGGAAATTGGAAAGTCGAATTAAAAGCGATTAAGGCGGGCGGTCCCTATGAAATGACCGTGACAGGCAAGAATACGATTCAATTGAAAAACATCCTCGGCGGAGAAGTGTGGGTCGCGTCGGGTCAATCCAACATGGAATGGCCGGTCAAGTTGTCGGCCAATCCCGATCAGGAAATCGCCTCGGCGACCGACACCAAAATCCGGCTCTTCACGGTGAAGAAAAAAGTCGCCAATCAGCCGCAGATCAATTGCGACGGGCAATGGGTCGAGTGCTCACCCGAAACGATCAAGGATTTCTCCGCCGTCGCTTATTTCTTCGGACGCGAGTTGCGCAAGACGCGCAAAGTTCCGGTGGGCCTTATCAATACATCATGGGGCGGAACGCCCGCCGAATCGTGGACAACGATGGAAACACTCAAGGCCGATCCCGATTTCAAACCGATCTTGGATCGCCACGAAGCAAACGTCGCGGGGTATCCGGCGGCCAAAGCGAACTACGACAAAGCTTTCGCAAAATGGAAGGAAGACGCCGTGAAAGCCAAGGCCGAAGGCAAAACCGAACCGAAGGCTCCGGGCGCGCCGCAAGACCCCGCCACCAGCCCTTGGCAACCCGCGTCGCTCTATAACGGCATGATCGCGCCGATTGTTCCCTTCGCGATTCGCGGGGCGATTTGGTATCAGGGCGAATCGAACGCTGGTCGCGCGTATCAATACCGCAAACTGTTTCCCGCGATGATTTCCGATTGGCGGCGCGTTTGGGGACAGGGCGATTTCCCCTTTTTCTTCGTTCAATTGGCGAATTTTACCGACCGCAAACCCGAACCCGCCGAGAGCGATTGGGCGGAACTCCGCGAGGCGCAGACGATGACGCTTAGCCTCCCGAATACCGGCATGGCCGTCATTATTGATATCGGCGAGGCCAAGGATATTCATCCGAAGAACAAACAGGATGTTGGAAAGCGTCTGGCGCAATCGGCTCAGAAAATCGCTTATGGAAAATGGTTCGGCGAGTATTCGGGGCCGATGTATAAGGGTTTGAAAATTAAAGGCAGCCAAGCCACCATCACATTCTCTCATTCAAAAGGATTGAAAGCGGGCGCAAAAGGCGGTGAGGAACTGAAAGGCTTTGCCGTCGCAGGCGAGGACAAGAAATTCTACTGGGCCACCGCCAAGATCAAGGGACGTTCGGTGATCGTCTCTTCCGATAAAGTCCCCCATCCGGTCGCCGTGCGATATGGCTGGGCGAATAACCCCGAAGTCAACCTCTACAATAAAGCCGGACTTCCTGCATCGCCCTTCCGTACGGATGATTGGGATGGCGTGACCAAAGCGCAGAAGTAAAAAAGAAGACGATTCAACGCAAGGGACGCAAAGGAATAAGACTTCGAACCTTCGGTAGTCTCTTGTTAATTAATCTGCATTTCCTTTGCGTCCTCCGCGTCCTTTGCGTTTATCTCTTTCGATGAATCGCGAGAAAATACAACACGCACTCGATATCGCTCGTCAGCGGCTCCTCGCCGAGCGCGATGCTTCCGGCCATTGGATCGGCGAACTTTCGACGAGTGCGCTTTCGACCGCGACTTCCGTTTTCGCGCTTTCGCTCGTTCGCAAATCGTCAACTGCTGCTCCTCTGTCATTGGAAAATCTAATCTCAGGCGGCCTCAACTGGCTCCGCGAGAATCAAAACCCCGACGGCGGTTGGGGCGATACGATCAAAAGTAAAAGCAACCTCAGCACGACGTTGCTCGTCTGGTCGGCGCTGGCAGTCCCCGAAGCGCACCGCAAGTACGACGATCCGATCGCGCGCGCCGAGGAGTGGATTCGTTCGCGCGTTGGCTCGCTCGATCCTGTTGCTCTAGCCAAGGCCGTCGCCGATTCTTATGGAAAGGACCGCACGTTTTCCGTTCCGATCCTGACGATGGCGACTCTTGCGGGAAGGCTTGGGACAAATCTGGGAGCGCCGACGTCCTCGTCGGCTCCTGCGCGTGAGGTCATGCGCGCTCCCGGGAATTGGGAGCTTGTGCCGTCGCTTCCGTTCGAGTTCGCGATGTTTCCGCGAAGTTTCTATAAGTTCCTCCGATTGCAAGTCGTGAGCTATGCCCTCCCCGCGCTGATCGCCATTGGGCAGACGATTCACCATCATCGTCCATCACGGTTCCCGCCACTCAAATGGATGCGGAATTTGGCCAAAGAACCGACGCTCAATCTCCTCATCAAACTTCAACCTTCAACGGGTGGATTTCTCGAAGCCGCGCCGCTTACCGGTTTCGTCCTCATGAGCCTCGCGGCGATGGGCAAGGCCGATCATCCCGTCGCGCGTCGCGCCACGGAATTTCTGATCGGAAACATCCGTCCCGATGGGAGTTGGCCGATTGACACCAACCTCGCCTCGTGGACGACGACGCTCGCGGTCAACGCAATTGCCGAGGGAAGCGGAATTGAAAAAGTATTGGGCGAAAAAGAATCGGATGGTTTGCGCGATTGGATTTTGGATCGGCAGTTCCGCGAGGTTCATCCGTTCACGCAGGCGGCTCCGGGCGGATGGGCGTGGACCGATCTTCCGGGTGGAGTTCCCGACGCCGACGACACGCCGGGGGCGATTCTTGCCCTGCGGAAATTCTATCGCGGCGAGCCGGCACTTCGCGAAGCAGCGAAGCGCGGGATAGAGTGGCTGATGGATTTGCAAAATCGCGACGGCGGCATTCCAACATTCTGTCGCGGCTGGGGCGCGCTTCCATTCGACCGCAGCGGATGCGATCTTACGGCGCACGCCATGCGCGCATTTATCGCGTGGAAAAGCGAAATGCCTGCAGCGTTTCAATCGCGCATAGATCGCACATTGCGCGGGATGACAGCCTATCTACAGAAGGAGCAGCGCATCGATGGCTCGTGGTTGCCGCTTTGGTTTGGCAATCAAGATGCGCCGGGCAATATCAATCCCGTTTATGGAACCTCGCGCGTGTTAGCGGCGCTTCTCGAATTAAATGCACACGGCGGAGAAATGTCAGACCGCGCCGCCGGATTTTTGATCGCCGCGCAAAACGACGACGGCGGTTGGGGAGGACCGAAGGGAACGCCTAGCTCGACCGAGGAAACATCGCTGGCGCTCGGAACGCTCGCGAGTTATGCGAATGCTCATCCAAATCCACCGCCGGAAATTCATGCGGTGATCGAACGCGGAGCGGGGTGGCTTGTCCAATCCGTGGAATCGGGGAAATGGGTAGAACCGTCGCCCATCGGCTTTTATTTCGCGAACCTTTGGTACTACGAGCGGCTCTATCCAATTATTTTTGCCGTCGAAGCGCTCGGCAAACTCGCCGCGCATGAATGACCGACGCAGAAGGAACAAGTAACGCAAAGGCGCATAGTCGCTGCGACCCAATAAAGCGCATCGCACAACTTTTACGGCTGCGCGTTTGAGTATATGCAAGACACCTTGAACGAACCGATTATCCCAGTCCCGAAGGGGCGGCGGTTCAAAGCCCAAGGCAACGCCGTGGGGTGATCGGTTTCATTTCGGAATCAAGCCCTGTTAAGGGCGGCGGAAAATTCCATCGCCCTTAACAGGGCTTGTGCAAGTGGCGAATCATCAATCCAAGGCGTTGCCTTGCGCTTTGAACCTTTGCCCTTTCAGGACAAAGAAACGTCAAATTCACAAAGCTGCTTTGCATGACAATTATAGAAATGCGCCCACCTAAAAGGAGCGTCTTTGCGTCTTTGCGTTAACTTCTTATATTATGGCACAGGGGAGGCTAGATTGTATCTCGATGGGACTCTTAGGTTATGAACCGCTTGATACGCAGCTTGACGAAGAATGTGGAAGCGCCGTTTCCAGTCGTCAGGGATCAAGTGACGCCGTCATTGCGTCGGTTACACTGGGCAGCCCCGCCGCTCTTGCCGGTCTCCGCGAAGGCGACCGATTGCTTTCGATCAACGACGAACCGATTCATGACGCGATTGATTTCATGTTTCAATCCTCCGAGGAGGAGGTGGACGTTCGGTTTGAGCGCGAGATTTCACAAGGCCGCATTAAAACCTTCCGTGCCAATATCCATCGCTCGGAAGGTGAAGAGCTCGGAATCGTCCTGCGCGATTTTAAGATCAAGATGTGCAACAACCAGTGCGTCTTTTGCTTCATCCATCAAAATCCGCCCGGACTGCGCAAGGGAATCTATTTCAAAGACGGCGATTTTCGAATGTCCTTCCTCCATGGAAATTACATCACCACGACCAACATGAAGCGACCGGATTTCGATCGGATCATCGAGCAACGGCTATCGCCCATGTATGTCTCGGTCCATACGACAAATCCGGAACTGCGTCTCCGAATGCTCGGCGTCAAGCGTTCCAGCAACGTTCTCGAAAATCTGGAATACCTGAAAAAAGGCGGGATTCAATTTCACACGCAAATTGTGCTCTGTCCCGGATGGAATGATGGCGCGGAATTGGATCGAACGATTCGCGAACTTTCTCGTCTGCGTCCCGCGCTTCTTTCCATCGCCATCGTGCCTCTTGGCATGACCGATTACCGCGAGGGATTGCCGAAGATGACGGCGGTGAC
>CAZPIK010000008.1:6185-27541 GCA_964586185.1 uncultured Candidatus Sumerlaeota bacterium | reverse complement strand
CCGCGGCGATCCAGCATTTTGTTTTGTGAAGCCAGAACTTCGCCGATGTCGCGACGCATGAAGACGACCCTGTTGTTGCAGTTGGAAGGCAAATCTTTCAGCAAGAACGAAATGATTTTGATGACCCTCCCCTTATGCTCGGCGACCCACGACTTGTCGCCCCCTTTGTCCAAATCCTTCACGCGCTCGAACTCGTAGTAGCCTTTGGGATTGTCCTCGTCCGCAGCGCGGATTCCGTCGGTGACCGGCTCCAGCCCCGCCGCCTCGAGCATCTTCATCATCATCGAAGTCCCCGAACGCGGCAGCCCGGAGACGATAATGATCGGATCGCCATTCTTAAACCGCGCGAGAGTTCGCTTAAACCATGAGGGCATCGTCAGAACCAAACCTTTCGTTAAGGGAATGTCGCAAAAGTCCCGCGACGGTGTCAATCAGAAGGGATGATTGCGCGCATTATGAAATCGAGCGAACCCTCCGATTGAGTATGCGCCACACTTTGCCTAGGCTTCGATGATGGATGATTTCAGCGACCTCCTTGAGCGATCCACCCATCGGCTGCAAGACTTCATGGCCGAGTTGGGCTGGAAACTTGGGGGGCGCAGCGGCGTTCTGCATGAAGAGTTTCCCCAGATTGCCATCGTTGCCGGTTCGGGTCTCGGAATTTTAGCTCGACGTATGGAGCTCGAAGCAACGCTCGATTACCGCGAGCTACCGATTCTAGTGAGCGAAACGGAATCATCGAACGTCGCGGGACATTCTTGGCAATGGGCTGTGGGGCGCATCGGGGGCGTTCCGATTCACCTGCTTTCCGGGAGGCGACATTATTATGAGGGGATCAATGCCGCGCGATGCGAAGCCTCGATTCACTTGCTCAAACACGCGGGCGTTAGGCGCGTAATTCTGACAAATGCCGCGGGCGGACTTTCACCGAGGCTTCTTCCGGGCGACTTCATGCTCATTCGCGATCTGATCAACTTGATTCCGCGAAGCCCTTCCAAAAGAACGAGCACAAGAGCGCGATCCGGAAAAGTTATTTGCGATTCGATGCAGTCGCTGCTGCTTGAAGCGGCGACGGCGCAAGGGATCGCGCTGAAGGAAGGGGTTTACGCAGCGGTGAGCGGTCCCTATTATGAAACGCCGGGTGAAGTGGAGATGCTCCGGCGACTCGGCGCGGATGCCGTCGGCATGTCCACCGCACCCGAAGCGATAGCCGCCGCACGAATCGGTCTTAAGGTCGCCGCGATTTCGCTCATCACGAATTCGCATGTCGTCAAAACGGAGTCACCGACGATGCATGACGAAGTGATTCAAATGGCCGGAAGAGCCGCCGACCGATTGGCTCAATTGATTTCCGCCGTAATCCCGCAAATGCAGCATGACGACACCGCTGGCGCAACTGATGTTTGAATCCAACCAAGAATATTTCGGACGGCTTGAGTCTATCGCTGCGATCATCGCCGACTACCGCGAAGGCGAGATCGAACGTACGACTCCGGCGCACGTTGAAAAATGGATAGGCCAGTTCGATGACGCCGCACGAAACCCTCTTCTGAAAGCAATGGAAGGGGCGCTCAAGCAGACCTATCTCTCGCGCGTGAAGTTCGAGAATTTTTGCGCCGAATTATTGGAACGTGTCCTTCCCTCCGGAAGCGATGCGAGTAAATTCTGGCTATCCATGAACATCCTGCGCGTGCAATGGAGCGGCGAAAGCCAGCGGGCGATGCTCAAATTGCTGGACGCGCAAATTCACGCTAAATTCGGATTCCGATTGGATGATTGCGGAGCGCCGAGCGGCGACTTTTTGTTTTTGGATGACATCGTCTTTACAGGCAACCGCGTCTGGCGCGATTTGGAGAAATGGATCCGGAAAGAAGCCCCACCGCGCGCGCGCATTGTGATTGCGGCGATGATCCAGCACCGCGCGGGAACGGATCGGATACGGGCCGAAGTTGCGCGAATCGCCGAATTGTGCGGCAAGCGAATCGAATTGGATTTCATCGCAAACGATTGGGTTGAGGATCGTGGGGGCGAGTACGGCGAAATGGACGCCTCCGATCTTTTGCGCCCAACGGAACTGCCGAACGATCCCGCTGTTGCCGAGTACGTGGAGAAGTTGAAAACGTCCGGGTTCAAACCGTGTCTTCGCGTCGCCGCAAGGACCGCACAAGGAAAACTCTTTGCGTCCGAGGAGGAGCGGTCGTTATTGGAAAAGGAGTTCCTGAAAGTCGGCGCGAAAATTCGTCAAGCTGGACCCGATCTTCCCGAAAGCATTCGTCCGCTCGGATACGTAAAACTGAAGGTGGTTAAGAAGGGCAGCGAAATGGAGAGCGCGGGTATTCTCGACCGATTGGGAGCAAGGTTTGGATGGAAAACGCTCGAACCCCCCGTCCGCGAAAATTCATCAAGCCTTCGCGCGCTCGGTTTTGGTTCGCTTTATGTCACTTATCGGAATTGTCCCGTGAATTGTCCGCCCGCCTTATGGAGAAAGGGCGAGGGGTGGTATCCCCTTTTTCCGCGCGACCGAAAGCCCGAAGCGGAAGAGGAATGACGGAGTAGATCATTCACAGATTGCGCAGATTGCGCAGATTCATAATCCCTTATACTTTCGCTTCCGCACGAATTCTTTATTCAATCTGTGCAATCTGCGAAATCTGCGGATGTATTCCAAATGCTATCCATTTGGCGGATTATCAAATTCGCTCTTTGCGCAGTCGAATCATCTTGAAAAGGGTCTTACAATAGGCGACTCCGAACTTGAAGAGTTTGGCGTGCGATTGGCCCGTTTTGCGGATGCGATAGTGGAATGGGATTTCGGCGACGCGGTATCCCTTGTTCAGAAGCCGAATCAGAATTTCTTCGAGCACATCGAAATCGCGCGCTTCAAATTTAATTTCATTTAACGCCTCCCGACGGTAAAGACGGAATCCGCTGGAAATATCCTTCACCGAAATCGCGAGCGCGCGGGTGAAAATAAAATTGAGGATGCGGCTCAGGAGCGCGCGGAAGGCCGACATATCCGCGCGACCACCTTCGACGTAACGCGAGGCGATCACCACGTCGGCGGTTTCGCGCGAAGCCCAAAGCTGCGCAATGACCTCCGGCTCGTGGGAGAGATCGGAATCCATCGTGAGAAGGAACGGCGCAGAAGCGAGTGAGAAACCCATCCGCAGTGCGCCGCCATAGCCGGGGTCTTCTTGAATTGCTACTTTCGCCCCAGCCTTCTCTGCCTCATCGCGTGTGGCATCGTTCGAGCCGCCATCCACGACAATGATTTCCGCAACGAGGTCAATCTTACCCAAGATCGCGCGACACCGCTCGACTAATTCGCCGATGTTACCCGCTTCATTCAAGGCGGGGATGACGATGGAA
The DNA here is from genome assembly GCA_964586185.1 of uncultured Candidatus Sumerlaeota bacterium. Classification (GTDB taxonomy): domain Bacteria; phylum Sumerlaeota; class Sumerlaeia; order MVZB01; family JAJFLK01; genus CAZPIK01. The sequence goes on along the minus strand of CAZPIK010000008.1, from coordinate 24,172 downwards.
AGTTGGGGTTCAGGCACTCGCGTTCAATTCAGGGGGCAATCTTTAATCCGCCCACTCGTTTGCCGTCGGGAGTTCGCAGTCGCAAGCATGCTTCCCATTGCGCCCCGCCGTTGGAGATTTTTACAAGCAAGTCGTTCGATCCCTTTTTCAGCGTCGTCTCGACGACATCTTGACCGGGCGAAAGTCCGCGGGTGGCGTTGTTCGAATGGACGACCGCGCCATTCAGCCACACCTTGACGCCGTCGTCGCTGCCGATTTCCATTTTGACCTTTTGTTCCTTGTCCGATTCGATTCGCGTTTTCAAATAAGCCGCGCGATTGCCGCCGCCGACTGCTTTTTGCAAATCGAGCAGCCAAGGACGATTAGGATCGGGTGAAGCAATCATCGGTTTCCAATTGACCTTGGCCGCATCGGCCGGATTTTCCGGCGCGAACGTCATGTCGAAAATCGTGGTGGCGTCCTTGCCCCGCTCAAAGTAGGGTCCCGCGACTTGCCATGCGGTGATGTAATCCTCAAATTCCTCGATACTTGTGATGACCGCTTGCGCGGCGGCTTTTGCCGAAGGATCGTTCGAAGCGGCAATAGCCTTCGCCATGACGGCCTTGGTCTCCGACGCCTCCGCCAATCCGATTTTCCCCGCAATACGGGAGGCCGATGCAATCGCTTCGGAACTCACGTCAGCGTCGGAGAAATTTTTCTCAGCCAATTTGAGTGCGCTGATCGTCGGAACGTCTCCGAGCGCGCGGATGACAGCGCGCTTCTCGCCAGCACTCTTTGCCAGCTTGTAAACTTCAGCGAACTTCGCAGTCGTTTCCTTCTCCGGACGATCCGACGGCAGGGCGATTAAACGGCAATACCCTTCGATGGCCTGTGCGCGATATGGGTTCGACATCTCCCGCTTGATTGCTTCGAGTAGCGCATCGGATGGTGCGGCATCGGACCATTGCGAGAGGACCTCTACGGCGGCGGCACGAGTCTCGACGTCCAGCGCCGTGCGAAGGTGGTGGCAGATTTGGCCCAAGGCGGTTTCACCACCGACCATGCCGAGGACTTTTAGGTACGAAGGGCGGTCGGACAAATTTGTGGACATGGCCATGCCACCAGCAACGGCGGTCGCAGCAACATCAGCGTCCCCCCGTCGAGAAGCAGAAGCGAGCGCCTGAAATGCAGCTTGGCGCGCCGTCGCGTCTTTTTCGTCATTGAACAATTTGCAAAGTCGTTCCGTTTCGGTTGCCGAAGCCGTTCCCGCGAGGGCTTCATACGCCGCCGCGCGGGTGGCCGGAACCGTATCCTGCGCCGCGACGAAAATCTCTTCGAGCGCGAGCGTTGCGTGGCGCGATCCGAGCGCGCGCAGAATTTCAACGCGAGGAGGAACCTCTTTCGACGCTGCCAGCGCACGGGTCAGTTGAGTGTTTACGTGCGGCCCCTTGAGCGCAGCAAGTGAAGCCCGCGCGGCTTCAGATTCTTTAGCGTCCTTGCCCGCCGCGCGCGCGACGAGCAGGTCAATAGTCTCGCCTTTGCCCGCGTCTCCCAATTCCGCGAGCGATTCCAATGCCGCAATCCGCACGGCTTGGTTTTCCGACGCAGCAAACTTGAGCGTCGTAGGCAGGACGGCTTCATCAGATCGCGTAGAAATCGCACGGACAAGATCAGCCTGCGATTCGGCGGGCAGCGACGATGCGCCCGAGGCCAGCGCGAGAGTCGTATCGGCTCCGCCGGGAAGTTCGCGGACGAACGACGGAGCCAAGGCGTTGCCCAGCGCATCGCCTTCCTTGAAAAGTTCGCACACCTGCGGAGCTGCTTTAGTGCCGCGCGCGGAGACGAGCATCCGCAATGCACCCGCGCGTGCCCCTTTGGATTGAGTTCCGCCTGCCTTTGCCAAGTCGGCGGCAATCGCTTCGGCCTTCGTTCCTTCACCCGCCGTAATGAATTGTTCGGCGATGAGCAGCCGCGCTTGCGCGATTTCATCGGAGGGCTTTTGTCCGGAGAGGACATTTTCGGATGCATCGCCGCCGATCTTTCCGAGGGCGGAAATCACTGCCGAACGGAGCGCGGGATTGGAATCATCCCACAATTGAGCGAGCGGTTTCACCGCACGGGCGTCCCGCCGCATACCCAACGAATTAACGATTCCGATTCGCGTGTCTCCCGACGTGTCGCCCAGTTCTTCAATCAATGCGCGTGTCGCCTCGGGTCCGGGGATTCGTTCGAGCGCGAGCCGCGCGGCGTCGGCGGAAGCCTGATCGTCGAACATTTCGGCTAGGACGGGAACTTCGTCCGCCGTTCCAATCAGCGCAAGCTGGCGGCAGAGGAAAATTTTTGCGTCGAGCGTCGCGGCGGGAACGGCTTTCTCATCCAGCGCATCGGCCATTGCGATTCGTAAAGCCGCGCGCTCCTCCGCAGAGCCTTGCGAATCGCGCACGGCATCGCCCAACTTCGAAAGCGGAACGCGGCTCTCGCCGAATTTGTAAGTCGCGGTCTTCTGAACCAGTTCTCGCGCTTCGGGCGTCGTCACGCTCCGATGTTTCGGAAACCACGCACACGAAGCGAGATAAAGCGCGGGGAGCGCGAGGGTAATATAGCGTCGCAATTTCATCGCAATGCCTTTCTGAATCAAATCAGGACTTCGTCCCAAGCTTTAACGTCTCCCGGCAGAATTTCACGCTCCGTTCAAGCTGCCACATCTGTTCGCGGCCTTCCGGGGTTGTGGGTTCGGTGGTGGCGGCGGGATCACTCTTCTGATCTTCCGCCGCGGGTTTTCCACGCTTGGCCCACGCGAGGAACCGCGCGAAATCTTTGGATCGTGCCTTGGGATATACGCTCCAAAAATCGGGATCGAGATACCGGAATTCCTGCGCGCCGCCGGAAATGATTTCAAGCTGGATCGGAAGCGTCGGACAAATTTCGGTAAATTTCTTCATATACGAATTCCAATCCACCGAGCCATCCCCCATCGCGGTCCATTGGACTTTCGCGCCGTTCTCGCTTTCCCAAACCGCGCTATCGCGGATGCCGCCCGTCATGAGCGCAAAGGGACCCAAAATCTCGAGGCTGGCAATGGGGTCTTCGAGCGTCCATGCGGCGTTGCCCGCGTCCATACACGCGCCGACGCAATCCTTGCCCGCGCCCTCGATCAATTGAACCAACTCCCAAGCCTGCATGTCGCCCGCGTGGTTTTCGACGGCGATTTTGACTCCCGAATCGAGAACCTGATTGCGCGCCGCGCGGCAGACTTTGACCATCGCTTCGATGTGCGGCTCGATGCCGCCATCGCCGCGCCGATCCTCGCGCGAACCGAGCACGCAACGAATGGCGGGCGATCCAAGAAGTTTTCCGACGCGAAGCGTGAGCGCCAGATTCTCTTCCGCCGTGCCGCGCTTATTGTTGAACCACTTCGCGGTCGGGCAGACGCTCCCCGTCCCCGCATAAATGACAATGCCAAGGCGATCCGCCTGCTCTTTGATTTTTTTCAGATACGGCTCGTCGAGGCTTTCGTAAACATCCAAATCGGAAAGCAGGATCGTATCCATCTTGAGCGAGGCGGCGTAATCGAGGAGTTGGCGGGCATTCCACTTGTTGCCGCGGACGGAGAAATTATCGAAGCCGAGTTTGATTTTTGCGGGCGCATCCGCTGCAGGCAAATAGGACGCCGCCGTCAGTAGCGTCGCTGACGAGGCCGCGATAAATTCGCGTCGTGTGAGGGTGCGGAACATGGCGCGTAGAGGCTCCTTGCTGATTGGTCTCGATGCGCGAAGATCGCCGATACGATACGCCGGAAATCGCGATAGAATCAAAAAGAAAGATGTCCATTATGGGCAGCGAGGTTGCGGTCACGCCGTTGAAACGGTAGGATAGCGTCGCGCGTGGGGCGGTCGCATTTTGACGCGATTCCTGCCCGCCGTGCTCCTCACCCATGATCTCCTTCGACTATTTTTTGAAAACCCGTCTTATCTTTGCCAAAGGCGCGCTCGGACAGCTCGGCCAATGGGTGAAAGATTACGGCGGCAAGCGCGTCCTGCTCGTTTCGGATCCGGGGATCGCGGCGGCGGGTTACGTTGCGCGGGCCGCAGAAATCATGCGCGTGGCGTCGCTCGAAGTTTTTGTCTATGACCGCGTTGGCGAAAATCCGACCACGCTCCACGTCGAGGAAGCAACGGCCGCCGCACGTGAACACGGCATTGATTTCTTCGTTGGTCTTGGCGGTGGAAGCTCGATGGATTGCGCCAAGGGGGCGAATTTCATCCTGACCAACGGCGGCGAGATGAAGGACTATTGGGGCGTCAACAAGGCGACGAAGCCGATGCTGCCGCTCATCGCCGTCCCGACGACCGCCGGAACCGGCAGCGAGATGCAATCGTTCGCGCTGATTTCCGACGCGACGACCCACACGAAAATGGCCTGCGGCGACCGCAAAGCTGCGGCCAAAGTCGCGCTGCTCGATCCGGAACTCACGGTCTCGCTTCCGCACGGCATCGCCGCCGCGACGGGCATGGACGCCATTTCGCACGCGCTCGAAAGTTACGTCTCGAAGAATCGCAATCCAATTTCACAGATGTTCGCGCGACAGGCGTGGGCGCTTCTCGCCGGAAATTTCGAAAAGGTGTTCGAGCAACCCGGTGATATTGAAGCGCGCGGGGCGATGCTTTTAGGCGCGGCGCTCGCGGGAGTTGCCATCGAAAATTCCATGCTCGGCGCGGCTCACTCGTGCGCCAATCCGCTGACCGCGCACTTTGGCGTCACGCACGGCGTCGCCATCGGTCTCATGCTCCCGCACGTCATCCGGAAAAATGCGCGCGCGGTGGAGCCGCTTTATCGTGCCCTCTGGAGCGACATCGGCGGCAACGGTTCGCACGAAGGAGCCGCAGCCACGGGCCTTGCCGAACGAATTGAAAAACTCCGCGTCAACTCCGGTTTGCCCACGCGACTCGGCGATTGCGGGGTCGAGCGGGGCATGATCCCCCAAATGTCCCGCGAGGCGTCGCAACAATGGACCGCGCAATTCAATCCCAAACATCTCACGGAATCCGAATTCGCCGACCTATATGAAGGCGCGTTTTAAGTCATGAAGCGAGAGTACGATTTTTCCAAAGGTGTGCGCAGAAAGTTTTATCGCACCGGAGCGATCCTCACGACTCGAAGACGGTTTATTCTTGGCGCGGGCATCGCCGCCTGCGCTCCGTGGATATCGGGGGGTGCTGTTGCCGAAGCCCGATCTCCAGCTGCGCGAGGCCGCGAGTTTCTCGCCGGTCTTTTCGATCCCTCGCTCGGATTGCTTCCTGAATATCGCGACGCGAAAATCTATTGGCTCTTCCACGACAACTATCTCGTCACGAAGGTGCTTTCGCAGTCGCATCCCGACATCGTGCGCAAAATCGAGGCGAAGATGCGCGAACTGGGCGTCACGGAATCGGGAAAAATCGAAATGGTATTTGGCGAGGCAAAGAATCCTCTGCCGTTTCGCCGATACAGTTTGGATGTCGTGACGACCGTCGGCGAAAAGATGATCAAGACCGAGCGAACTGTCGGCGACCCGTTCAAGGGATGGGAAAGCTACGCCGATCTTTTGTTGTTGGCGGCGATTGCGGAGGCGAAAAGTTCGCCGCAGCGCGCACGGGAACGGTTCGACGCGGCGATGAAGATGTGGGACGGAATCGGTCTCAAAGATCACGCCGCAACCTCGCACAAGATTTACGCGACCTACAAACTCGCGCTCGCGATGATCGCGGCCGCGAGACTCGGCGCGAAGAGCGCGATCCCCGCCAAGCTCACCGAACGCCTGCTCGCGATGCAAGGTTCCGAAGGGGGCTGGATCACCGATTATCTTTCCGACGCAACGCCGCACGGCCTCGCCAACGTCGAAACCACCTGCCTTGGGATTTTGGGTATTGAGGCGTTCAAAATCTGACTCCGTGATTGACGCCCTCGTGTTTTGGTCTTACAAGTGTTGAAGAAGGAGCGCGATTATGACCTACCATGGACATGTGGAAAAAGGCGTCGTTGTGCTCGATGAGGCGAACTCTCTTCCCGATGGAACCGAAGTGCGAGTGGAGGCGGTGGCACAGCGCACCCTGAATGAGCGGTTCAAAAACATTATAGGCCGCGCCCCGAACCTTCCCGCAGACATGGCGGAGAACCATCTGAATTTCATTCGAAGTGATGCGGCATCACGGCTTGAATGAGGCTCTTACCGGCGACCGTCACTTCGAGCAGGCGGGGTTCACGGCGCTCCTCAAGTCCGGGGGAGTATAACGCGCTTTCCCACCGATTGTGCTATGAAGGGTCATTCTCGGAATCCGTCCGCAGATTGCTAAAAAGTTCGGTGATGTCGCACTTGAGCTTGCGGCAGATTAACTCAATAGTGGAAAGTGAGACATTCTGCTCGCCGAGTTCCATCCGATGGAGTTCCGATTTTGAGATGCCAATCCGGCGGGCGAAGTCGCGCAAGCTCATGTCGCCTCGGCGACCCTTGAGATTTTTTCCCAAGAGCCGCGCGTAACGGCGGCAAACAGGTCTTCTGCCGATTGTCCCCATATCGAGGACAGACTAATTCTTTTGATGTCCCTATTAAGGGGACAAATCCGCTTGCCTATGTCCCATATACGCTCCTATCATACCCGCGCTAGATGTCCCTGTTTAAGGGGACATTAAAAGTCCAGCTTGCGACCTGTGAAGGGCAATCTACGGTGTCCGCTGCGTCGGCATGAACCTCGTGTCTGGTCCGCTCGGCAATCCAGTGGTATGCGCGGTGAGCGAGTGAGAATGCAACAAGCGATTGCTATCATCTTCGTTCTTGGCTTGATCACACTCTCAGGCGTTTTCGATTCGTGGGGGATTCTTCATGCCTCTGTCATGTGGCGTGACGGGCAGTTGGATCGCATACGCGCTTTCAAATCGGGCGGCTGGTTCTTCTTCGGCATATCGTGCTATTTGCTTTCAACTCGATTCCTGCAACGCGCTGGCATTGTTTCCCCTGAGATTCAAACACTCATCTGGTTCGCTACGATGTTCTTGGGTGTCGCTGCCATAAACGGGGAGTTTCTACGCTGGGCTCGGCCAGAAAAAACGATAGCCGTGGGTGTCATAGCAGGAATTGCGTGGCTCGTAATGAGAACAAAGGGTTAAGACTTTATGCTCCTAATCAGTACCTATCTTGCTCCCAGTCCTATCCACGGAATCGGACTGTTCGCCAACCAATTTATCCCTGCTGGCACAGCGACATGGGAATATCATCCGGATTTTGACAAGGCATACAGCGCATCGGATATCGAACGCATGTCGGATCCCGCTCGGAGCCAATTTCTGAAGTATGCTTATCTCGATAAGGAGATTGGGCTTTACGTTCTTTGTTTCGATGATCAGCGATTCATCAATCACTGCTTCCGCCACCCTAATATCGCATCCACTCCCCGCCGCGATGTTGCGGCAAGGAACATCGAAAAGGGCGAAGAGCTACTGTGCGATTACAGATGCTATGACGACACCTATTTTGATCGGCTTGGCATAAGCGAATCGGCCCTTCGGGATTTCGCAGGCTAGTTTCCTCGCCAGAACGCCTACGGGCATTCCGCACTAGGTAAGTTTGGAAATTTGAGGACAGGCACTTTTAAACGAACTGCAGTTGCCGATCAGCGCACGTACTGTGCAGATTCGACGAGCTTCAGTCCGGGAACGCGGGAGAATTCGGCGGTGTTCAGCGTGGCAAGTTGAGCATCCAAATGCAGACAGGTCGCAGCGATGAGAAGGTCGTGTGCGCCGATCATTCCGCCTGATTCTTCAAGCCGCGCCCAAATTGCGGCATGGATTCTGGCATCTTCGAGACCGAAGGGATGTATCTGAAATCGGGACAACATCAATTCGACAAATCTCAGACGCTTCTCCTTGATCTCCGACTTCTTTGCTCTTTCAATGCCGTGGAGAAACTCGGATGCGCTGATCGCGGTGACGCCAACTGGCTCTGCCGGATCCAAGTTCCCCAGCATCGTCTCCAAATCAAACCGCTCCCGCTCGGTGGCGATGAGGATGGAGGTGTCGAGGATTAGTCCCAAGTTGATTTCGGAGGCTTATTGAGTAGGCGACGCCCTTCCTCGATATCGGCGGCGAAGGATTCCGCCTCATCGGGGCTAAGACGGGGGCGGGTCGGCCACCATTTGAGTAATTCGCCGACAGTGGAGCTGATGGCAGCCAATGGAACCACGCGCGCAACCGGTTCGCCGTTATCGGTCAGCAGAGTTGATTCGTGGAGGCGCCGGGCGCGGTCAACCACTTCGTTCAAACGTGATGCGGCTTCGGGGATAGTGAGGATGGATTCAGCCATGATGGTAATTCTAGGCAGTCCTGCGCGTCGGAATCAACCCAATTGAGAATGGCGGCTAATACAATAATCAGATCGCGACTTCGAAATATCGAGCCATATTGACACACTCCACCACCCCCCTTTCTCCCATTTCCCTATAAAATAAAGCCATTTCATCATCCTCGATTCATGGCATAATTTGTGCATCAACCTGCGCTTGAGAGAGGGTGTTGCAACATGGACCTGAACCGTTTGACCCAGAAAGCCCAAGAGGCCTTTGCCGCTGCTCAGAGCGTCGCGACGACGTTCGGACACCAGCAGGTGGACGCCGAGCATCTGCTTGCCGCGATGCTGGATCAGGAGGGGGGCATTGCGCCGAGGCTCGTTGCGAGGGCGGGAGGCGACGCAACCTCTGTCCGCGCGCGTATCGAAAAGGAACTTGGCAAACTTCCGCGCGTGAAAGGCGATACTCCCGTCGGCGGAATTTACGTTACGCAGACACTCAATCAGGTTCTCGTTGCCGCCGAGAAGGAAGCCAAGCGACTCAAGGATGAATACGTCAGCATCGAACATTTGATGCTCGGTATTCTTGACGCCGCAAAGGATCGTCCCGCCGCGAAGGCGCTCACCGAGAACGGCGTGGATCACAAAAAACTTTTGAAGGCGATGGTGGATGTCCGCGGCAATCAGCGCGTGACGAGCGACAACCCCGAAGCGACTTACGAAGCGCTCGCGAAATATGGCCGCGATCTCGTGGACGAAGCGCGCAAGGGGAAGCTCGATCCGGTCATCGGACGCGACGAAGAGATCCGCCGCGCGATTCGCATTCTTTCGCGCAAGACGAAAAATAATCCGGTGCTGATCGGCGAGCCGGGCGTCGGCAAGACGGCCATCGTCGAAGGGCTTGCCCACCGAATTCTCCGCAGCGACGTGCCGGAGAATTTGAAAGAAACGACGATTTTCTCGCTCGATATGGGTTCGCTGCTTGCAGGTGCGAAGTTTCGTGGAGAGTTTGAGGAACGCCTGAAAGCGGTCTTGAACGAAGTCCAAAAATCCGAGGGGAAGATTATTCTCTTCATTGACGAGCTTCATACCATCGTCGGTGCGGGGAAGGCCGAGGGTGCGATTGACGCGGGAAATATTTTGAAGCCGATGCTCGCGCGCGGCGAACTCCACTGCATCGGCGCAACGACGCTCGACGAATACCGCAAATACATCGAGAAGGACGCCGCACTCGAACGGCGTTTCCAGCCAGTCATGGTCGGCGAACCGACGGTCGAGGACACTATCTCGATCCTGCGCGGCCTGCGCGAACGGTTTGAATTGCATCACGGCATCCGCATTCAGGATGGCTCGCTCGTTGCGGCGGCGGTTATGTCGAATCGCTACATCAGCGACCGGTTTCTACCGGACAAGGCGATTGACCTGATTGACGAGGCATGCGCGATGCTCCGGACCGAAGTGGACTCGATGCCAACGGAATTGGATCAAGTCTCGCGGCGGATCATGCAGCTTGAGATTGAGGAGACCGCGCTCAAGAAGGAGAAGGACCGTGCGTCGCAAGAGCGGGTGGAATCGCTCCGGCGCGAATTGGCCGATCTCCGAGAGAAGCAAGGCGCATTGACGGCTCAATGGAAATCCGAGAAGGAAGCTATCGGCGGGTTGCGTTCGCTCCGCGAGCAGATGGATCACTTGAAGCTCGATATCGAAAAAGCCGAACGGGCGTATGATTTGAATAAAGCTGCTGAGCTCAAGTACGGCAAACTACGAGAATTGGAGACCAAGCTCGCGCAAAAAGAAAAAGAGGTCGGCGCGGATAATCCGAATCGGCTTCTCAAGGAAGAAGTCACCGAACACGAGATCGCCGAGATCATCGGCAAGTGGACGGGGATTCCGGTCACGCGGCTGATCGAGGGCGAGCGCGAAAAGTTGCTCCGTATGGACGAAACGCTGCACGAGCGGGTCATCGGACAGGACGCGGCGGTGCAAGTCGTCGCTGATGCCGTCATCCGCGCGCGGTCGGGTTTGAAAGACCCGCGCCGTCCGATTGGCTCTTTCATTTTCCTTGGGCCGACGGGCGTTGGAAAAACCGAACTCGCCAAGGCGCTGGCCGAAACGCTCTTCGACACCGAGGAAAACATCGTCCGCATTGACATGTCGGAATACATGGAGAAACACGCGGTGTCGCGGCTCATCGGCGCGCCTCCGGGATACGTCGGATATGATGAAGGCGGTCAACTGACCGAAGCCGTCCGTCGTCGCCCGTATTGCGTGATTCTGCTCGACGAAATCGAGAAAGCGCATCCCGACGTTTTCAACGTGTTGCTGCAATTTTTGGATGATGGCCGCCTGACCGATTCGCACGGCCGAACGGTGGATTTCAAAAACACTGTGGTCATCATGACCTCGAATATTGGGTCGCCGATTTTGCTCGAAGGGGTGAACTCGGCGGGCGAGATCACCGAGAAGGCCGAGAAAGAAGTCATGCGCGAGCTGCGCGCTCACTTCCGACCGGAGTTCCTGAATCGCGTGGATTCAACCGTGCTCTTTAAGCCACTAAAGCTCGAAGAGATCGAGAAGATCGTGGACCTGCTCATGGACGACCTGCGCAAGCGGCTGGCCGACCGAAACATCACGATTACGCTCGGCGAACCGGCTCGCAATCTCATCGCGCGCGACGGCTACGATCCGGTTTACGGCGCAAGGCCGCTCAAGCGGTATTTGCAAAAGCAGGTCGAGACCGCGCTCGGACGCAAGATCATCGCGGGAGAGATCAAGGACGGCGACGAGGTCGAAGTCGGCGTTGAAGAGGGCAAACTCGCCTTCCACTCGCTGGCGAAGGCCGAGATCGAGGCTTGAACACCGTCGTGAGAGCAAGTGCAAATTGAGGCTCCGAATCGAGAGCTATTTTGAGTGCGGCGGCTCGACGCCGCTTTAATTCGCGGGGCTTGACCCGCGCCATCTTTGCTCCGCATGCCCAGTGAATTATTAACTCGCTTTAAGGCGAGCAGTCCTTCCTCCATGCTGGCAATCAATCGCGTGCCGAATGGTTCTCTTTTCATGGACTTCACGTAGATACGTCGGCTATCGCCTCGCCATTAGGAACAAATCGAAGCAAAAGTTTGTTAGCTGCGTCTCTTTGGTTTGCTGGAATACGATACTTCTGCTCAATTTTTGAAATGAAGATCGTTGGCTTATAAACAACGATCAAAGTGCGATCATCCACCCAGTGAATGGACTTTATGGATTTCCATTTCATCAGCATTCCCGATACCCAAATTCCATTCTCCCGAATTTGGAATCGTCCCTTCGCGCTGATTAAACTGGCTACTCCCAAGAAAGGAAGAATCAATTGAAAGGGCGAAGAATACCATTCGGAGAGATACACATTTGCAGGTGCGCTATTTCTAAACAGAAGGTAGGCCCATTCAGGCAAGTAATACGCACCCAAAAAACAACCGATTGCCGCTCCTAAATTGATCCATCTTTGGGGAGCTGGCCCAATATCCAAAAGGAGAATGCCGCGGTTGTTGCGGCTCCATATCTGACTTCCAAAGCCACTTAGAAAACCGCCCCAAATCATTACCTCAGTGGCTCTATCGTGGGCGGTTGGATAATGCTCAGCCAGATTAACCATGAACAACAGGAAACCGGCGAAACAAACAATCCAGATACCCGAGAACATGGTATATGGGCTTAGTTGACGGTCGAATTCGGTTAGCAGCGAGGAAATCCGAAGGCCTAGCGCGGATGCGTGTGAAGTTGGCTTACTCATACTGAACGCCCAGCGGCCGTTAGCTTAAGAGACTCTTTGTAGCTGCGCGATACTATCCGCCTTGTTTCCATGTCGATTAGTTTACTTCATAGATGCGTCTGAAGACAATGCCGCCGTACGTCCATTCAATTCAAAGGTTAGCGAAACCTCCGTCGCCCTTTACAGGGCTTGAGCAGCTTTACGCGCTGTGTTCCCATGGTTCTGCTTCGCGTCACCCTTCGCTTTATTTCGATCCCCCCATTCGGGGGGAAAGAGATAAGAGGGTTTCAAACGGTGACAATTGTGAGATGCGTCCGCTATACCCGTTCTCGAAAATTTGTCCGGTTGCGTAGGTCGGCTCTCCGAGCCGACGTCGGGTCGAAGACCCGACCTACCGACAAAACTTTTGAGAACCAGAACAGAACGCGGCGGTTTCACAACAAAACAAAACCGCCCCGATGGATTAGCCATCGGGGCGGTGAAGGAGTGAATTGGTAGATTGAATGACTCAGCCGATAAACAGCGGCGCCATGACGAGCGTGATCGTCGAGAGGAGCTTGATCAAGACGTGAAGCGAGGGACCGGCGGTATCCTTGAACGGATCGCCGACGGTGTCGCCAACGACGGCCGCGCCGTGGGTCGGGTTCTTGATCTTGTTGCCCTGCGAGTCGGTGATGTATTTGCCGCCGTGCGCGCCGGTTTCGATATATTTCTTGGCGTTATCCCATGCGCCGCCGCCGTTGTTCAGGAAGAGCGCAACGAGAATGCCGACGATGGTCGAAACCATGAGGAACGCCGCGACCCCTTCGGCGGCGATGAGTTCATTGCCCGGCTCGATAAAGGATCGGAAGAGCAATCCAACGGCAATCGGCATACAGACGACCAAAAGTCCAGGCACGATCATTTTCTGGAGCGCCGACTTGGTGACGATATCCACGCATGAGCCGTAGTCGGGCTTGAAGTCCGAGGGGAAGACGATCATGTCATTCTCGCGCGGAAGGTGGGCGTATTGACGGCGGACTTCCTCGATGATGGATTGGGCCGCCGCGCCGACGGCGCGAATCGCAAGTGCCGCGAAGAGGAACACAAGCATCGCGCCGAGCATCGCGCCGACGAAGACAACCGGCTTGGCAATATCAACGGGGAACGGATCATGGATGCCTTTGCCGGCATAGAGCAGGACTTCCTCGATATAGGCTTGGAAAAGAAGAAACGAAGCGAGCGCCGCCGAACCGATGGCGTAACCCTTGGTCAGCGCCTTGGTCGTGTTGCCTGCCGAGTCGAGTCGGTCGGTTCGTTTGCGGATTTCTTCAGGCTGCTCGGACATCTCGACGATGCCGCCGGCGTTGTCGGTGATCGGTCCGAAGGTGTCCATCGCGAGGACGTAAGCGGCGGTGGAAAGCATCCCCATCGTCGCGACGGCGGTTCCGAAAAGTCCGGCGTGAATTTCGGGATGCGAAGCAAAAGCAGCCTTGCCCAAATAGTATGAGCCAAGAAGCGCGCCGCCCATAACGAGCGTCGGCAGCGCGGTGCATTCGAATCCGACGCCGATTCCGGCAATGATGTTCGTCGCGGGACCGGTCTTGGAGGCTTCCGCGATCGTCTGAACGGGACGATATTTGTATTCGGTGTAGTATTCGGTGATATAGACGAATGCGACGGATGTAATGACGCCGATGATGCCGCAAATGAAGAAGTAGATCCACGCGCTTGGAGCGGCTTCCGTGTAGAGAAGTCCGCGTGTGGTCGCGCCGAAACCGACCAAAGCCAGCGCCACCGTTATGAAATACCCGGCATTCAACGCCTTCATCGGGTCGTCACTTTCATTTTTCAGCTTGACCGACATGATGCCGACGATGGAGGCGATGATACCGAGCGCGCGAGCGACCAGCGGAAACATCATGACGCCGACGATGCCGCCGGCAAAGGGGACGCTCGCTTCTTCCGCCCTAATGGCAAGACTCGCACCCAGGATCATCGCGCCGATGTTTTCGGCGGCGGTGGATTCGAAGAGATCCGCTCCACGACCCGCGCAATCGCCGACGTTGTCGCCGACCAAGTCCGCGATAACCGCCGGGTTGCGGGGATCGTCCTCGGGAATGCCTGCTTCAACTTTGCCGACCAAGTCTGCGCCGACGTCTGCGGCTTTGGTATAGATGCCGCCGCCAAGCTGCGCAAAGAGCGCGACAAACGACGCTCCGAATCCGTAACCGACAATGAGGAGAGGAATTTTGGCGGGGGGAACATCCGTGGTCGCGCTGACGACCCAGTAAAGTCCGGCGACACCCAGAAGACTCATCGCGACGACGAGCAGACCGGAGACCGCACCGCCGCGAAGGGCGATTTGAAGCGCCCCATTCAGGCTAGTAACCGCCGCCGCCGCCGTTCGAATGTTGCTGCGAATCGAAACCCACATGCCGACGTATCCGGCGACAACCGAGCAAAGCGCGCCCAAGATGAAGGAGATCGTCACCCACGTCGCGAGTTCAATCGAACTACCGACGGGATCGAACTCACGGTGCTGTCGCATAAAACCGTAACCAACAAAGAGCAGAGCCGAAACAGCCGCCATAATCAGAAGGATGGTCGTGTTCTGACGGCGCATGAACGCCTCCGCGCCGTCTTTAATGGCATTCGAGATTTTCTGCATCGCCGCCGAACCCGTATCTTGGGAAAGTACCCATTTCACGAGATATCCGGCAAAGGCCAGCCCGAAGAGGCTGATGCCGACGATCATACTGTTAATAATAATTTCCATGATCCTGTCCTTCTGTAAATTTCCTGTAAATCCGCAGCGTCAAGCCTTGGCAAAACTTCAATTCCCTAGGCAAACGGCGTGTAAATACTATGTCAAACAGGGGAAGTCAAGCCTTTTATCTTAGGTGACCCCAAAAGCCATCCGTTGTTCTTCAAACCTCAGCCTGTCCTTCCACGAGCTTATAATTAGGATCGTTGCGAAGTTTCCAAATATAGGCATCCACAATGAAATGATGGATGTTGATGGCCGCGACGGTGACGAAAACGCTCATCGCGTAATCGAGTCCGAAAATCGCGACCAAACCGTAAGGCCAACACTGAAAGAGCGCGTAACCGAACACAAGGCAGCCGAGATAAAACACGATGGAGTGAAAGAACCATCCGTGACGGTTGTTCGGCATGGCCCGACGCTCAGCGACATGAAAGATTACAACAATGGCCAAGTACTGCAGGCCGTGAAAGACCGTGGCCAGTCCGAAGGCGCCCATGAAAGGAAAGACGGCGAACCATAGCGCATTGGTGACCGGAATCAGGAGACTGATAAGGGGAAGGGGCGTCGCATTTTTAAGTTGCACCCAAAAGAAACCTATGACCGGGAGCGAGATGGCTAGCATCGCTAGGACCGTGCGCGACCATTCGAGAATTTCACCGAACATCGGATAATCGTTGATCCAAACCCAAGGGACAAACCACCAGATACCCGCGCGGTTATCTTCAGCCGAGACCAATGCAAGAAAAAATCCCGTGAGACAACTCCAGTAGAAGAAACTCCGTTGCGCCGATGTGAGCGTGGCTCCGCTGCGATAACCATACATCATCGAAAGACCGTAAGCTTGCGCAGCGTAATGGTATGGCGACCATGTGAGATAAAGGCTATAGAAATGTAAGGCAAACCTCTGAGCAAACGCGATCAAGAAAAGCGTCAGCGCTAATCCTAACAGCGGAAAAAAGCAGGTCAAGAACGGCCACTGCCGAACGGCCCCGGGTTTCGAATAGAGCCGAATCGTTGAGGCCGCAAAGTGGGCGCTATTGCAGAGAAGAATAAGCGGAAAAATTCGATCCCCGATAAGTTCGCCAAGCGATTGCCTCCCCGACCATTGCCAAAGCGTCACCACCGTAAGAAGACTTAGTCCTCCGCCAATAAAAAGGTAATCGAAGACCGGATGGACAAAGCTTCGTCCCCAATTGAGCGAAGCATAAGAGTGATGTGAATCTTCGCGAGACGGATTCTGGTTTCGACTCATGGGTTCTCGGCCGGGCGAAAAGGAATGGCAGGCGGTTCGAGTTCCGCGGCCAAGCGAAGGCGCTCTGCCGCTTCGTCATTTTGTCCAAGACGTTCCAGCGTTTTGGCGAGGTTTCTATGCAGACGCGGTTCATTTGGAGCAAGCCGTATCGCGTGTCGCAATTGTTCGGCAGCATCGGCATGTCGTCCTGCTTCCGAAAGAAAAGCGGCATAATTATTTCGCGTTTGCCACACGTTGGGGGCAAGCGCGACCGATTCCTTCATGTAACGGAGCGCATCATCGGTCTTGCCCATCTGGATCGAAAGCTGCGCGAGGCGCGTGTAATTCTCAGCCGTAGGTTTATGCTCGACGATAAAGCGGAGCGATTCCCTCTGAGCGGCAAGGTCGCGCGTTGCCTCGGCCAGCGCGTAGAGATTCTGAAACGCGCCAGGACTCCACGCCATGGGCGCGGCCCGAAGGTAGATCGCCTTGGCTTCCTCGGTTTTTCCTTCCGCCGCCAGACGGTTGGCCCATTCAAATGGCTGGGGTGTCGTTGAAGGAAAACGTCGAAAATTGCGGATGGAATAGGACGCGCCCGTTATGAAAACGAAGCCGAAGATTGCGGCGGTGGCGCGAAGTATGAATCGTACAGCCGGCTCTTTTCCGGTCATGGATACCTCCCGTGGCCGGGACACCTTACAAAGCAATCTAAATTTGCGCCAGTCCTATTGACATCCGTTCAATTCCAAACTGGCGTTGCAAAGTGGTTTGGGATAATCTCGACCGGACGGGCAAGTCTCGATTATTTAGGGCGGGAAGTGCGGCAAACACGCCATGGAAACTGCGTTCATCAAATTCGTCCTTGTTGGCCTCTTCTTTTTTGTGATCGTGATTTTTCAGGCGCTCAAAAAAGCCGGGAAATGGGATAAAGAACTGGACGATCCTGGACTTGAAAAACGGCTTGAAGAGGCCATTCGTCAGGCCAAACAACAAACAAGCATGAGGCGCGCTTCCTCCGAGCCACCCGTGAGTCAGACACCACGCGAATTCACGAAGCCCTCGCTTCCGCCCATGCCAGCAAAAGATTCTCGGCCCCCGCGAAAACCGGCGTTTGAGTTCAAGGTTCCTGAATTTGCCCGCGCCAAAAAAGAAAAGAAGCGGGGAGCGGCGGCAACGCCAAGCGTCAAAGCTTCCTCGCTGCAATCCGGACTCCGTCCCATTCCGACTCATGAGAATTTTGAATCACCTGAAGAATCTCACGCCATGCCGGTGCCGGAATCGCAAAAAAAACTCGCCGCACAGTTCGCCTCCCCGGAAAAGCCTAATGCAGCATCCCATCGCAGCCGCCGAGCGAATTGGCGCCGAGCCGTGGTGATGCGCGAAGTTCTCATGCCCCCCTTGGCGCTGAGGCGAGAGGGCGCAGGCCGCTTTTTTGATCGGCGCTGATGGCGCATATCTATTACGCTGGATAACAACAAAGACGCATGGCTCCCACCGAAGAAAAAACCGCAACGAAAGTCGCGCTTGTGCTGCGACCCAAGGAATTATTGCAGAGACTCAACACCGAGTATCGCATCGAGAATTTCCCCGCAACGGTAGGGCGGCATCGTTCCAACGACATCGAGCTTCCTTTTGAATCGGTCTCGCGCTACCACGCGCGAATTGATGAGCATGAGGGAACACTCAAAGTTACGGATTTGAAAAGTTCCAACGGCACAACGGTTAACGGCAAGCGGTCGCAAATTTCGCCGATCATGAATCTCGATTCTGTCGTTTTCGGCAGCGTCGAATTTACGGCCGAAGTCATTAAAGTGGGAGCCATGCCTTCTTCTCCGCGCGGAGCGGGCAAAGATCCAAGTCTGGAATCTGCGGTCCATTTTGTTGCTGGAGATCACGAGGTCGTTCAATCGGTCGTCGAGGCTGATATTCCCGACGACACTTCGCGCATCGTCACGATGGA
>CAZPIK010000008.1:0-6175 GCA_964586185.1 uncultured Candidatus Sumerlaeota bacterium | reverse complement strand
CGCGATCAATTCCGCCGCGCCAAAGATCGGCTCGTCACCTTTTATAAGCTTCAGGAAATTCTTCGCTCGACGACCGACGAGAAAAAATTGCTGACCCGAGTGCTGAATCTTTTGTTCCAAGTGTTGCCTGTGGATCGCGGCGCGGTACTGACCCGCGATTCGCTCGATTCGCCGACCTTTATTCCCGTCGTCACGCAACTCGGTTCGGTTGGCCCCAAATCCACCGACCATAGCATCGGTATCAGCAAGACAATTCTTCAAAAATGCGTGACCGACCGCGTCGCGATCCTGACGACCGACGCCGCAAGCGATGATCGTTTTAACGCGTCGGAATCCATCTTAATGAACAAAATTCGCTCGGCGGTTTGCGTGCCCCTCATCAGCTATCACCAAATTTTCGGCGTGATCCACCTTGACACCCAGAACTCGATTCGCGCGTTCAATAAAGACGACCTCACGTTCGTCGCGAACATCGGGACCGAGATCGCGATACATCTCCACAACCTCCGGATGCTTCAGGAAAAAATCCGCACGGAGCGGATGGCCGCCATCGGCCAAACAATCACCGGCATGGCGCACAACATCAAGAACGTGCTGCTCCTATCGCAGGGCGGGACGGAACTGATGGAGAAGCGACTGGAAGAAAAGAGCTACGACTCGTTGGAAGAAACGTGGGGACTCGTCAAGCGCGGCATTGACCGGATCAACCACATGGTGAAGGACATGCTCGACTACTCGCGCGCGCGAAAAGTCGAGAAGAAATCGTGTCAGGTGAATGACTTTCTTTACGAAGTCCGTGCGACCTGCGCGGAAGAATTAGAAAAGCGCGGCGTCACCTGCGAACTCGAACTCGATTCGAAATGTCCTCCTATCCGTATTGACGTGGACGGACTTGATAAAGCCGTTTTCAATCTCCTCATCAATGCCGCCGAAGCCTGCCCGCAGGGTTCGGGAAAAATTTGGATTCGGACCTTCTGGCGCGAGGACGGCAGCATGTCAGTCGAGATCGAGGACAATGCTGGGGGAATTCCGGATGAAGTTTTACCGCGCATTTTTACTCCATTCTTTACGACCAAAGGGGCCAAGGGGAGCGGGCTCGGCCTCGCCATCACCAAGAAGTTCATCGAGGATATGGGCGGACAGATCAACGTTCAGACGCAAGTTGGCCAAGGGACAAAGTTTTCGATCACGCTAATCGCCGATGAGAGCGAAGTTCGGCTCGATCCGACGCCGCTCCCGCCGACGCGCGTGCCCGAGTGACGCGCGGGTATTCGCGGGCTGGCACAGGAACCTGCATGGATACCGGATGCGTCTACTCTTTGCCCAGCCCCACTTTCTTTACCTTGCGATTCCGCTGGTCCTCCACGCCCTTTGGATGGGGCGAAGACTCAAGTCGCTGGCTCCCGCGCGGCGATGGACCGCGATCACACTAAGATCCCTCGTGCTTCTACTTATTCTTGCGGCGCTCTCGGGCGCGCGCATCGCAAAAGAATCAAAAGACCTCTCGGTCTTTTTTCTTCTCGACGCCTCCGATAGCGTCCCCGCAGCGCAAAAGAGCTACGCCAACGCATATATCAAAAAGACCCTCCTCGAAATGGGGAAAGATGACCGCGCGGGGGTCGTCGTATTTGGCGAGACCAGCGCCGTCGAGCGCGCGCCGACCCGCGATTCGGAATTCGAAAACATCCAATCCGTCGTGAGCGCCAAAGGGACGAACATCGCCGACGCAATCCAGCTCGCGATGGCCTGCTTCGTCGGCGAATCGCAGAAACGGATCGTTCTTCTGTCCGACGGTAACCAGAACGCGGGCGACGCCGAAGCCGCCGCGCAAACCGTCAAAGCCTCCCGCGTCGCGCTCGATGTCCTTCCGCTCAAGTACGAAAACCGCAACGACGTGATTCTCGACAAGGTGATGGTAGAGAACCGAGTGAGCCTCGACCAGCCCTTCGATCTCAAAATCATCGCGACGGCGCGTGAATCGGGCAACGCCAAGCTGAGCCTCCATCAGGACGGCAAACTCATCGGGAACTTTGACGTAAAGCTCGAGGCCGACAAGAAAAACTCGTTCGTCATTCCAACGCAGGTGCGCGATTCGGGATTCCACACTTTCGAAGCGCAACTTCACGCCGATGGCGACCTCATTCCCGATAACAATCGCGGGTTCGCGTTCACCTACGGCGAAGGCGAGCCGCACGTTCTTCTCGTGGATGGCGACGCCTCGCCCAGTCGCGCGCTTCCATCGGTGCTGACGGGCGAAAAACTCCAAGTCGAAGTCGTGGACGCAACGGGATTGCCTAGCAATCTCCGCGATCTCGAAAACTACGACGCCGTGATCTTCAACAACGTTCCGGCGGGCGACGTTTCAGAAACCCAAATGAAACTGATCGAGACGGCGGTGCATGATCTCGGCCTCGGCTTCATCATGATCGGCGGTGAAAACAGTTTTGGTCCCGGCGGCTACAACGATTCGCCCATTGAGCGAATTCTCCCAGTCGAAATGGAAATGAAGAACGACAAGATTCTTCCACAGGGCGCGCTCGTGCCGATCATCCACACGGTGGAAATTCCGCAGGGCGAATTCTGGGCGGAAAAAATCGTTCAAGCCGCGCTCGATGTTCTTTCCCCGCGCGATCTCATGGGCGTCCTCTATTATTCGTGGAACGGCGGCGAGACCTGGCTCTACAAACTTCAAGAGGTCGGCAACAAAACGAAAATGCGGAACATGCTGAACGGCATTCAGCCGGGCGATATGCCCAGCTTCGACTCGACTTTACAAATGGCTTACGACGCGCTGGTTCCTTGCGGCGCGTCGGTCAAACACATCGTCGTTATTTCCGACGGCGATCCCCAGACACCCAATCAAGCGCTCGCCATGAAAATCAAAGCAGCGAAAATCACGATCAGCACGGTTTGCATTGCGCCTCACTCGCCGCGCGATTCGGCGACGCTTCAATCTCTCGCGAAGTGGGGCGGCGGAAATTTCTACGAACCAACCCAGTTCGATAAACTCCCGCAAATCTTCGTGAAGGAGGCCGCGACGGTTCGTAAATCGCTCATCTTCGAAGAGCCTTTCACGCCCGTCGTCAAGTCCTCCTCACCGCTCCTGCCGGGAATTGGCGATTCCTATCCGATCCTTCGCGGGAACGTCGGCTCCTCAGCGAAAAGCCTCGCGGACGTTCCTCTCACGAATGAAAAAGACGATCCGCTCCTCGCGCATTGGCAGCACGGCGTCGGCAAGACCGTCGCGTTCACGTCCGATGCGAAGGAACGCTGGGCGTCGAAGTGGCTCGATTGGCAGAGCTTTTCGAAGTTTTGGTCTCAGACCGTTCGTTGGTCGCTCCGTTCGCCCTACAACAAGAATTACCAGATCGAAACCGTTGTGGATGGCTCGCGCGGCAAGATCATCATTGACGCCGTGGATTCCAAAGGCGAGTTCCGCAACTTCGTGGACATCAAAGGACGCGTCGTCGCTCCGTCGCTTGAAGCGCAGGACGTCACCTTTCGTCAAGTTTCGGCGGGTCGTTATGAAGCCGACTTCAACGCGCAGGAGCCGGGGACTTATATGTTCAGCGCGCAAGCTGGGAGCGAATCGGGCGACGAAAAAGACCTCGTGACGGGCGGCACCGCGCTCAGCTATTCGCCCGAATTCCAAAGTCACCGCTCGAACGAACAATTGCTCTATCGCTTGACGGACATTTCGGGTGGCCGCGTCCTCGACGAGAATAGTCCGGTCTTCCTTCATAATCTCATAAGCAGCGCCGAGCCGCGCGATCTTTGGCCGATTCTTCTGACCATCGCGATGATTCTTTTTCTATTCGACGTTTTCACGCGGCGCGTTCTGATCGGCTGGAGTGAAATCGCGGGCGGAGTGGCTTGGGTGTTCAGCGGCGTGCGCGAGCGATACGGCTGGAAACGACTGGATGCCGAGGGGGTTACCGCGACGGGGCAACTGCGCAAATCGCGCGAATCGGCGCGCGCAACTGAAACTCCACCCGCCGCGCGCGAGGATTTTCTCGCTTCACTCAAGCAATCCCGCGCCGATACTTCATCCGTTTTGGAATCGCTCAAGAAATCGCAACCGAGCGATGCTGGAAAATCGCTTCCCGGTTCCACCGCGCCAAAATCCAAACCGGCCGACTCAAAAGCGAACGGCGATGAAGGCGGCCATACCTCGCAGCTTCTGAAAGCGCGACTTGAAGCCAAACGCAAGTTTCGAAAGAAAGACGACGCATAAAAAGGAGCCTTAACATGACCGAACCCCAACCCCCCGATTTTCAGGCCGCCGCGCAAAAATTCCGCGACGACTTTAAGCGCCTCCACGCCGAGGTCTCCAAGGTGATCGTCGGCAATTCCAACATCATTGACGAGGTCTTGATCTCGCTCTTTGCGGGCGGCCACTGCCTCTTGGAAGGCGTCCCAGGACTCGGTAAAACGATGCTCGTCTCGACCCTTTCCAAAGTGCTCGATCTTCAGTTTGCGCGCATCCAGTTCACTCCCGACTTGATGCCTTCGGACATTATCGGGACGCATCTCATCAATGAAAACGATGAGGGACGTCGCACGTTTTCTTTCGAGCGCGGCCCCGTGTTCGCGAATATCGTACTCGCGGACGAAATCAACCGCGCGACCCCGAAAACGCAATCGGCGTTGCTCGAAGCAATGCAGGAGAAAACGGTGACCTCCGGTGGCACGCGGCATCCGCTCGATCCGCCGTTCTTTGTTCTCGCGACGCAAAACCCGCTCGAAATGGAAGGAACCTATCCGCTTCCCGAAGCGCAGCTCGACCGTTTCTTTTTTAAGACGCTCGTCGGCTATCCCGACCGGAAGGAACTCACCGAAGTGCTCTTGCGAACCACGCGGCAAGATTCGCCGCAAGTGCAAAAGGTCATGGACAAGACGACCGTGCTTCGCTGGATGCATTTCGCGCGGCAGGTGGTGATTGCGGATCACGTTCAGGATTACGCCGTGCGCATGATTCTTGCAACGCAGCCTTCGAGCGAGTTCGCGACGCCGATGGTGAAGCAATACGTGAAATACGGCTCCAGTCCGCGCGGGGCGCAGGCGCTGACCCTCTCGGCAAAAATCCGCGCGCTGCTCGACGGCCGTTTCAACGTCGGTTTCGGCGACGTCGAGCAGGGACTGCTCCCGACGCTTCGCCATCGAATGATCCTCAACTTCGAAGCCGACGCTGACGGAATCACTTCCGACGCGGTCATCGCCGATTTCAAAAACCACGTCTCACGGCAAGTGGCCGAAACGGTGGGAGCATAATCATCGTGGCCGAATCATTGCTCACTCCCGAATACCTGCGGCGGCTTGATCGCCTGGAACTCCAGACGCGTCGTGTTCTGGGCGGTCAGATCAAAGGCGAACGCCGCAGTCGCCGCAAGGGGATCAGCATTGATTTCGCCGATTACCGCCATTACACCCGAGGCGACGATCTCCGCTTCATTGACTGGAACATCTACGGGCGATTGGATCGGCTCTTCATCAAGGTGTTTTACGAAGAACAGGATTTGCAGTGCAATGTCCTGCTCGATTCCAGCCGCTCGATGGATTTTGGCGATCCGAACAAATTTTTGTTCGCTCGCCAAATTGCCGCGACGCTCGGCTACGTCGGCCTCAGCAATCACGATAAGTTCGGCGTCGCGTGTTTCAGCGGCAAGACGGGTGAGCAATTCCGTCCCACGCGCGGCCACCATCAAATCCGTCGGATGCTCGGCTTTCTCGATTCAGTCAAAGCCGACGGCTCGACTTCGCTTGAATCGGCCTGTCGCGATCTTGCCAAGCGACCTGGCCTGCGCGGCATCGTCGTTGTCGTGAGCGATTTTCTCGATCCATCGGGCTTCGAACCTGCCCTCCGGCGACTCATCCGAGATGGACTCGACGTTTACGTCCTTCATGTTCTCGCGCCGCAGGAAATCGAACCCGAAATCGGCGGCCACGTCGAGCTGCTCGATTCCGAAACCGGTCACAAGGTCGAGCTGACCGTGAACGCGCGCCTCAAAGAAATCTACATGCGCAACGTGCAGGCCTATTGCTCGCAAATCCACGACTATTGCTCGCATTATGGCATGTCGTACTCGCTCGTTCGCACCGATGTTCCGATTGAGGAACTCGCCATCAAGCGCCTCCGCGAAACGGGATTGGTAAAGGCATGAATTTCCTGAATCCA
>CAZPIK010000007.1:0-28324 GCA_964586185.1 uncultured Candidatus Sumerlaeota bacterium | reverse complement strand
ACGCGCGATCTTGTTCCCCCCCATCTCATGTCGCCGCTCATGTCCGGGCGGGTATTGACAACGAATTGGCACGCCTTTGAATTGCAGTCCATGCAGACTGGGGGCGTTTCTTCCAAGGTCTCGAAAGCGGGTAAGCCGATCCAAACGCGCGAACGGATTTTGATTGCGTCGAAAACAACGACGGCGCGGGGCAAGCGATACATGACGCTCGAATCGCTCATGGCTCAGGTTCATGCGAAAAAGATCAGTATCATCGGGGAAGAACGGGAAGAGGATGGTTCGCTTCGGGCGGTGCGCGTCGAATCCACGGATTACGTCGAGAGCGACAAGCATTTCATTGACCGGGTATTGGGGCGCGAGGTTGGCGGGAAGCAAAACATTCTCGTTTTCAACGATGAAGCTCATCATGCCTATAGGATCAGGCCGGAGAAAAAAGAGGATGAGCAACCCGATTTTGTGGGGGATGAGGACGAAGGGGGTTCGGATGATTTCTTCAAAGAGGCGACGGTTTGGGTCGAGGGGTTGGATCGAATCCACAAACACCGGGGAATCAATTTCTGCGTTGACCTATCGGCGACGCCTTATTTCCTTGGACGGGTCGGGCAGGATACTAATCGCCCGTTTCCGTGGGTTATCAGTGACTTTGGATTGACCGACGCAATCGAATCGGGACTGGTCAAGATTCCCCAACTTGCGGTGCGTGATACAACGGGCGCGGAAATTCCCGGATACTTCAATATCTGGCGTTGGATGATGGAAGAGAAGTTCACCCCCGCCGAAAAGGGCGGGAAAAAGGGAACGCCTAAACCCGAAGCCGTTCTTAAGTATGCCCATCATCCCATCGCGATCCTTGGAGGATTATGGGAAGAATTGCGCGGTCAATGGGCGGGGAGCGATGATAAGAGACCCCCGGTTTTCATCCTCGTTTGCAAGAATACGAAGATTGCAAAGGTCATCCACGAATGGCTTGGCGAAGATAAGAAACCGACGGGCATTCCGCCCGCGAAGATCGAGGGCTTCCGAAACACGCCGACCGCGACCTATACGATCCGCGTGGATTCCAAAGTTGTGAACGAGACCGACAGCGGACAAGCAAAGGGAGATGAATCACGGTGGATGCGCGTGACGCTTGACACGGTGGGGCGAACGCATTGGCCGACCAATCAGCAAGGCGTTCCGATTTATCCCGAAGGATTCGAGGAACTGGCGGGGAAGCTTGGGAAACCACTCCATCCGCCGGGGCGGGACATTCGTTGCATCGTGAGCGTCGGAATGCTGACCGAAGGATGGGATTGCAACACCGTGACCCATATCGTCGGCTTGCGTCCCTTCATGTCCCAGCTTCTTTGTGAGCAAGTTGTCGGACGGGGATTGCGACGGACAAACTACAAGGACACTGACGAGAACGGACGCTTGCGCGAGGAAGTGGCTAAGGTTTTCGGCGTTCCGTTCGAGGTCATCCCCTACAAGCAAAACCCGACTTCCGCTCCCGCGCCCGCCGCGAAGCGGCATCATGTCCATGCGATCCCGGAAAAGGCGAAGTATCGAATCACGTTTCCGCGCGTCGAGGGCTACACTCAAGCGATCCGTAATCGGATTCACGTCAATTGGGAGAACGTCCCGAAGCTCGTGATTGAGCCGGACAAGATTCCGCCCGAAGTCGAGGTCAAGGCATTGAGCGTGACCAATGCGGGGAGAATGTCACTCACGGGGCCGGGGAGAATGGACAAGGCGACGCTTGAGCAATTTCGAGCGCAACGACGGATTCAAGAATTGGTCTTTAACCTTTCCGAGACCCTGACCAAAGAGTTCAAATCGCAATCAGGATGCGAGATTCCACCACAAGTTCTCTTCCCCCAATTGATTCCCGTCGTTCGGCGATACGTGGATGAGAAGCTAGAAGTCCGCTCACCGTCGGACAAGAAGGACGTATTTCTTGCGCCATACTACGGTTGGCTCGTTGAACGGTTGATCGAGGCGATTCGTCCCGATACTTCGCGCGGGGAATCCCCGGAAGTCCCGCGATACGAACAAAACCGCGAGGCGGGATCAACCGAGGACGTGGATTTCTGGTCGAGCAAGGACGTTCGCGAGATTGTAAAGAGTCATCTAAATTTCGTCGTCGCGGATACGAAGAAATGGGAGCAACAAGCGGCATTCCTAATTGATTCCCATCCCGCAGTAGAAGCCTTTGTGAAGAATCAGGGATTAGGCTTCGCGATCCCGTATCTTCACAACGGACAAATGCACGATTACGTTCCCGATTTCATCGTCCGACTAAAGAGCGGGGAAACTCCCCGCCACGTCATCCTCGAAACCAAGGGGTTCGATCCTTTGGAAGAAATCAAGAAACACGCGGCGGAACGATGGGTTGCGGCGGTCAATGCCGATGGAACGTATGGATGTTGGGCATATCGGCTCGTAAAGCATCCGTCGGATATTCCGAAGTGTTTGGATGGAATTGAGTCAGGCGTCGCGCTTGGGGTTTGAGCGGCACGCTCCCGGAGCGTCCCAAACGGCTCCCCGCATCCGAGTTTTGCGCTCGAATCCGAATACGAAAGAAACACGTATAAAAAGGCCGATGTAAGTTTGATGTAAGTCCGGTGCGATTCTTTGGCGCGGTTGGAACGCGGGAGCAAAATCGAATTGCGCGTGTAAAAACGGGCGCAACCCCTTTACTTCCAATCGCTCCTGTCTTATCGTGAATGCGTTGCCGGGATGGCGGAATTGGCATACGCAAGGGACTTAAAATCCCTCGGAGGCAACTCCATGCGGGTTCGATTCCCGCTCCCGGCACCAAATTGAAAACCATAAATCCATTAAGGTAGGGGATTTTTTCTTACTCGGCGGCGGTTCCCCGTTTGCTGGGCAAGAACTTCCCCGCGCCGTCGCTCCGATACCATTCCCGGAGCGCAAAGAATTGCCGCCCGCGATACCAATTTAGCGTTAAACGAACTTCCACCCACCCGCCGAATTGCTCGGCCTTCCAATGCGACCGCGATGTGTCCGAATCAACGGCTCGTTGATCCGAGGGTCAACTTTTCGTCGTAGTCTTACGCTCTTCCTCTTTTTCCATTTTTTCCCTTCTGCACTAAGTTCGAATTCCACGTTGTACGGCGATAACTCATAACCCCAACCATTATAGTGGTTCACATACCCATTTAAATTTTCACCATTTTTACTTCAGGGTACGATCCGTGCTGCCTCCTCGCCATTAGAAGGTTCGACCAACTAGATATGCGTTGTCCCTCGCCCAAATTTCTTTGTTTCAATCTTGAAAGTATAGGGCATTTTTGTGTTGGATTGAAGCGGTTGGTAAACTAGCAAGAAATCAGAGTGTTTGCGTGTGGAGTTGCCCGGGCACATGAAACGTAATTTCTTAGTTAACATGGGACGCTCGGCAAAAGTACTTGGCGGCCAAGTATTTCATATTTTGGCTTTCTTGCTAGTCGCACTACGCTGTGTAGCTCAATCCCCGGCCGACAATTACGAAGGCGCACCCTTTCAGGACGATCTCGCGACGACGACGCTGAACGTCCTCATGCTCGACAGTCCGCAGTCGCATACGATTCATGCGACTAGCGACGTGGATTGGGGGGTTTGCGTTCAGGCTCCGCCGACGACAGGGACGATTGATCTTGAACTTCATTTTTATAATTTTTCCGTTCCGCTCGGGGCGATGGTCGAGATTACTCTTTATCTGGACGGCCCAACCAGCCCGCCGACCTCCACGCTTTACATTGACGATGGAATCCCCAGCGATTTCTTTTCATGGACCGCTTCGTCCGTTGGAACTGTCCATTACGCAGTGCGACTCATCGCGGGGGACGTAACTCCCGAACTCGAATACACGGTTGAATTAAAAAAGGTCAACGCGGCCAACAACGGCATCGCAACCGTCATTGGAGCGAACGGACTCAAGCTCGAATGGCCGACGCAGAGCGCGAGCATGAGCGATCAGGGGTTCAATCTATATCGCAGTCCGAGCGGGTTGGCGGGCACATGGACGAAAGTGAACGATGACCTTATTCCGCCACCCCCGGGCGGATTGACGAGTTGCCCCGGAACAGGGTGCCTGTATCTCGAACAATATGGACTCGTCCCGGGTTCGATTTATTTCTATTACGTTGAACGGGTGCTGAACAACGGAAGCACGATTGCCTTCACGGCTCCGTTTTATGGTTATATTTCTCCGACGGCACCAACGCCCACCGCCAGCCCAACGCGCACTCCGACGGTGACACCCACCTCGACGACTATGCCGTCAAGTTCGCCCTCGCCAACTCCTTCTCCGACGCCTACGGAATCGCCATCTCCCGCTCCGTCAGCGACGCCCACCGAATCTCCGACCGTCTCCGCGTCGTCAACAGAGTCACCGAGTCCAACTCCATCAGCGACAGCGACCGAATCACCCAGCGCATCCCCTTCACCGTCACCGACGGACTCGCCGACGCCAACTGCTTCGCCGACGATTACTGAATCTCCGATGCAATCTCCATCACCGTCACCGACCGAATCTCCCACCGAAACGCCATCACTGACACAAACCGAATCGCCGACTCCCACGCCCAGCCCAACGGCAACACCCAATGGTGTTCAGGAGTGGGAATTATATGAGTAATTTTAATCGCGACATTTCCGTTTTGTGCTGTGTAGTGGCGTTTACTGGTTTAATAAGTGTGCGACAAGTAAATGCTCAGTGGACGGCCCTTGACGCCCACGCCACGGCGAACAGTGTCGGATCATTTGGCACATCTTTACTCGTCGTAAATGGGCGTCCTGCGATTGCATATTATGATTCCACTAACTTCCGATTGCTCTACGTCCGCGCGAATGACGCTGTTGGCTCCTCATGGGGAACGCCAGTCGCGGCGGATCCGGATGGGAGTAGTAGCGTAGGAAGATATCCCTCGATGGCCATTGTAAATGGGCATCCAGCCATCGCATATCTGAAAAACGCTGGCGAGGACGTTCGTTATGTTCGTGCGAACGACGCTGATGGAGCCTCGTGGGGAACGCCTGTTAACATTGATGTTCATCCGGTGAATCGGACCGGATATCACAATTCGCTTGCCGTGGTGAACGGAAAACCGGCCATTGCCTATCAGGACGTTACCAACACCAATCCAAAATACGTGGCTGCGCTTGATATTGACGGTGCGACATGGGGGACGCCCGTGGCTCTGGACGTGAGTGCCAGCAACCTTGGGGCGTACGCATCGCTCGCGGAAGTTAATGGTAATCCCGCCATCGCCTACGCGGATTTGACCAACTTCAATGTTCGGTATATTCAAGCTTCGGTGCCCGATGGCAGCGCATGGAACGCGCCCATCGCCATTGATGTCAGCGGCGATATCGTTGGATATTTCACTTCCTTGGAGGTCGTTAACGGAAATCCGGCAATCGCCTATTCCGACGACTCGAACACCAATGTTCGATACGTCCGTGCCACAAACGCGGACGGTAGCGCGTGGGGAACCCCTATCTCCCTGGACGTCAGCAGCTCGACTGTTGGGGCTTATACCTCTTTGGCAATCGTCAACGGGAATCCCGCGATCGCATATTACGATGCGACGAATACCAACGCGCGTTATGTTCGTGCGATGAACGCCAATGGAACCCTTTGGGGTTTGCCCGTCGCCATTGACGTCAGCGCATCTTCGGTCGGTGATTATATCAGTTTGGCAGAAGTGTCGGGCAATCCTGCCATCGCATATTACGACAGCACCAACACCAATCTTCGATATGCCTATTACACACCTCCGATTTCGCCGACGCCAACGGTTTCGGCAAGTCCCACGCCAAGCCCGACCTTGACTCCGACGCCGACGATCACGCCGACCGTTTCGCCAACACCGACGCCGTGCGTGGACATTTACTCCTATATGCACATGTTAAAAAATCCGACGCCCGACGCGCAGGATTACTACGGCTGGTCAGTTGCCGCCTCGGGAAACACCATCGTGGTCGGGGCCTACCTTGACGACCCCGGCGGAATTGCCGACATGGGGATCGTGTACGTTTATGATGCCGTGACGGGCGCGCTTCAGCTGACGTTGACCGATCCGTGGTACACGTCAGGCGACCGATTTGGTTCGGCTGTCGCCATGGACGGAAATCTTATCGCCGTTGGCGCTTCGGGTGCGAAACCCGGTGGCGTTACCAGTGTCGGATTGGCTTTTGTTTTCGACGCTTCCACTGGTTCGCTCATTGCCACACTCGCCAATCCCGATCCCACCGTGAACGATCGTTTTGGCATTTCGATTTCGATTTCCGGCACTTTGGTGGTGGTCGGGGCGGATGGCGACGATCCCGCTGGAATTTCCAGCGCGGGATCGGCATATGTGTTTGACGCGACGACGGGAAATCTGATCACCACGCTCAACAATCCCGCTCCGCAAACCAATGACCAATTTGGATTGACCGTCGGCATTTCGGGAACGACTGCCATTGTCGGCGCAGAATTGGACAATCCAGGCGGACTTACGGACGCGGGGAGCGCCTACCTCTTTAATGCAATGACAGGCGCTCTCACGGGAACGCTCAGCGATCCAAGTCCTGAAGCGAGCGATTATTTTGGGAAATCGGTGGACATTTCGGGAATCAATGCCGCTGTTGGCGCCTATAACGATAATCCCGGCGGCGTCAATGACGCGGGATCGGCATTCGTGTTTGACGCCTCCACCACTGGGACTTTAATACGGACTTTTGTGCCTCCCGTTCCCAACGCCTTTGACCGATTTGGGACTTCGATTTCCGTTAACGGAGATTTGGTGATCGTCGGTTCCGTGGATCAGGACTGGTGCTCCGGTTGCGGCGCCGCATATATTTTCAGCATTTCTACCGGGACGTTACTCAAGACGCTAAATCATCCGGAACCCGGGAATTCCTCAATTGGGCATGCGGTGGCAATTTCGGGTGATTGGGCAGCCGTTACATCGCCATTTCGAACCTTCGCTGGCAATAATAATGTTGGGCGCGCTTACGTGTTTGGATGTCCGCCTCCCGCAACTCCAAGCCCCAGCCCAACGCCGTCTCCTACCGCTACCGCCACAACGACCGGCACTCCGCCTCCCATTTTAGCGACACCGGGGAATCTATTGGCGACGATTCCGAATCCTTCGCCCGGAAACGACGATCAATTTGGAGCCGCACTCGCGTTTGCGGGGGATCGGCTTCTAATCGGCGAATTCCGATATTCGCCGGGTTGGGTTTATGTGGTGGACGCCAATATGCAAAGCCCGACGTTCGGACAGATTGAGAGGGTTATCACCAATCCCGTGACTGAAAACGGGGGGAGTTTTGGATCAGCGATTGCAGCGTTGCCCAATGGATGCGCAATTATTGGCGCGTTGGGCAATCCGGCCCCCTTCTACCTCGGACCGGGCATTGCTTATCTATTCGATCCGGCGACGGGACAGAAATTATTGACGCTGAATAATCCGTCCCCAAGCAATTACGCGAGATTCGGCGAAGCGGTCGCGGCGGTTGGCAACAATATCGCCGTCGCCGCGCCGAATGGAAACGGCGGTGCGGTTAGTTCCGGAATCGTCTTTTTGTTCCATGGCGAGACGGGTCAATTGTTGCATACATTCACGCACCCAACTCCAAGCTCAGGCATCAAATACGGGCAGTCCGTTGCGGGATCGGGAACGCGGCTCATTATAGGCTGTCCGGAAGATGATCCCTTGGGCAGCAACAGCGGACGGGTTTTCATTTACGACGCCGATCCTAACAGTGGAACATTCGGCAATTTGCTCCAGACGGTTGACAATCCAACGACTCCCGCTGCCAGCGACCAGTTTGGGACCAAGCTGAGCGGTTCGTCGTCGGAGTTTGTCGTGGGGATGCCGTGGGAAAGCTCACCCGGTCCTCATTCCAGCGGCAGGGTCATGACACTCGATCCAGCCACTGGTGGATTAATCCGTTCTATGGTTTCTCCGTTGTGGGGCACGATTTATGAATTTGGCTCTTCCGTATGTTTGGAAGGAGGGGTTGTGGTAATAGGAGAACCCGGTAGCGGTCTGCCATTTGCATCTGCGGGGGCGGCTTATCTATATGATGCGGTGACCGGCGAGGCATTGCTCAATTTGCTTCGACCCAATCAATCGGTCGGGACCGGATTTGGGAAAACAGTAGCCATGAATCCGGGCGTGATTGCGGTCGGAGCGCCCTATCATAATTCCGGCGCGGCGACTTCTGGCGCGGTTTATCTCTATTGCCGCAGCAACTGTTATGTTCCAGCGGTCACAACACCAAGCCCAACACCATTCCCGACGCCGACTCCAGCGCCCGCGCCGATCACGCGCGTTCCTTTGCAGAGCTATGGCTTGGGAGACATCGTCAAGGTCGCATGGCACCCGACGATCCCTGGAATTGCCATCTCAATCGGAACGCGCGGTTATTCGATTTGGGATGCGAACACGGGCGTGAAACTGCGTACCATCGAAGGTTATTCTGGTAGAATCAAAGCGTTTGCTATCTCACCCGATGGCAAAACAATTGCGCTTGGTTCATCAGACGATCTCATCTACCTCTGGGATTTCGACAAGAGCGAGGAGACTGGGTTTCTCCAGGGGCATACCGGCGATGTGCTTTCGCTTGCCTTCGCCGATAACGGGATGCGCCTCATTTCCGGTAGTGCCGACGGAACGGCCAAAATATGGGACATGACCACACGGTCGCTCGTGCAGAACATTTTTCTGTATCCCGGGGCGTTGGTGACGGCCGTAGATATCTCAAGTGATGGCGCCTATGCATTAACTGGAGCGGGCACGCAGGGCATACTCTGGAAAATAGCGGGCACGATCCCCCAAGCGCTGTATGGCGGGTTTGCGGGCGGCAGCACCATTAATTCAATACAGTTTTCCCCGCCCGTAACCGGAGAAAATATGGTTCTTGTGGCTTCCTCTGATTATAGTACGCGCTTATTTAATCGTAATGGATCGTGGATCCGGACCTATAGTTCTGTTTGGGGCTTTTTTGCGGACTTTAACAGCGATGGAACCAAAGTGCTGCTTCAAATGGCCCCATCTGGCACCTCCACGGTTAGGTTATTGAATCTTGATGGCACCGTATTTCAGAGCTATCCGGCCAATACCGTAATGACGACTTCAGCGTTATCGCCCGATGGCGCTTGGGTGATTTCCGGTGGTGCAGATCGTACACTCAGGTTATTTGATGCCGGTACAGGAACACAAACTCGCGTGCTTAACGGCCACAGCGTCAATTACCGAGCGGCCGCCATTTCCAGTGCAGCTTCTCGAATTGCCATCGTGGGGGGGAGTGATGGTAATGGGTATTCTCCGACGATTGCGCTTTGGGGTAAGTTGAATGGCGAAGTAGAAAGGATCATCACTGCGCCCAATTGGAGCAATTCACCACTGGGTGAAGTGGACATCAACCTTGAGGGGAGTCGTGTTGCCGCAGCGCCGAATGGCGGACCTAAGACTTACGTTTACGATGCAAACGTTGGATCCCAAATAGCTAATTTGTCCATATTAGATGCAGTGAGCGATGTAAAACTTTCACCCGTCGGGGACGAATTACTCGTTTCAGGCTTTGAGACTTCACCGCCTTACCGACCGATCACAGTGGTTTGGGATGTGGATGGATCCACAGAAACAGCGCGGCTATTTGATACGGGAACAGGATCGGTCAACAGCGCTGACTTTTCCTCCGACACGTTAAAAGTGGTTGGGGGATTGAACGGCGCTGGAACGGCACCTGTGATTGTGTGGGACAAAACAACTGGGACTGTTGTTAACAAGCTTTACGGACCGCCCGGCCCTAGCACAAGCGTGACATCCGTGGATTTTTCGCCCATCAATTCCGATGTCGCGGCTATCGGCAATCAAGGCGACGTTGTGTTGTGGCATACGGATAGCTTCAGTCCTGCTGCCTATTTGCATTTCATTCAGCCCTCGCTCTCGAGTGCGAATACTGTGGCATTTTCGCCGAGTGGCCAACACCTGCTCACAGGGACGACAAACGCGGGCATTGGATCCGTACGGCTCTGGGACGCAATTTCCGGAACCTTGGAGCGTATTTTTGAAGGATTGCCCGGTGAAATCGAGGATGCGGGTTTTGACCAAGAGGGAACCCATGTATTCGCCGCCTCAAGAGATGGTTCTTGTTTCCTCTGGGAAATCGACCCTCCACGTGCCCTCCTTGTCGCCGCGGGAGATCCGAATCCGAGTTCCAATGCGCTTACGAGCCAGACGATGCAACTCACGGGCATGGGGTATGGCGTTCTCGCGCGGCGGGGGTATCCGACGAATCCTCCGACGCATGCGGGATCGGATGTGCGGATACTTTCGGCGTTTAAGGATGCCCCGTACAATCAACCGATTGACGGCGACGGCGACGGGATTGACGACACTTACGCGATCTGCACAAAGGCGAATTTGAAAAACCAAATCATCGGCAACGGCATGGGTTACAAAGGTTGGTTCAACGAAGGCGCGCTGGCGGGGCGGCGGGTTTTCATTTACATGGCCGATCACGGGCTTCGGCAAGAACAAGAAAACGAAACCTACTTCGTGCTCAACGCCTGCGAGACCCTTTCGACGGCGGAACTCGATTCGTGGCTTGATGAACTCCAAGACCCGAACTTGAACGGCGGACTTCATCACGAAGTCATCCTCGTCGTGGATTGTTGTTTCTCCGGCGAGTTCAAGAACAAATGCGCGCCGACCGGCAATCAGAAGCGCGCGATCATTACCTCGACGCTGCCAACCGAACTCGCGCTCTTTGCCTCGCCGCCCGATCTGACGAGCTTCAGCCAACAATTTTTTGGCGCGGCGTTCATGGGCGCTTCGATGGCGGGATCGGTGAAATCGAGCAAGGATTTCTTCTCCAGTTTCACAATCGTTGGACAGCAGCCACAACTCGTGGACGACCATCCGACCACGCCGGGACTTGGCATCGCCGCCGGGTTCATGGGAACAAGCTGGCTGTACGCGGGCAGCGGCGAGGCGTTTAATTTCTTCGGTAAACTTGGCAACGTAAGCGCGAGTTGGCTGGGCAGTCCTTCGCCCGCTGCACCAGGGACGACAGTAACGCTGACCGTTGACGTCACCTCCCTCTCCGATCCGCTGAACGTTTACGCGCAGGTTCGGTCTCCCGCGCCCGCGACGACTTCCGGCGACGCGGTCACGACGATCCCGCTCGTGACCCTGCTCCCGACCGGTTTCCCTCGTCAGTGGGCGGGACAATATGTCGTGCAAGAAGAGGGAACGTATGCCTTTGGAGTTTACGGCCGTTACGATGCCGAGCGGCGATCCAAACCCGAGGTTTTGTTTGTAAGCGTGAACGAAACGAACCCGGAGGAAACGCGCCCGCTCGCGGCGGTGATCGTCGCTGGGCAGGATGATCCGATCAACCAAACCGGCGCGATTGACGATCAGGTGCTACAGCTCTCGGCGCGGTCGTTCCACACGGCGACGAGCCGGGGATACGACTCGAACGACATCGCGATGTTGGGACCGTCGGAGCTTGCAGTTTTGGGTACCAATATTCCCGACGTCGCAACGACGACGACATTCATGGCTAAGCTTGATGAATTGACGACGCCCGGTGCGAAGATGTTCATCTCGCTTATTGGTCCCGCCGATCCGATCAGCCGCGATTTCAAGCTCGCGCCGGGAGAGACGATTTCGCCCGCCGCTCTTGCCGCAAAATTGACGGCGATGCAGTCGGCTGACCCAACGCTCGATTTCATTGTGCTTATTGACGCGCCCTATTCGGGGCGATATCGCTCGCCTCTGACGGCGCCCAAACGGCAGATCATCACCAGCGCGTCCACCTTTGGCGAGGGATTGTTCCTTCAATCGCCCACGTATCAAAGTTTCTCGCGACGGTTCAACGAGGCGTCGCGTCAAGGCCGGAGCCTCCTGCAAAGCTGGCAATCGGGGCGGGATCTCATGAAAAAATTCGGGATCAACAATACGCCAAGCGTCTCGGGAACCAAGCCGGGCGAAGTGTTCCTTGGCCGTCGCGGTGTGTTCGCATCGGATGCAGGCGAACTTGCGACGATCTGCCGCATCGCGCCCGATCAATTGGGACCTCCGCCGATGTTGCTCGGCGATGTCGAGATTTGGGCGGAGTTCACCGAGGGGATTCAGCCGATCTCGGTGTCGGCGCAGGCGGTCGTGGATCCGCCGACGTCCGATACGCTGGTTTCGAGCGCGCCGACGATCAACCTCGTGCTGTCGTCGCCGGGATCGAACCGCTGGATCATGGCGCCGGGTGATGAGTATCTGCTCTTCCCAACGGGTGGGCCGTGGCGTGTGGCTTACGTCGCGAAATACGCTACGACTGACCCCTACCTGCCGAGGCTTTCGCAGACCGATGTGACTCGTGTGAGCCTTGATGGGATTCCCACTCCGACGCCTTCGGCCAGTCCGACCGAATCGCCGAGTCCTACACCTGCGCCATCACTGACGCCTACCAATACCTCGATGCCATCCCCCACGGAAACGGAATCTCCAAGTCCGACACCATCGCCAACTCCCTCGGAAACGCCAACCTTAACCCCAACAGAAACCGAATCTCCCAGCCCGACGCCGTCACCGACTCCAACGGACACTGCAACCGCTTCCCCAACGGAGACTGAATCCCCCAGCCCTACGCCTTCACCGACGTCATCGGAAACCCCGACCGCTTCCCCCACGGAAACGGAATCTCCAAGCCCGACGCCGTCACCGACTCCCTCAGAGTCGCCGACCTTAACCCCGACCGAAACAGAATCCCCCAGTCCCACTCCATCTCCAACACCCACGGCAAATGCCGTGAAGGATTGGGAAGCGTATGAGTAACTAACGAGCCTTCTAGGCTGGCCTGAAAACTTCCTTATGCCCCACTCCAACACCATCCCGGAGCACGAAAAATTCGCAGCCACGATATCAATTGAGCGTTAAACGATCTGCCACCCTGCCGCCGCGCGCGTTGGCGGGATAGAAACGCAAAGACTGGCATCGGACTTACGTTAAACTAACAGCGGGTTTCAGAGATACGTTGATTTTGTCGCGGTTGCGGGAAGGATGAGCGGGACTTAGAATCCTTTCCCGGCGCCAATTGCATCGCCCGGTCACGTTGCAGATTCAGGGGACGACGTTCATGTGCGGGCGGT
This sequence comes from uncultured Candidatus Sumerlaeota bacterium, assembly GCA_964586185.1. Lineage (GTDB taxonomy): Bacteria > Sumerlaeota > Sumerlaeia > MVZB01 > JAJFLK01 > CAZPIK01. The sequence continues at coordinate 15,192 of CAZPIK010000007.1, read as the reverse complement.
TCGCGGTTCAAACCTCCAAGGATCAACTCATCGAGGCCTTCATGGCCGCGATGCCCGATTTGGAAATCGAAGATATTCCCGATTTTTTTCCGCGATATAACGTCGCGCCGTCGCAACGCATCTTGACGATTGGGCGGAGCGAAGGGAGACCGCATCCCAAATTTGCGTTTTTACAGTGGGGATTGGTTCCGCATTTTGTAAAAGATACTAAAGGCTCCCCTGCACCGATTAATGTTCGTTCGGAAAGCGCGGCGGAAAAGCCAATGTTTCGGCAGGCGTTCGCGAAAAGGCGTTGTTTGGTAATTGCCGATGCCTTCTACGAATGGAAGCGCGAGGGTTCGGCCAAACAACCGTACTGCATTCGAATGAAAAACAAGCGTCCGTTTGCGTTCGCGGGAATCTATGAAGTGTGGCGCGGCGAAGGCGGAGCGGCTCCGTTGGTTTCGTGCGCGATTTTTACGACCATAGCCAACGATGTTTTGCGTCCGATCCATAATCGGATGCCGGTGATTCTTGATCCCGAGCAGTATGCTACGTGGTGCGATCCCGAAATGCGCGATGCGGTCAAATTGCAGCCGTGGCTGAAGCCCTACGCGGATGACGCACTGACCGCCTATGCTGTAAGCACACGTGTGAATAGTCCGCGAAATGACGATCCGGAGTGCTTGGAGCCGTTGCAGGCCGCATAACATTTCTTCCTTTGCGCGCTTCACCGTCTTTGCTTAAATCCTCTGGTAAAAAGATTTGAGGCTCTAAAGGAGAAGTTATGAGATTGATTTGGGTTGGGATCGTTTCAGTTTTCATTTGCTTGCCGCGGACACTCGCGTGGGCTGATCTCAAGAATGAACTCGAACTTCTCTCACGGCTCGATCGCCTTCCCGAATACCGAAAAAACAGCCGCGTTGAAATGGTTTCCAGTTATGACCGCACGGGCGGCAATGACGACGGGTTCAGTGGGAAGTATTCTTTCATTGCTAAGGAGGGAAACGATCTCGTCCTTGCGGATTTGAAAGGCCCCGGTGTCGTCCATCGCATCTGGACTCCGACGCCGACAGACAAGATCGTGGAATTCTTCTTCGACGGCGAGACCGAACCGCGCATTCGCATCCCGTTCATGGATTTATTTTCGGGCAAGACTTTTCCATTCGTCGCACCCGTCGTGGGTCACGAAGTCGGCGGATATTATTGTTACGTTCCGATCCCCTACAAACAGTCGCTGAAAATTGTCTATCGTGGTCCGATGATCCAGTTTCATCAAATTCAGTATCGTAAATTGGCCGAAGGCGAGACAACCGAATCGTATCCGCGCGAATGGCGAGAAACCGAAAAGGTATTGCTGAAATCGGCCTGCGAATTGTGGTCGCATTTCGGTGAAGATATGTCATGCCCCGTCGCGCCGCCGGGATCGAAAATCGAAGCCGTTGCACGACAAGTTCGTCTCATGCCGGGCGAATCAGCGACGCTCTTCGAACGAGGCGGAAAACTTTCGAGTCTGAACCCGCTATCGTACTTCGGCTCGGGAACGGGCGGTCGAATTGTCGGGATCAAACTCTCTCCACCGTCGGCTTTCGGCAGTGATTTCAGTCGTCTTATCCTCCGCGCGTGGTGGGATGGGGAATCTCAGCCTGCAATCCAAGCTCCAGTTTCCGATTTTCTGAGCTACGCTTTCGGCAAACCCGCCGGTCGCTCGTTGCTTATCGGAACGAACGAAAACGAAGGCTACTGCTATTTTCCGATGCCCTTTGATCGCTCGGCGAAGCTCGAAATCAGCTACGAGGCATCAAACGATACTGCGTTACCCATCATTCTCGATTCGACAGTACGGTTCGTCGCTGCGCCGCGGTTACCGAATGAGGGGCGATTCTATTCGGTCTGGCGGCGCGAGAAACCGGCGGAAGGTAAGCCCTATCTCTTGCTTGACGCCGTGGGACGTGGGCATTACGTCGGCGGCAACCTCCAAGCACAAAGCTTAAATCGCGGGATGACGATCTTTTTCGAAGGCGACGACGTCACGACGGTAGATGGCGAGCTGCGCGCACATGGAACAGGCTCCGAAGACGCCTTCAACGGCGGGTGGTATGCGCTCGCGGATCGGTGGGACGAAACGAAGTCGCTGCCGACGCACGGATGTCTAACTTATTCGATTCCTCTGGCCCGCACGGGCGCGTATCGGCTTTTCATCGGCGATAAATTCTCGTTCGAGAAAAGTTTCAATCTGACCATCGAGCACGGTCCGGAAAAGAACGCTATCCCCGTGGATTACATCTCGACCGCGTATTACTACGGCGACCACGCACCAGAGTCAGCAATGACTCCCTCTGCTGAATTGCGCGCGGTTCATGAACCGAAGGAGCTCGAATTCTGGCTGCAGTTATTGCCCGTCCGCGCAATGTCGAGCGGCACGAAACTGAACTATGGAAGTTGGCGCGATCTAAATGCGAAACTATCTTATGAAACCATGACGATTACGCCGGGTGGTTCGACGGGCTTTGTAAAATTCGAGTTGGAAACTCCCACAGAAGGTGACTACGACCTATTTGTGACCCATCTCGAAGGTCCGAATGGCGGGATGGTGCTTGCGCGAAATCGTCAGCGCGATATTGCAATTTCGTTCGACACTTACGCTGCGAAAGAAGGGATTGTCATCGAACGTCCCGTCGGAGTTGTTCATTGCGAGCGGGGGATCAACACGCTGACATTTGAAATCAAAGGAAAAAATGACGCGGCGGTGAAAAACGAATTTTCATTACATCGGATTGTATTGAAACGCGCGAAGTAAGGATGACCGTCGCGTTTCACTCGTACGTCTCCCACCTTTTCACCGCATTGGGAGCGGGCGTTGGTGTCGGCTGCGGATCGGCGTCAATGATTCGCCAGATCGTTCCATTAGCGTAATCGCAGACGTAAAGTTCGCCCGCCTCGTCCTCGCCGAAGGAGCTGATATTGAATGGAGCGATTAATTGCAGCGTGGTGTTCCAGACGCCGGGAGAAGTTTCCAAGGTTGTCCGAATCGCGCCGTTGCAGAAATCGCCGTGGAAGTAGAGCCCGTGCAGCGAAGGGAACGCCGGACCACGATAAACGTAACCACCCGTCACGCTGCATCCGTAACCATGTGTATATTCGTAGATCGGCAGGATAAGGTTCCCGGTCTGGCAGCCTATCGCGGGATTGTAACAAGAACTTCCCTCCATCCGACGCCAGCCGTAATTGCCGCCGAGCGTGACGATGGAGATTTCCTCCACCAAGTCCTGCCCGACATCGCCGCAGAAAAGCATTCCATTCGCGCGGTCGAATGAAAATCGCCACGGATTGCGGAATCCCAAGGCATAGATTTCCTTGCGTGTGCTCGCGCCTGAACTGACGAACGGGTTGCTTGGTGGGATCGCATATGGAAACGCGGCGTCCACGTCAAGGCGGAGGATTTTTCCGAGCAGCGTATCGGTCGTTTGTCCGTTGCCGTCGGGTTCGGAGTGCCCCGGCCCGGAATCGCAACATGCTCCGCCATCGCCAATGCTGATGAAGAGCAACGATTGCGGACCGAACGCGATCATCCCGCCGTTGTGATTCTCCTGCGGTTTGAAAACCGGCCCCAGTATGATCGCCTCGCTCGTCGTATCGGCAAGGTTTGCGTCGAGCGTCGAAATGCGGAATCGCGACACAATACACGCGGCGTCCGAAAGTCGGGTGTAGAAGATGTAAAAGAATTTGTTGTTAACGAAATTCGGATGGAACGCGAGGCCGAGCAGCCCCTGTTCCGAACCGAAATTCTGCACAATGTTCATCCCTGTCGGGCTGATATCAAGAAACGGAGTCGGCAGGACGTTCCCCGATACGTCAATAATCCTGATGATCCCCTCGCGCTCAATGACGAACTTGCGTCCGCTGATATCGGGTGTATGAGTCAGAAAAATCGGTTGATCGAATCCCGTCGCGTAGCTTTGAAGTTGAACCGAAATTGCATGAGCACAATCGGCGCGCAACAACCACCCCGCAAGACCCAATAACGCGACAAGCGCTGGCGCTCTGAAACTCTTCATAGATTAGATCATACACCCGGAGACTGTTTGAATATGTCTAATTTTTTCCATTAGCGACCTCGCTTATTTTGAAACAATTTAGGTATCGTCGTGTCCCCTTTTCGCTTGCGACGCTTGTGCGACGCAACCTACGATACGCCCGGCGATGAAACCGGAACGCGTCGTTGACTCCTGCTGGCTTGAGACTGATGAAGGCATTGTGCTGCGACTTAAGGTTTCGCCGAATGCCTCCAAGACCGAAGTTCGCGGAGTATGGGCGCATCCCGACGGCGCGCGGCTGAAACTCGCCGTCAAAGCACCGCCGGTCGAAGGAAAAGCCAACGCCGCGATTCTTGATTGGGCCGCGAGAACGTTCGGGCTGAAGGCAAATCAAGTCACGCTAATCGCCGGTGAAAAGGGGAAATCCAAAACGCTTCTCTTACGCGGCGCAAATGCGAACGACGTTAAATCGAAAATCTGAAGCGTATTACGCAATCCTCTCCCAATGACCGAAAATTCATTCTTCACCCTTCAAGAACGATGCCCTAAGACGCAGGCGCGCGCGGGGACGCTCCGTCTTGCGGGTCGAGAAATTTCAACGCCCGTTTTTATGCCGGTCGGAACCCGCGCGACGGTCAAGGCCATGACGCCCGAAGAGGTCGCGGCGATTGGGTACGAAATAATTTTAGGAAATACATTCCACCTCGATCTCACGCCCGGTTCGGAGTTGATCGCAAAACTTGGCGGACTGCACAAATTCATGAATTGGCCGCGCGCGATATTCACCGACAGCGGCGGCTATCAGGTTTTTTCCCTCGCGGCAATGCGCAAGGTGCGCGAAGAAGGGGTTGAGTTCCGTTCACCGCACGATGGCGCACTCTGCAAATTAACCCCCGAAAGCGCGGTTGAAATCCAACATCGCCTTGGTTCAGATATTTTGATGGCGCTCGATGAATGCCTCGAATTCGGGGCCGAGCGCGCGCGCGTCGAAAAATCGCTTGGCCTGACGCTCCGATGGCTGGATCGCTGCAAAACCGCGCATGGCGATTTTCCGACAAAACTTTTCGGGATTGTTCAAGGCGGATTCTTCGCCGATCTCCGCAAACGAAGCGCGGAAGCGACGGCGCAGATCGAATTGCCCGGTTATGCCATCGGTGGCCTTAGCGTCGGCGAACCGGAGCCGCTCATGATGGAAATGCTCGAGGCTTCGGTCGCGCATCTCCCCGACAACAAGCCGCGCTACGCGATGGGAATCGGTCTGCCGCTTAACCTCGTGGATATGGTTGTGCGCGGGATTGATATGTTCGATTGCGTCGTTCCCACGCGCAACGCACGCAATGGTCGGCTTTATACGTTCAAAGGAATCATCATCATCAAGCACGCCGAGCACACCGAAAGCGCGGAACCGATCGAGGCGGATTGTCCCTGCGAGGCCTGCCGGAATTACTCGCGCGCGTATTTGCGTCACGTTTTCATGAGCAACGAAATTCTCGCCTCGCGACTTCTGACGTTGCACAACCTGACTTTCTTTTGGAGGCTGATGGAGCGAATTCGCTCCGCGATTCCGACGGGCGAACTCCCCGCGCTTCGTAGCGAACTCGCGGGCTTCTATTCCTGATGAGTAGTATCCGGCGGTGGAATGTCCGCTCCAATCGAATCGGGATCGGTAATTCGTCCCGAATCGAATCCCGGCGGGAGCGTTTTGATGCTCCAAATCAAGACGGAAATAATCGCGCCGATTGACCAGAGGATGATGCACGGTATCCACGCCTCGATGACCTGCGTCGTTGAGAAACCGAGCGAAAACCACAGCGAGATTAAAATGATCACCTTCGCGCGGAGCGTGATGGCTTTGTGCTCGCGCCAATTGCGGAGATAGGGACCGAACCAACGGTGGCTGAGCAGCCAAAAATAAAGTCGTTCCGAACTTCGCGCAAAACACGCGGCGGCGAGCAGAAGAAACGGCGTCGTCGGCAGGACAGGTAGAGCAATTCCGACGATGCCCAGGCCAAGCGAGAGTAGGCCTACGGCAATCAATAGAGATTTCAGAAGTTGAGCTCGTGCCATCTTCGCGTCGTCATTTCGCGTTTACTGCATACGCCGACTGAATGAACGCCAACAAATCGGCGGCGTCCTGCGGACCAAGCCCCTCGAAGAGTCCCTCTGGCATAATCGAAAGCGTCGTATCGGACATGCTCTTGATGTTGCGCCTAAGAATGGTTTCTTCTTCGCCTTGACCGCGGCGCAAAACGATACCCGTCGGTGTGGAGGAAACGATGAGACCCATCGCCACTCGCCCACCCTCAAGCTCGATCACATAATTCGTGAAGCCCGCCTGAATCGCGCGGTTGGGATAAAGAATGTTCGTCAGGATTTGATCCGGGGCGTTCGATTGGATGGCCGACCAATTGGGGCCGACGTCAAAGCCGACTTCGCCGACGCGATGACACGACGCGCAGCGTTGTTTGTGGATTTCCGCTCCCTTTGCGGGGACTCCGGTCAATTCCAGCGCGGGCTTGTATTTTTCATAAAGCGCGGGATCGTCGGCAGCCTCGGCGTTCGCAAAGATTTTCTGTGCGCGTTCGGCGATCACAGCGTCGGGAAATTTCAACAACTCCGCGCGTCGTCCAGCGGGAACTTTTGAAACCTGAAACTTTCCGGCTTCGAGCGCGTCAAGGAAAACGGATATCCGGTTCTTGCGGGAGAAAATCACCTCCAGTGCCTTCTCACGCACTCTTGGATCGAATCCTCCCCATTTTTCGAGCAGTGCTTCCGTAACGCCGGGATCATCGACGTAATTGAGTAACCCAATCCGGTTCTCCTGCTTTACCGGGTCGTCTTGGGGTTTAAGTTCGGACAATATCTGATTTAGCTTTAGGGTTACTGGAGCGACTAGTTTTTCGAACTCACCGAGTGCCACTTGAGCATCTTCGGTTCGTGCGCACCTGCGCATGTGACTTAGCATAATGGGATTCACTTCTGGAGGTGTTTTGCTTCCACTTAATTTAATGCCAGTAACGAGTCCGCGAAGCGTCGCGATCAGCCCGACGACATCGCCAGAGGGAATAAATGCTCCAAGAATGGCGGACATCTCGCTTCCTTTTCCCCGAGTGCCGATGACCTTGGCGGCTTCCTGCGTCAACTCTTCGTAGCCTTTCGGCAGATGTTTTAGGTCGCGCTGACTATAAATAAACAATCTTAGAAAAATCCACGTGTCGTCTCCAAGTGAACTCAAGATTGCCGTCCTCACCCACGGATCGGCGGCATCAACTTTGGCGATTTTTTCCAATGCTCTGGCCCTAAACTGACCGGGCTTCATGTTTCCCAGACTCAAAGCTGCTTGGAATCGTACACGCGGATCGGGATCTTCCACCATTTCGAGCAGCTTCTTATCGAGGGACGGTAATGGTGGGTCTCCCGATAACGCCCACACCGAAGAGTAAGAGAGCAGGATAAGAACCGACCACAACCAAAGCACAGCGCATCGCAGCCCATCACTCACGACCCGAACATGCGTTCTTTCCTTTGCGTTCTTTGCGCTCTTTGCGGTTAATGATTTCAACGTGCCTGCAACCTCACTCAATAAGGATATGAGCCACATGATCGGATTGAAAGCAAAAGCGAACCGCGCCAATTCCAGATGGAGCGCGATTTTAATATTTGGCGCGGCGGCATTGATTGTCTCGGCAACCGCAAACTTGACTGCGCTCGAAATCCGCGTTTCGCCGAATGGGCCCATCGCCAGTCTTGAAGCCGCGCGGGATCGGATTCGCGAAGCGCGTACTGCGGGCGATAAGAGCGCGGTTACCGTCGAAGTCGAGGAAGGACTCTATTTTCTCACGCAACCGTTCGTCCTCGAACCGCAGGATTCCGGGACTCCCGCCACGCCCGTAATTTATCGCGCGAGAAATGCGGATCGTCCGGTTTTCTCCGGCGGCAAGATGATCGGCAATTGGCGCAAAGGAGCCGAAGGACTCTTGAGCGCTCCAACCGATACGCATTCGCTTAAACCTTTTAGGCAGCTCTTCTTGGACGGTCGCCGCCTGACCCGCGCCCGTACTCCCAATGAGGGGTACTTCAATATCGCGGGTCGCGTCGAACCCGACAAAGCGAACACGCGAAACAACCGGGGCTTTGTTTTTCGCGAGAACGACCTCTACAACTGGAGCAATCTTGAATCGGTCGAGGTCATCGCCATTCACAGTTGGGAAACTTCGCGGCTCCGCATCAAGTCGGTTGATCTGAACGCCAAATCAGTGGAGTTCACCGGCCCCGCTCATTGGCCGTTCACGCAGTGGGATGAATCGCAGCGGTATTACGTCGAGAACGCACCCGATTCGCTTGATCAATCCGGCGAATGGCTCTGGAATGAGACTGATAAAGTCGTCCAATACGCGGCGCGAGCGGGCGAAATTCAGCGCGAGAGCCAATTCATCGCGCCGCAGCTCAAGCAACTCGTTCTCTTCGTGGGCGATCCCTCGCAAAACAAATTCGTCACCGACGTGATCTTCGAGGGACTCTCTTTCCAACACGCCGATTGGGAATTGCCTCCAACAGGTTATAGCGACGCACAGGCGGCTCACACCATCCCCGGCGCAATTGAACTTGCGGGCGCAAAACGATGCGTCATGCGGGATTGTGAAATCGCTCACGTCGGCGGTTACGCGTTGCGCGTGAAAGGCGGAAGCAAGGATATCACGCTCACACAGAATCATTTCCACGACCTCGGCGCGGGCGGTATCGGCATCGGGGAGACGACGATTCCGAAATCCACCGCCGAAGCGACGGGGCGCGTCGTCGTCAGCGATAATCGAATTCGCAACGGCGGCCATGTTTACGAATCGGGTGAGGGAGTCTGGATCGGACAGAGTTCCGACAACACGATCTCACACAATGAGATCGCCGATTTCGGTTACACGGGCGTTTCTATCGGCTGGACGTGGGGTTACGACGAAAGCGCGGCGCAACGCAACGTCGTCGAGTTCAATCATATCCATCACATCGGTAACGACATCCTTTCGGACATGGGAGCCATTTACACTCTCGGATTTTCCGCCGGGACGATTCTCCGCAACAACCATATCCATCACATCTATTCCTATCATTATGGCGGCTGGGGAATTTATCCCGACGAGGGAACAAGCCACATGCTGATCGAGAACAACGTCGTTCATCACACCAAGACGGGCGGGTTCCATCAGCATTACGGCAAGGAGAATTTCGTTCAGAACAACATCTTCGCCTTTTCGAAAAACGAACAAGTGATCCGCAGTCGCGTCGAGGAGCACCGCTCCTTCCGCTTCGAACGCAATATCGTTTACTTCGATGGCGGCGACTTGCTCGGAAGCAATTGGAGCGGCGACCACTTTTATATGGATCGAAATATTTACTGGCGGACGGATGAAGGGGTCATTGATTTTCAGGGCATGACCTTGGACGAATGGCGTGCTGCAAAGGACATGGATTGGAACTCGCGCGTTGCCGATCCTAAATTCAAAAACCCCGCGCACCCCGAAGAAGAAAACTTCGAAATGTCCCCCAATTCCCCGGCGTTTGAATTGGGATTCCAACCGATTGACCTGGATGAAATCGGCCCGCGGCGAGTTTCCAAACGACGGACCTTGGACGACGATCCAGAAGAGCATCGCCAGCCCGAATCGCTTTGGGCCGGACCGCCCGATCCGACGAATCTCGACGAATCGTTTGAAAATGTTGGAATCGACCAGGGAATGCCGCTCGGAGTTTCAAACGGCCAAACCGGCGGCGCAACGATTGGCGTCACCGAAGAAACCGCGGCGGACGGAAAGCGAAGCTTGAAATTCACCGACGCGCCGGGCCTCAATCGTGAGTTCAATCCCCATTGGTATATGGATTTGGGTTATCGATCGGGAACAGCGCGAGCGAGTTTCGATCTTCTTTTTGAATCGGGCGAGTCGGTCTATCACGAATGGCGCACGGAGGGATCGCCCTATCATGCTGGCCCTACAATCACGATTCGCGGCGATGGCACGCTAATAATCGGTGGAGAGGAACGGGGCAAGTTGCCCGCCGATACTTGGATTCATTTTGAGATCGAAACGGGCTTGGGCAAAAAGGCGAATGGAACCTATCACGTCAGCGTGCAAGTCGAAGGCGAAGACGCGCGTCATTACGAAAACATCCCCTGCGACAAAAACTTCCGCTCGCTCCGCTGGTTCGGTTTTTGCTCGATGGCAACAGAGAAGAAGGCGTTTTATTTGGATAATCTGAGAACGGAGTCGAGGTAATGCGGCGCGAAGAAATACGCGAGAATGGAGTATCAATTGAACGATTGTTTCATCAAGGCGGCAAAACTCAACAAACAAGCTCCTAACCATACCAGCCCTATTCCGGAGAATATGTAAGCCCAATACGGCGATGATGCGATAGTTCCTGCCAAGATCAGCGCAAGCACGGCAAATAAAATTAAGGAAAGAGACAAATAGAAGGCGATTCGGTATCGAAATAGGATCGCATCTCTTTGGTCAAGTGAAGCCAAAAGCCTTTCTCGTTTTAACTCGAAATCCAGTTTCGATCCCGCTTGGCGATTTAACTGGATTTCCATTTTCTCTAACATCTGACGATAATTCTTACGATGGTAAGGCTCTCGCGCATTTTCTCCGATAACACTCAAACCGAGATCATAAATCTTAGAAGCAAAAACATCGATTTCCGCATTCAGAGACTGAAGCTTAAAAAGGACGAACGCTCCCAACAACGCCAAGGCGCTCGCTGTAACTTGGGCAATCGTGCTAAAAGTATAAAATAATTCGTTGATCATCTTCATGGCTTCGCACGCCCGTGGACATAATGATCAAGGTTTTCGGATAGATCGGTCGGAAGATCATCTGCGTCGCCAATATACTTGGCATACCGATCCGCAAACAATTTCGCTGGAGCGGAGGGCGGCGCATCGGGGACATCCAAAAACACTTCAGTTCCTTCCGGCAGGTCCATGCCTGAAGGGAGCCGAATGATTCCATTTTCGACTTTCGTAGCTCGGATCATGGTCAATACCTAGTTCCCATCATATTCATCCTAATTCAACCGTAATTGCATCGCAATCATGGGGCTACGGAAAGGCAGAGTGCGCTTCAAATTTCGAGTGATCCGCCGAAATCTCCGTCGCCCCGTCCGGGGCTTGAATGAGGGGAACGCCCAACCCCAGCGTTCGTCTCGCTTGCGCGAGACATCACGCTTCGCTTTATTACGCCATCCGCTCCGCGGATTGAAGAAGGGATACTGGGAGGAATTCAGCAAAATCGGGATTCGGTCAGCCTTGTCTCTTTGTTTCGAGAAACCCTTTCCCGTTATTACGTCGTCCCTCCGGGATTCGATTCCACGTCGCAGCCACGCCTCTTCCTACTCTTCAACCCTCGTAAGAGGGTGGCGTAATAAAGCGAAGCGTGAGCATAGCGAACGCTGGAAATGCGTGAGAGTAAGATGATCCAAGCCCCCGAATGGGGGCGACGGAAATGCCTCACTCGTTAAACAAAACACAAATCGGCCCCGGGACGTTGATGGATGAACCCCGTTGAAACGTGAGTTTTCCCGTCGTGGGATCAACGGCAAAAACTGAGACCGTATTGGAATCGGCTCCCGCGGCGAGAAGCCATCGTCCCGACAAATCGAGATTGATGTTTCTCGGAAACGCGCCGCGAACGGGTTCGACTTCGATGACCGAGAGCGCGCCCGTCGCGGAATCCGCCGCGTAGGCCGTCACGCTGTCGTTCCCGCGGTTGGCCGAATAAACGAACTTCCCGCTCGGATGGACAAGAATCTCCGAGGCGGCATTCATCACCTCGCCCGCTTTCATTTCCTCAGTCAGTGAGGGCGTCGTCGTGAGCCGCTTGGCCGTTCCCGCCGATGCGTCGTAGGCGAACGTCGTGACCGAACTCGTGAGTTCATTTAGAAGAAAGATGAATCGCCCATCCGTCGAGAAACGCATGTGACGCGGTCCGCCGCCGGGAATTCCCTCCGCATAACCATGATGTGATATCGCTGGTTTCGCCGCGTCCACCCGATAGATCACAATCTTGTCCATCCCCAAATCGGGAACAAAGGCGAACTTGCCATCGGGCGAAAATCCACACCAATGCGGATGCGGAGCCTCCTGGCGATTCATCACGACGCCAGAACCTCCCTCGTGTTTGATGACCTGCGCCTGCTCGCCGACGCTTCCATCCGCCGCGATCGGAAAGAGCGCGACCGAGCCACCTCCATATTGTGCGGTCAGCAAAAACTTTCCCGACGGATGAACCGCAATATGCGCGGCCCCGCCATCGCTGATGACCGAGGCGTTGGCAAACTGAAGTCCGCCGTCCTTAAGAATCCGATAAGCCGCAACGCACGGCCCGATTTCCAATTGACCGACGGCGTAAATCGTTTTGCGATCCGGATGCAGCGCAAGAAACCCCGGCGAACCGATCTCGGCGGCGAGCTGCGGCGGAGTGAGTCGCCCCTTTTCCTTATCGAACCGCGCCCGATAAATCCCTTTGGTCTCCGGTCCGCCCGTTCCGAAATAAACCTCGACGTCCTCGGAAAAAGTTGGGGACGAAAGCAAACTGAGCACAACGGCCATAAGTACTATTTTCATGATTTCATGTACCTATCATTCAGTAGTGGATTGATAATTTAAATGGATCGTATTATCCAAACAATAGCCATATATTACGACTCAACCCGGAGCGAAGCCATGAGCAAAACCCTGTCTAAATTCAGCAAGCACTATCGCGACACTTGGTACGAATATTGGTGGGATTTCTCACCCGGTAGGATCGAATCGCTTAAGAATTTCGATTCCGTAACTTTCATTCAAAGGGATACCAAGAAATGTTGCCATGTTTCTGCGGTGAAGATTCGACAAATACTTCACTCTACAAAACAGACTTCAAGAGGATACGGGAATTGGGGAATCCGCGTCTTATCTGGACGATACGGAGCCTTGGCCTTTGAAGAACCCGGGAGAAACAAGGCGGATTGGAGGCTTCTTCCAGTTGAGTGGAAAATAGCCTGATTCCGCTGATGCTTCTAAACCCAATCTGCGCAATCTGCGGATTTATTTTTATCCGCAGATTGCGCAGATTACGCAGATGAAGAGAACTTCTTATGATTCTTGGCTACGTTATGTTCAGGGTCCGTGTTCGCAATACATTTTCCCACGCGAGGCGTTTTAGTCTGTGCAATCACGCGCACAGGGCATTAAAATACTCTTCATGAGTGCTGTTGCCCAGATAGCCAGATCGCAGCCTTCTCTCGATCCCTCGCTTGATCTTTTCGCCGAGATCGCGCGTTTAAAAAAAGAACGTAATGCCGTCCTGCTCGCGCATTATTATCAGGAACCGGATATTCAGGACGTTGCGGATTACATCGGCGATTCGCTGGGACTCGCGCAGCAGGCCGCCAAGACCGAGGCCGAGGTCATCCTCTTTGCGGGCGTTCACTTCATGGCCGAGACGGCCAAAATTCTGAACCCGACGCGGCAAGTCCTGATCCCCGATATGGACGCCGGATGCTCGCTCGCCGATTCGTGTCCCGCCGAGGCGTTCGCGGCGTTTAAGGCGGCGCATCCAGATCACCTCGTCGTCACCTATATCAACTGCTCCGCGGCGGTGAAGGCTCTCAGCGACGTGATCTGCACGTCTTCCAACGCGGAAAAAATCGTGCGGCAAATTCCCGCAGATCAACCGATCATCTTTGCGCCCGACAAAAACCTCGGAGCCTATATCGCCAAGCAAACCGGACGAAAAATGCTCCTATGGAACGGGACCTGCATCGTTCACGAAATGTTCAGCGAGCGCAAACTCGTGCAACTGAAGGCGCTTCACCCGGAGGCCAAGGTCATCGCGCATCCCGAGTGCGAAGAGGTCCTATTGCGTCACGCCGACCATATCGCCTCGACGACGGGGCTTATCAAGTACGCCAAGGAATCGCCCAATCGCGAATTCATCGTCGTCACCGAGGTCGGCATTCTGCATCAGATGAAAAAGGAATGCGCGCCGGAGAAAATCTTTTATCCCTGCCCGCCGACGAATCAATGTGCCTGCAACGAATGCCCGCACATGAAACGCAACACGCTCGAAAAAGTTTATCTTTGCCTGCGCGACCGCACGCCCGAACTCGTGATGGACGAAGACCTCCGCCGCCGCGCGGAAAAACCGATCCGTAAAATGCTCGAAATGAGCGCGTCTTGATCCCTCGCGGATGCCCTAAAGTTTATTCGTATTGCGCCCAGTTCTTTGTCTTGTTCGGCGGGACTTCGATTTGCACGGTTTTGTTGAACGTCGCGCCGAAATCCGTGCCTGATTGCGACATGCGGAGCGAAATCGAAGCCGGTCCCGCCGATCCCGGAGCCGTAACTTGAATCAGGAATTGGAAATTCGTGAACGGCAAAATGGCGTCCGACGGAGTGAAATCAATCTGCGCCGCGCCGATAAGTCCCGACGGATCGGAGAGAACTTTCAGATAGTATCCATCGGCCTGCGTCCAGGTTGTATTGCCGGTATTGCGCACACCGACATCCACGAGCAGCGCCTGCGTTGGAGCCATCGTCGAGGGAATCGAATTGCCGAGCATCGAGGAATTATTGAACGGCGTCGGAGAGGGGGTCGGCGAGGGTGAAGTCGTCGGCGAGGGCGTCGGCGTCAGCGAACATCCCGAGAAGAGCGTTCCATCCACTTTCGTTCCGGGTGAATACCTCGTTCCGCCCGATCCAGCGGCGGATGTATGCTGAACAAGCGGATTCGATCCTGTAACGTCGGGCGAACGCGTGAGCGATTGCGCCGCGCCGCCTTCCGTTCCATAAGTGTAAGTCGCGACGGTCGTAAGCGCGGGCGAAACGAGACTCACCGTGTCGCCGAGTTCGCCCAAGACCAACGCTTCGGTCGAGCACACCTGCACCGTCGCGCCGCCGAACGATCCCGTCGGAGTTCCGCCGCCAAAGACGACGACCGCGCATCCCGCTTGAATCACCGTCCCGCCGGGGAACAAGTGCCGAATCGCAGCGGAATCGCGCAGCGTCCAACCGGAGAGGTCAATCGGCGTCGCGCCGTTGTTTACAATCTCGACGAACTCATCGTCCGAGCAATGTTGAATGCCGTCGCCATTCGCGTCGCCCGTCGGCCCTTGCGGATCGGCGAAAATTTCATTGATGACCAAA
>CAZPIK010000006.1:0-28990 GCA_964586185.1 uncultured Candidatus Sumerlaeota bacterium | reverse complement strand
TTCTTCATCGTGGTGACGTGACGACTCCCGGAGAACTCATTTCACCCGCTGCGCTCACGCTGATAAAAAATCTTCCCGCTAATTTGGAACTCACAGAAGCCCAGTCCGAAAGTGCGGCTCGCAAGGCTCTTGCACGATGGATCGCCCATCGTGATAACCCGCTCACTTGGCGCTCCATCGTCAATCGCGTCTGGGCTTGGCATTTCGGCGTGGGACTCGTGGATACACCCAACGACTTCGGCCTGCACGGTTCCGCGCCAACGCATCCCGCGCTCCTCGATTGGCTTGCTGCCGAATTCCGCGAATCGGGCGGATCGCTCAAGTCGCTTCATCGTCTCATCGTGAACAGCGCCACCTATAAACAGTCCTCCCTCCATCGCGCCGATTGTGCTTCAGTGGATTCCGACAACCGCATACTTTGGCGTATGAACCGAACACGACTGGACGCCGAATCTTCACGCGACGCGATTCTATTGGTCAGCGGTTGCCTTGATCTCCGCGCGGGCGGTCCATCTTTTGATCTTTTTGATTTCAAAGACGACCATTCACCGCATTACGGATACGTCGGTTTCGAGGATGGTCCTAGAGAATGGCGCCGGTCGGTATATCGTTCCATCATCCGCAGCGTTCCCGATCCGTTCATGGCCGCGCTCGATTGCGCCGATCCGAATATCAACATGGCTTCGCGAAACGAAACCAATACCGCGCTTCAAGCTCTTGCGCTTCTGAACGATCCTTTTGTGCTTCGCCAAACGACCCATCTTGCCGCGCGACTCGATTCCGCAGCTGATCATGACGCCTCGCGCATTCATGAGCTTTTCATGCTCGCGCTTTCACGCTCAGCAACGGAAGATGAAGTCACTACTCTGTCGGAGTATGCGGCCAAGCACGGATGGCCAGCAGCGTGCCGGATCGTTTTGAATTCCAATGAATTTCTATTTGTGGATTGAACCCGATGTCTAACACACGACGCGAGTTCTTGTGGAAATGTGGCGGTGGCCTTGGCGGGATCGCGCTCGCGCAGATGCTCGGAGCCGAAGGATTGCTCGCGCAAACCACATCCGATCCCGCCTTGAACGTTGGAATTCATCACCTCGCCCGCGCGAAACGAGTCGTTCAATTTTTCATGTCCGGCGCGGCGAGTCAGGTGGACACCTTCGATTACAAACCCGCGCTGATTGAGCGCGATGGCCAGCCGTTCGATCCCGGCGGCAAGGTCGAACTTTTTCAAAGCGATCCGGGCGCGATTTTTAAAAGCCCGTGGGAGTTCCGTCCGCGCGGCGAGTCGGGTCTCATGATTAGCGATCTCGTGCCGCACATCGCCTCGTGCGCCGATGACATCACGCTCATCCGCTCAATGATCAGCAAAAGCAACGTTCACGGCCCCGCGACGTTCATGCAAAACAGCGGCTTTGTGCTTCCCGGATTTCCCAGCATGGGCGCGTGGGTCACCTATGGCCTCGGTAGCCTCACCGATAACCTCCCAGCTTTTGTTGTGATTCCTGATTCGAGAGGATTGGCTCCCAATGGCGCGGCCAATTGGAGTTCGGGATTTCTTCCGGCGCGATGTCAGGGCACGACGATTCAGCCCGCTTCTGCCGCGCCGATTCACGATCTCTTTCCTCCTGATAATTTCAAAGTAGCACGCGAGGCTGATGCGGATGCGCTAACGATTTTGAATCGCATGAATCGCGAGCATCTTACGGAGCGCCCCGGCGATGCGCGGCTCGAAGCGAGAATTGCTTCCTATGAAATGGCCGCGCGACTGCAACTCTCCGCTCCCGAAGCGCTCGATCTATCGAAAGAGTCCGACGCCGTGAAATCGCTTTATGGTCTCGAATCGCCTCCGACTGCCGAACTAGGCCGCAATTGCCTCGTCGCTCGGCGGCTGCTCGAACGTGGTGTGCGCTTCATCCAAATCTGGAGCGGCGCAGACAACGGCCATCCTCGACGCAATTGGGATAGCCACGAGGAACTCGCCAAAGACCACGCCGATATGGCGCGCAGCATGGATCAACCCGTCGCGGCTTTTCTAAAGGACCTCAAGCAACGTGGGATGTTGGACGACACGATCATCATCTGGACGACGGAATTCGGACGCATGCCATGCCGTCAAGGGGGCTACGGTCGCGATCACAATCCGTTTGCCTTCACTTCGTGGGTCGCGGGCGGCGGATTCAAGGGCGGGGTTTCCTACGGCGAGACCGATGAATGGTCTTACAAAGTCGTGGATAAACCGACCTACTGTTACGATCTCCACGCAACAGTTCTCCATCAATTGGGAATTGACCACACGCGTTTGACGTTCCGTCACAACGGTTCGGATCGCCGACTCACCGACGTGCATGGAAATGTCATTCACGACATCATCGCATAAGTAAGGTTAAGAAATTCTTACCGCATTTTGCCGTGCTTGGGCGAGCGGACGGGTCGAAGGTCTTTGATCGCAATCAGCGTCGTAAACCCGGGCGGCGGTGCCGTAACGGGTGCGCCGTCCGGCTCTGCATGCGGAACCGTATCGCCAATGACCACCTCGGGTGGGGCGTCCATGCCCGGAAGATTCACGGCTGCTGGTCCGCCGATCTTTGCTAAAATCTGCTCAACCAGCGTGCGCACGTCATCGCCGCCAAAGCCATTTCTCACGACGGGATCGGGGCCAAGGCCACTGTTGAAAAGTTGAAACGCATCCGTAAATTGCTGTCCTCGATAACCGCGCTCAATAAATTTATCCACGACGTAAGCCGAATCGTCCGGGGTGAGTCCGCGCATGGAAAGGAGTTCGAGCGTTTCAAATCCGCGCTTGGAATCCGCCTCGGCGAGCTTTTTCTCCATAGCCCGCTTCAGAATAATTTCGCGAGCCTTGCGGATATCGCCTTCCCATTTTTCCTGACGTTCGCCATCCCATTTTTCCCAATCGCGCGGACGATGCTTGATCTCGCGCGCAAGATGCGAATTTGATTTCTTGTCCTCGGATGCTGGCGAAGATTTCTTTTCGAGTCCGGGAGGAACCTTATCCTTCTTCTCCAATCCCGGAGGCTTGTCGCCCTCTTTCCACCCTTCCTTTTTTCCTTCGTCATGACCGGGAGGAACAACTTCGCCGATCTTTTCGAGCTTCTTTTCCAGACCGCCCTTCTCTTTTTCCTTGCCCTTCTCGATTTCCTCGAGCCTCGCCTTTAGATCGTCGTGTCCGCCGCGAGCTTCCCGCCCCGCCGCTGGCCTCCGAACGACCGCGCCGCGACGCCCTCCCCGATCCATACTATCCGCGCTAAAAGCGGTTGCGCTGATGAGCAGCACGAACAGCAAGGTGATATTTGCAGTAAATCGCGGTTTCATGGCTTTAGCCTCCGGACAGTGAAGTTTACAGCACACGCGGCGCGTTCCGCCACATTTGATGGACAGCGATTATTAACGAAAGGTTCCCTCAAACCAAATTCCATCACCGAATGGGCGGCTTGGCTTCGGGCGGCGGATTGAACGTGAATTCGGCGACAGGATGGCCTTCGGCCAGATGCTCACGGGCGACACGACGGACGCGCTCTTGCGTCATTTCGCGATACCAAGTTTTTTCGGGATAGACTATGGCGATGGGACCTCGACCACAGACTCCGAGGCAGCCCGTCTTTACGCAACGAATTGAGTCGCCGGATTCATTTCCGACAAATTGAGCAACGGCTTCATTCAGCGCTTTGAATGAAGCTTCGCCTTGCTCGGGTTTGCAGCAATCGGGTCCGGCGCAAAGAAAAATCTGCCGTGTTGCGCCGCCGCGGGTGAACTTTGCCGCGAGCGCAGAAAAGATGGACTGTGCGACACCGGACATTAATTGCAACTCACAAGGCTAACTCGATGATCGTCCGCCCATAGATTTCAATATTGCGGCGCATGGCGGCGAGAGTTACTCGCTCATCTGCTTGGTGCGCCAGCTCTGTCTCTTCATTGATATCCACTGGCCCAAAACAGACGGCGTTGGGAAACGCCTTCGCGAAGGTCGTCCCGCCGATGGTTTGCAGTGTCGCCTCGCGACCGGTTGTCGTTTCGTAGGCTCTGCGCATCGGCACGATCCAATCCGCGAATCGGTCGGCATCCACATAGATCGGTTCGCGTCCTTCGCGATCGGGAATCGCCGTCGCTTCGCTCAAACCAGCTTCCATTTTCAATTCTTGCACGAGGCGATTCACGCGTGATCCGACCTCAGCGCATGGAAGTCCAATCGGATTGCGGATGTTCAGAATCGCCGAGCCGCCTGTTCCGTTGACGCTAAGCACTCCCAAATTCACAGTTGTCGAGCCGACTTTTTCGTGCCGATGCGCGATATTCAGAAAACTTCCATCGAGCGACGCGGCGGCGCGAGATAGCCATGCGAAAACTTGTGAAGCGGGATGACCCGCAAGACCGGGCAATCGCGAGGCGTACGCCAATGCGTCGGTCGCGGCATTGTGCCCTTTGTGTGGCAGCGAACCGTGCGCGCCGACGCCATGAAACTCAACGACGAGTTCGCCGTTTTCGCGGCGGGTCTCCGGCTTCTTCGGAGCATTGGGATGAATCGCATCGAGTAATGCACCATCGGAAGCGCCGCCCGAAATTCCTTCCGGAACCCGCAGAGTCGCCAAGGCCGGGACGACGTTGGCGCGTTCGCCCGCGCGAATTTCAAATCCTTTTCCGAGATCGGCGGGCCACGCAAACTTGAGGCCAATATTCACGAAACCTTTTTCACCGTTGGTGATCGGGAAATCGGCGTCGGGGACGATGGAAAAATCGGGAGGCGCTTCTCGCTCGAAATAGAACGGGATGTCGTCCCACTGCCCGACCTCCTCCTCCGAAAAGATCATGATGCGAATCGTCTTTTGAAATCCTTTGTTCGATTCCTTGGCCCACCGCATTGCGGCGAGCAGCGCGAAGAGAACCTGAATGATCGGGCCTTTATCGTCCTGCGCGCCGCGACCCCAAATCGCTCCTTCGGCAATCTCGCCTCCGAATGGCCTCCGGGTCCAACCTTCGCCCGCCGGAACGACATCCAAATGAATTGGGAATCCAAGCACGGGGGCGTTCTTCGGTCCCGGCATCTCAATGACCAAAACACGGTCGGGATAATAGCGCGTTACGAGACCATGCTCGCGCGCGAGGGCATGCAGGTAGCCAAATCCCTCGGCGATTCTTCCGCGCCAATAGGCATGGGCGCGCGGCTCGGGATTTCCGCTCACGGTGTCATATTGAATGAGCCGCGAGAGCGCGGCGCACCACGCGTCTTCATGCGACTTGGCGAATTCGGTCCAAAAGTTCTTGTCGGGTTGAGGCATAGAGTCTTCCTATACGCGCTCAGAATAAGACCATCGTGGGGATTTAACAGCAAAGAACGCGAAGAGGGCAAAGAAAGAAATGTGTCGGGGTACGACTCGCGGTCTTGCGATTACCCCGACACATGATACGATGCTTCCCGCCATGTTGAACCTACGCGAAGAAAACACCGTTCTGGATTGTCTTTTCAACCGGGCGGAGGAATCCCCCGACGCACTCGCGTTCTGTATCGCGGGCGAGGAGATCACCTTCCGCAACCTGCGCGACCGCGCTCTCGAAATGGCCGGGGGATTCCGCAGGGCAGGCGTTGCGAAAGGCGACCGAGTGGGATTGCCGATGCCCAATGGAGCTGCACTTATTTACACCTTTTTTGGGCTGCAACTCCTCCGCGCAATTCCCCAGATCGTTAATCCTGGT
This sequence comes from uncultured Candidatus Sumerlaeota bacterium, assembly GCA_964586185.1. Lineage (GTDB taxonomy): Bacteria > Sumerlaeota > Sumerlaeia > MVZB01 > JAJFLK01 > CAZPIK01. Next base: position 23,281 of record CAZPIK010000006.1, on the reverse strand, counting down.
TTTCCTCCCCACACGCTGATGGCGCGATTCAAACAAACCGAAACGGGATTCGTCCTCGGATCGGAAGAGGTCTTGGCCGGGTTGCGCGCGGAGACCCACGAATATCCGATCACATTCCTGACGCCGGATGACTTGAAAGACGCGTCCTCCTTCGTTCTCGCAGCCGAAGAATTTCCAACGGGCGATGACGTTTCTCATTTTCAGTTCACGTCGGGCACGAGCGGAGAACCACGCGCGGCGATCCTCCTGCACCGAAACGTCCTTGAAAACAACAAGGCCATGAATGACGCCTTCCATTTTAAGCCCCCCGACGACTCGCTGGTCTGCTGGGTTCCCTTTTATCACGACTTGGGGCTGATCTTTTTTCTGCTCTATCCCGTCCAGTTAGGCATTTGCTCTCATGTCATGGAAGCAACCGTGCGGAATTTTCGCCCTTGGCTTGAAACGATTTCTCGTGTGCGCGCAACCTGCAGCGGCGGTCCCGATTTTAGCTATCGCATCGCCGGACGTTTGGTGAATGCCGAGGGGTTGGATTTGTCCTCGCTCCGGTACAGCATCAACGGCGGAGAACCGGTAAGAAAAGGAACGATCGAGGAGTTTGAAAAAAAGTTCGGCTTGAAAAACATCATTCAACCCTGTTATGGCATGGCCGAGATGGCTGTTGGCGTTTCGACCATGCGTCCGGGCACCCCATTGCATGCCGATGCCGAGGGCAATGTTTGTTGCGGCCCGCCTTATAAGGGAATTGAAGTGCGCGTTGTGGATGAAGAAGGGCGCGATCTGCCTCCCAACGGTGTCGGAGAACTCGTCATACGCAGCCCGTCCATGTTTGCCGGCTATTATAATGATCCCGAGGCCACGGCAAATTCCATTCGCGATGGTTGGTTTTACTCTGGCGATCTCGGAAAATTGGATGAAGAGGGTCGGCTTTATATCATGGGGCGCAAGCGAGCCATGATAAAGCGTTCCGGTTCGCTGATCGCCCCGCGCGAGATCGAAGAGGCCGTGGAACAAATCCCAGAAATCAGGTTATCCGCCGCCGTCGGGTTTGTGCGCGATGAGTCCCTGGGAACTGAAGAAATCGCGGTCATTGCGGAAGTAAAACCGGAGGATGCCAACTCGACCGAAGCGCGCGCGCGCCTGATTGACGCCATCGCCATCGCCGCAAAAGGCGCGGTAGCCGTCGCTCCCGGCGACGTTCTCCTCGTCCCGCCGCGAACGATCGCGCGCACGGGAAGCGGAAAGATCCGCCATTTCGAAATGAAAAATCGCTATGCACGCGGTGAAATTCAGGCCGTCGCGTTTAAATAGATTCGGCGAAATTATTTCGCCGAGAGTTTCTCCAGCCTCACAACGACGTCTTTGAAGGAAGCATCCACCGCGAAGAGGCGTTTGAAATATTTAAGCGCGGCGGGCTTGAAGAGTTCGACCTCAAGCGTCTCCGCAATCCAATAATACATACCCTTGAGTTCGGGATGCTTCGCGGCGATTTCTTTGGTGAGGGTCATCTTGTCGAGCGTCTCATCGGCGAGGTCAAACAACCGCCGGTCGCAAAGGCAAATCGCGAGCTTGGTCATCGCAAGATCGGCGAGTTCGGGATCGTCGGCGGCGCGCTGATAATGCGTAATCGCCTGATGAGTTTGATCGAATTCGCGATGCAGATCGGCTTTTTCAAAATGAAGCGCGGGCGTTAATTTGCCTTCCGCCTCCATCCTAACAAGCGTTTCCATTCGATCGCGCTGCTTGTTGCCCGCAACGGTGCGTTTCATGCGGCGGAGGGTCTCATCGCCCGGAAAGAGCGCATCCGTCTCGCGATAAACTTCGTAAGCTCTTTGATACTCGCCGCAGTCTTCTAGAATTCTGATGACGAGCAATCGAAATTGAAGATTATCTTGCGTTAAGGAAAGCAACGCCATGCCGCGGTCACGAGCTTCAGTGCGCCGACCGGCATTGAACGCCGCTTCAACCCATTGCAATTTGACGTCGAGGGGAAGTTCATCCGCGTTATTCAGCACGAGCGGATCGTAGGCTTCGAGCGCGCCCGCCCCGTTCTCGGTTTTCATGAAGAGTTCGCCGAGAGCGAGTCGTGTGGCCGCATGGTTAGGCTCGCGCAAAAGAATTTTCCGGTAGCCTTCTTCGAGCGTCTTTTCCGGATTAAGCGATTCGACGGCCATTTCTTTATACAGCCGGATCATGTCGTCGAAACGGCCCTCGCGAAATAAAAGGTCGCTTAAGAAATCGCGAAGGCGATAGCCGTGCACGACCTTTTTCAATCCCTTCTCAATGGTCTCGCGAACCTGCGGAAGCAATGCGGCATCTTGCTGGATGAGTCGGTCGCTTTCCTCAACGGCCTCATCGCCGCGATCAAGCGCGATGAGCTTTTCCACATATTGAAGCCGCCTGCGTGAATCGCCGCCCAGTTCGGCGAGTTCATCCTGAATCGCTTTCAGGCTTTGCTCCTGCGCTCGCTGCTCGATTTTCTTGGCGAGCATGTTGACCGCAAGCTTCCCGCTCTCCGGTGTGCGGGGCTCGGCCAGCGCAAGAAGCTCGGCGGCCTCCTTTAGCTTTCCATTGATAAAGTGAATTTCCGCTCCGCGCAGATAACCTCGCCAATCATCGGGACAGGCCTCACGCATCTTCGCAAAGACGTTCTCCGCTTCAGCCTCGTGACCATCGGCTTTCAGGATTTCCGCGTAGCCCAGATAGGTATCGGCTTCGCGGTCGCCTCCTTCAATCAATGCATGGTAGTGTTGCGAGGCTTCGGGATTCTGCAACGAAATCCGATAATACTCGGCAAGTTCCCTGTGCAAATCGAGCCGCGAGGGATCAAGCTGGAGCGCGCGCTCCAGGTGCGTGGCGCCTGTTTGCATTCGTTCCGTGATGTTTGTCTTTTGCAGCAGCCGCCCGAGGGCAATCATGATGTCGAGATTTTCCGGCTGGCGTTTCAGCAACTCTCCGAGCGCGGCGGTTGAGCGGACAAACGGCGCAGGCTCGCGCTCGCTCATCTTCGCGGTCCATTCAGCGGCCTTGCTAAATTGGCCGATCTTCGCATGAAGCTGCTGGAGCAAATTCATGCGTTCAATGTCAATCAGCGCAGGGTCGGATTCCAAAAGCTCGATGGCGTCGTGCCATTGTTCAAGAGCAAGGCACTGATCGAGCAATCGCTGATCGAGCCCCCGCGTCGCTGGCCTCAAGGCGCGCTGGCGTTGAATGCAGCGAAGCGCAAGAAGAGGTTCACCCAGCGACGAATACACTTTCTCAAGCGCGCGGATGACATCCCAATCTTGAATCGCCGCCACAGGCTCCAATCGTTCGAGCAGACTCCGCGCTGGCTGATATCGCGCGGTTTCCATCAGCAGCAATCCGGCACGTCTCGCGGTTTCATGAACGGATGGCCGCCATCGCAAACTGTTCTTGAGACAAAAATAAGCCGCGTTATTTTTCCCCTTTTCATCAAACCGACGACCCAGCGCGAGGAGCGTCCGCGCGAGCATGGTTTCCAAAATAAACGGGGCGATGGGCAACCCGAACGCAATGACGAACAGAGAAATCATGGTCAGCGGATTCAGAATATTCCGATCCACCACAAGGGGAACAAAAATCGCGCTCAAATAAAGAGTCACCGGGAAGAAATTAAAATAGACGAGCCCCCAAGGTCGGTCGGCGCGGAAGGGATCGAGGCTGATGAGATAAATAAGCGCGCCGACAGAAAAGTGGACGACGAAGAATCCGATCAAATAAAGAATCGAATTCTCTCCACGATCCAAAACGTCGGCAATCGCAGGCACGGTTAATGACTTGATGCCAAAATAGCTCCCCAAAACTGCAAGATCGAATCCCACTCCCGCCAACGTGTAGAGGACAATCAAAACCGCATAGATTCGTGAGCGAGTATGACCCATGAAGGATTATGAAAATGAACGGGGCGATTGGCTAAGGAAAAGTTTTCGTCTGATCGGACTTCTTATCGAACGTAGATCGGATTGCAATAAATCCACGCCCGTTGCTCGCCGTCGGCGTCGAGCCAGCCTTCGACCCGATAGACGCCGGGACCGTCGGGCGCGACCTCGATTTTGCGTCCGCGCTCGCTCTTGAACAGCGCGCCATTCTTGATAATTCGAATTTCGCATTCATTAGGGAATTCAGCGACCAACTTCGGCGCATCAGCGGCAGGAACTTCATCGCCCATGATACCGGTAATTTTTCCGTCCTTCATCGCGGCAAAGGCAAAACCGGTCGGCGTACAGAGCCAATCGTGACTCACATAAGCATGACCCGCCTTGAGGGCGCTGCGGATCGCCGCTTCGGTCAACTCGGGCGCATAAATGTGAGTCGAGCAATTCAGGAACGATCGGAAATAGGGGTCGAAATCGAGCCGAATCAAGATGTCGCCGGGCTTTTTTCCCTTCGCCATTTCAGCCAATGCCGGACGAGGAGCAAGCGGCATTTTGCGCAGCCCATCATCAGGATCCACGATGGTTCCAACGCCGACATTCTCGGCGTCCAGCTATTTTACGATATAAACTTGATTATGGTGGCAGTCATTCGCGGCAATTCCCACAAGCCGCTGCTTCTGCGTTTCGGCATCCCATCGCTTGAGATAAAGCTGCGGATAATCCACAAGCGCGGCGTAAAGTTCAGCAGGATATTGATCAAGTCCCGCTTGAAGCTCGGCGGCGGCCTTAGGATCCAAAATTTTCTGGATGAGTCCCATCATCATCGCCGCGTCGTCTATTGCGTCGTAATGATTGTTATAAATTTCCGTTCCCGTGAGTCCGTCCATTGAGTGACCCACTTTGCTTTCAAGATGTGAAAGAAAAATCAACCCCTCACCTTCCGTCACCGCTTTAATGAATTCCGGCTTGGGAAGTTCCATCTTATCCATGATCGAGCGATCGGGATAAATGAGGCAATCGTGCGTCTCGGAACCGGGGATAAATAGCACCCCCTCGTAGAGTCCGCGCCAAGTGCCGTCAATGAAATCCTTCGGAGGACGAAAGTGATCGGTAAGCATGATACAATCCACACCGACTTTCTTCGCGTCCACAAGCATCTCGGCGCGCGTTCCCGCCGTGTGCTGCGAATCCTCGCCGTGCGCGTGAAGAATGCAGTGGTAGTCGTTGAGACCAAGTTTCAGTTCAACATCCTTCCGCTTTGCTTTGATCGCCTCGACATCGGCATGGAGCGCGGCCAATCGCGGCATCGTCATTCGCTCAACCGTAGTTTGGGTCCGTCCCGGGGATACACCGGGCGCGGCGGCGTAAGATAAGCTCGGCGCCATTGTCAAAACGCTAAGTTCCAGAATCCAAGCCCAACGATACAGATTCACGAATCATGCTCCTTATTCGTCCGCGATGCCCAAGTCATTCGCGCGGATCATCCAAGCGGTATCGTCGCTACAAAGAGAAGTCAACGCTAGGGCAAAATCTCATGCTTTTCTGTCGGAACGTCGGCGCATGCCTCGCTCTGGTGAATCGCCTCGACCCATGCTAGTCTCGCTCTGATGACGCCCCGATTTCTCAAGCGCAATGGCATCCTTCTCGTGACGTGGGCGCTCTTTGTTATTGCCGTCATCGGCTTCGGCATTGGAATTGACCAGCTGATTTATCAGAAGGAAAAGCAGAGGCTCTACGTCCCATTTAATGTTACACATCTCTTTCCCCATGAATTACCGGGTTTCATGTCGGTCGTAGATCAATGGGCGAATGAGGTCCAATCGGGAACCGTTCGCGATGAGACGCTTGCATCGCTAAAGAAAGCCGCGCATCAGGTCGTCCAAGGTCCCGATGCCGTGTACCGAGTCGTTATCAAGCTGCACGACGGCAAACTCATATTCGACGAACAGAAAGATAAGTTCGAGCAGTTTAACGATTTCTCTAACTGCCTTTGGATTCGCCGCTTTTCCAATCAGCGCGTCCGTGATTTCGACGCGCCGGGCGGGCGCAACACCGTCTGGATGTACGTCACCACGCCTCCAACGAATTCGGGCTATCTTGAAACTGAAATCAAACGACTCCAATCTATTCAAGCGCCGTCCGCCGAGATAGATGCGCTTCTATCGCGTATCGACAAACTGAAAGCGCTTGAATCCGATTTACGAAACCTAACTTCCGGTTATCGCCGAATAACGATTTACATCGCGCTCTTGCTCTTGGCCTTCACCCTCATCTTCATCCGGACGCTCGTCCTTCCCGTGCGCAACGTGATCGCCAGCATCGAAGACTCGACGGCCAAGGCGACTCGATTCATCCCATCACCCACTTCGCGCCTCGAACGTCTCTATAATGATATGGCTCGTTTCGCCTCTTTGTCGCGTCTGAACGAGCGACAATCCGCGATTGGCCGCTGGAACTCCCATCAGCGGTTGGGAATGGGTGCGAACCGCGTGTCGCGAACTCGTCGAAGAACGAGCCGCGCATCTAACCGCCTGCCTCGAACTTGCTGAAGAGGGTCCTGGTAAACTTCGCCCGACCGGCCGCGCTCAATTGCATAGTTTTCCAACCGAGACTAAGGCGCTGGATTCCGCGCTTATCAACTCATTGGCTGAAATTCTTTCAACAGGCGCCAGCGAACCCCGAACCTTAAAGCCATCACAAGAGCACGGTCTTCCGTCTCTCGTCATTTGCAGATTGAACGACCCTGAACGTCCGGGGATTAGCTACGGCATCGCGCTCGCGCTTGACGCATCGGGACGGACGCCTGATCCGACCTCCTCGCTCGGGCTGCTCAAGCGTTTTGCGGGAGTCATTGGCGGCGGACTTGAAACATTGACGTCGCGCAACCGAGCCTTGACTCGCGAGCGAGACCGCGCGGGGATTAACCTCTCGCGCAATCTCGGACACGATCTCACCAACATCATCGCCACGAGCAAACTCGAACTTATGACGCTAGCACAAATTGTCGGTTCGGGCGAAATTCCGAATAGCGGACCCAAGCGCGAAATTCTCGGCGAGTCTCTCCAAGGCCTGCTCGATTCGACCAAATTTCTGCAAGAGGTCGTTAACCTTTATCGCGCCTACGCCTACTTAAAAGAACCGACTCTCGAAACGCACGAACCCAATCCTCTCGTTGCGGAAACGGTTCGACTCTTCAGGCTTTCGACTTCTGAAAAAGTTCGGATCATCGAGCAGCCCGATCCCGCGGCGCCGAAATTTCGCGTGGACCCCCGCCTCTTCAAACTCGCACTGTTCAATCTTTTCTCCAATGCGGTGGATGCCATTCGGCGCGGGAGCGATGGAAACGATCAAGGCGAGATTACCGTCGCGACGGGCCATATCGTTTCCTCCGACGGCGCGGAATCGCTGACCGTCACAGTTCGCGATTCGGGCTGCGGCATTCGCGACGAATCCGGCGCTCTCGCCTCTCCCGAAACCATCGAGCAGATTTTTCAGCTCGGCTATTCCGTCGGACGCGAAGGTCAGGGCGAAGGGCTTGGTCTCAATTGGGTTCGCACCATCGTCCGCGATATTCACGGTGGAGCCATCAAAGCGGAAAACGCACCCCAAGGCGGCGCGATGTTCACACTCATTTTCCCGCCGTTAGTTTACGAAAAACATTCCGCCGTGACCTGACGATCTAGGCCAAAATCTCACTCACCACTCGTCCATGCACATCGGTCAGTCGCCGCTCGATGCCATTGTGATAAAAACTTAGCCGCTCGTGATTCAATCCCAAGAGATGAAGGAGCGTGGCGTGAAGGTCATAAATCGTCGTCGGATTTTCGACGGCCTGATACCCGAATTCGTCCGTCGCGCCGTATGAAAAACCGCGCTTAACTCCCGCGCCCGTCATCCAAACCGTAAAGCCCTTGGGATTATGATCGCGCCCCATTGCGCCCTTTTGGAACGTTGGCATTCGCCCGAATTCTGTCGTGAAGAGCACGAGCGTATCATCCAAGAGTCCGCGCTGCTTGAGATCAGTCAACAACGCCGCTGCCGGAGCATCAAGGATCGGCGCATGGACGTCATACTGATTTTTCAAATCCTTGTGGCCGTCCCAATTGCCGACTCCCTCGCCCATCGCATAAGAGCCATTAAAAAGTTGGACGAACCGAACACCGCGTTCCAAAAGCCTCCGCGCGAGCAGGCAATTGCGCGCAAAGCCCGCCTTGTTCTTGTTCGCATCTTCCACTCCGTAAGCTGCAAGTGTTGCCGCAGACTCTTTGGAAAGATCGCCCACTTCTGCCGCGCGGAGTTGCATCTTCGCCGCAAGCTCGTAACTCGCAATCCTCGCTCCAAGATCGGCTTCGCCGGGGAATCGCTCTAAATGTTTTTCGTTCAAGATTTTCAGAAAGTCGCGAGTCGAACGTTCGGCTCCTTCCGAAATCTCGCGTGGGCGATCCAAATTCGGAATCGGCTCTTTCGCGCTAAACGGCGTCCCTTGGAACACAGCCGGAAGAAATCCCGAACCCCAATTGTTCGGTCCCATCTGCGGCACTCCGCGCGGATCGGGAATCGCAACGAACGCGGGAAGATCATCCGCTTCGGTTCCGAGCGCATACGAAACCCATGCGCCCATGCTCGGAAATCCATCAAGAGTGAATCCAGTGCTCATCTGATTTTCGCCCGGCCCGTGCGTATTGCTTTTGGCCGTCATTGAATGGATGAAGCAAAAGTCGTCGGCCATTTCGGCAAGCCGCGGCAAAAGTTCAGAAACCATTTTTCCGCTCTGACCACGCGGCTTAAACTCCCACGGACTGCGAATGAGGTTGCCATTCTCGCCCTGAAACGTGATGAGACCCGACGAGCCGGGCATTGGAGTATCGTGCAAGCGAATGAGTTCCGGTTTGTAATCCCATGTATCGAGCGGACTGATCGCACCGGAACAAAATATGACAAGGACGCGACGCGCCTTAGCCGGAAAATGTGGCGGTCGGGATGCGAGCGGCGCATCGGGTCGAATGGCTGGTCTGATCGGAGCATGATCTTCCGACGCTATATTTTCCGCCCGCGCGAGTGTTCCGTCTTTTGATAGCAACGCTGCGAGCGCAAGACTGGAAAGCCCTGTCGCCGCTGCCTGTAAAAACTCACGGCGATCCATAAGCCGTCTTCCAGCGCCGGATAATGGAGAAAATCGGTTCATTCATTGCCTCAGTTGAGCGTCACAAATTCGTTAGTATTGAGTAGCGCGCGGCATAATACGGCCAGCCCTTCCTGTGAAACCAATTCTCGGGCGGCGCGTGCTTCGTCTGCATCCGGCGCACGATTGAATGCCAACTGAAACGCCCTTACGATTTGCCCGTTGGCATCTTGTCCTGCATCCGCTTTCAATCGTTCGGCTAACAGCTCGGCCTGCTGCACAATGAAAGGACTATTCATCATGTTGAGCGCCTGCAACGGCGTCGTCGAAAGAGTCCGCTTGGGAATCGTCTGGCCGCCATCGGGGCAATCAAAAACTCCAAACGTTCCATCCGTTCTCATCCGCACTTTGGTCTGATAGATCATCCGTCGCCATTGCGCAGGACCAAACTTGGCAAGCGGTTTATACACGCGCACATAATTATCATTCGGCTCGAAGGGACTGTAACCCGGTCCGCCGAAGCGCAAATCAAGCTTTCCACTTACGGCTAAAATCGAATCGTGAATGGCTTCGGCGTCGAGACGGCGAGGCGGATAACGCCAAAGCAATTTACAACCGGCATCGCGTGCGAGTCCATCGCTTCGCGGCGCGCTCGATTGACGATACGCGCTCGACAACACGATCATCCGGTGCATCGCCTTGACGCTCCACCCGCGAGAAATAAATTCCGAGGCAAGCCAATCGAGCAGTTCGGGATGTGAAGGCCGAACGCCATTCGCGCCAAAATCGCTCGGCGTTGCGACGATTCCTTGACCGAAGTGGTGCTGCCAGATTCGATTAACCATCACCCGCGCTGTGAGCGGGTTGGCCGGATCAGCGATCCAGCGAGCCAAAGCCAGTCGCCGCTCGCGTTCGGGCGCATCCGTCGCAAGTTCCAGTTTCGGAACTACCGCTCCGATCCCGCCCGGCGTGACTTCATCGCCCGGCTGCATCGGATCGCCGCGATGAAGCATCCGTGTCGGTTTGGGATCGGTAAAATCGCCCGCGTAAATTCCCGGAAACTCGAGGAGTGACTTGCGGCGATTATCCAACTGCTTCCGCGCAAGGAGCAATTCGACAAGTTCCTCCGACTCCGCCGATGGAAGTCCTAAGTCGGAAAATCTTCCCGGAGTTTCGGCGTCTTTGTCGTAGGGTTTTCTATCTTCTGATGAAGCTACGACCTTCCACGGGTTCAACCCTTCGACGAACGCGTCGGGCGGAAAGCGACTGACTTCGATGCGATAACGCGTCGCGAGCCGATCCTTGAATTTACCCTCGCGGTCGCGTTGCCAGACGATTCGGTCAATCCGCGTCGGAGCCGCCAATTCAATCTGAACCCAACCTTTGCCGGTCTCGTTGGAAATCCAACTCCGACTGTTGCCGTGACCTCCATCATTAATATGCTTTAATAGATGGATCGTCGAACCGGGATAGGTTCCCGAAGCCGACGCCTTTCCACCGACAAACGCCGAGCCGACGTTTCGTAGCGGCTGATCCGGAGCGGTGCGTTCGGCGTAAATTTCCAGTTCATCAATGCACGGCTCATATTGATTCGTTTCAAGAACGGTGAATCGAACGAATCGCGCTTCAATCGGCTCGAATCTTTCAACGTTATACTCCGCCGAAACGGAGGGACGAAGTGATCCGGGTTCCGGCGTAGATTCAGGTCGCGCGACAGGCTCGAATTTCAAAAGCTTCGCGTCTATGGCGTCAATCTTCGGGCGTAGTTCCGCCGCCTGCGCAAGCCGAACCTCGTAATCGGGTGGTTTCAGCTTACGTTCGCGATGCTCGACTCCCGCAAAAACCGCTTGCATCGAGTAGTAGTCGCGCTGCGAGATTGGATCGAACTTGTGATTGTGACAACGCGCGCATCCGACCGTCAGTCCCAGAAACGCCGCGCCAGTTGTCGAGACCATGTCGTGTAGTTCATCCGTCCGTTGTTGCGCGGTGAGAACCGGATCGGGGCTTTTAACTTCGTCCCACGCACCGGCGACCATGAACCCCGTCGCAGCGTCGGCACCCATCGTCTCGCCCGCCAATTGCTCCGTGATGAATTGCGTGTAGGGTTTATCTTCGTTGAACGCGCGGATGACGTAATCGCGATACGGCCATGCGCTCGGGCGCGGAGTATTCGTCTCGAATCCGTTCGTCTCAGCGAACCGCACGACGTCGAGCCAATGCTGCGCCCAACGTTCGCCATAGTGCGGCGAGGCCAGAAGGCGGTCCACCAATCGCTCGACCGCGTCGGGACTTTCATCGGCAATAAACGCGGTTGTTTCTTCCGGTGTTGGAACCATACCAATTAGATCGAACGTGAGTCTTCGAATGAGAGTCGTCCGATCCGCAGGTGGCGACGGTGTAAGACCTTCAGTCCGCAACCGAGATTCAATAAACCGATCAATCGGTTGTTCCGACCAAGTTGATCCAGCAATCTCGGGAGGAACTGGGTGCGTAAGAGGTTGAAAAGCCCATTGGGATTCGCGTTGCTCAGCCGAAATTGCGGGTTCATCAGAGGTGGAGGTTTCGGGAACCGTCGCGCCCGATTTCACCCACTCCACGAGTGCAGAGATTTCCGCATCGCTGAGTTTTCCCTTGGGCGGCATCTTGAGATCGCCAGCCTGCTTTACAGCCTGAATCAGCAAACTCGAATCGGGATCGCCAGAAATGATCGCGGGGCCGGTGAGTCCCCCCTTCATCACGCCGGAGGCAGAATCCAATCGCAGTTCGCTCTTTTGCTTTTCCGCACCGTGGCACGAAAAACAATTCGCGCGGAAGATCGGCTCGATGGTCGAGGTATAAACGTCGCTTGAATCACGTGCGCAAAGGTTTCTGCTGTGGATCAGTAGTAAGAGCATTACTGAAGTCCAAAGTGAGCACCGAATTTGCAAGCGGATCTGACTCATGCACTTGCAAGAAAGCATGAAAGCAGGGTTCACCATTTCAGAAAGTGCTCCGTTCATCTGTCCTTGCGATCAATAGATAAAATCCAAACGCTACTGAAAGACACCCAGCAGCCAATACAGCCCACATATTCGCTGTTAGCATCTTATAGGCTAGTGATTCGGGAGGCATTCCGGTGTGGTACGTTACGTCAATTACCATCATGTGAAAGGCAAATGGCATTGGAATAGTGAAAAGCGCGCCTGCCCTTTTCGCAAAGCCCCATCCATTGCCTGATACGTCTTGTATGGCTGCACGAAATCCCACGACCAGCAATATGATAGTAGCTGCGTGAGGCGTATATCCGAACAAGGTTTCGAACACCCAGTATATTCGTGAGTGGCCAGTAGCACGTCCCACAATGAGACGAAGTGAATACAAGGATAAATAGATGCCGAGACAGGTGAACAATGTTGCAATTAATTGTTTCGCTTTCGTATTCATGCGGTCGCCTCGCGAGCGCGGTCGAGCGCAACATCAACAAGTCGCTGATCGAATCCAAGCGGAGCCGCGACGCTCCAGCACACTCCCGGATGACTCGCGGCGGCGGCGGCGGCCATTCGCGGAATGTCGTTCGTCGCGTGATTGCCCGATGCGAGGAAATAAGGCATGATGACGATCCGGCGCGCGCCTTGGCGGACGCAATTCGCAAACGCCGAGTCGAGCGTCGGTTCGGCAAGCTCCATGTGCGCGGCCTCGACGATGGGATAGTCGCCCCGCCTAGCCGCTGCTGCAATTCGCTCCAGTAGCGCGTTCGCCTCGGCGATTCGGCTGCCGTGGTCAATCAGAATAAGAGCGGTTTTGCCCAAACTATCGGACATGAATCATTCGCCTCGAACTTCCCCGATTATGCCTTTCCGTGACGCCGCGCGAAACTTCTTTTGCTCATGACTCAAACTTCCCACGGCTTCGATCTCGATACTCCGCGCCCGTGGCTCCGTCCCGCCACGTGGGCATACGGGATCGGTCGGCGGGGACATCAAGCCATATATGACCTTGGAATTTTGAAGCGGCGCAAGCTGAGTCATCCCGTCATTTGCATTGGTAATTTAACCGTCGGCGGTACCGGCAAGACGCCGATGTTGATCTCGCTCGCGCGCGAATTGATTGCGCAGGGAAAACGCCCCGTCGTTCTGAGTCGTGGATATCACGCAGAACCGAAAGCGGTCGCGCCACGCGTTGTTTCCGATGGCAATCAATTGAAATGCGAACCCGACGCGGCGGGAGACGAACCACACCTCATCGCGCGGATGTGCCCCGGCGTTCCGGTCGTGATCGGCTCCAATCGTTACGAATCGGGAAAACTCGCCGAGCGCGAATGGAATCCCGATTGTTTCCTGCTCGATGATGGTTTCCAGCACGAACCGCTCGAACGCGACGTGAATCTTGTGCTTTGGGACATGCGTGATCGCCCGGATGAGATGCGTCTCTTGCCGGAAGGAAGACTTCGGGAGAGTCTCAAGGGACTTCGCCGCGCGACGGCCATTCTTTTGACTCATGCGGAATATCTGAAACCCGAAATCCGCGCCGATGAAACTCGACGCATCGTTGCATCGCTTAAACGATACGCTCCATCATCGCCAATTTTCGACGCGACGGCGGAACTTGCGGGTTGGCGTCAACTTCAGAGCCTGAATGCAGATAGCGCTCTCAATCCTGCAATGTATCAACCTATGGAATCACTGCGCGGGCGATCCGTGTTTCTCGCCAGCGCACTTGCCCGTTCGGGCGGATTCGAAAGCATGATTCGCGAATCGGCGGCGAACGTCGTCGGTCACGCCTCATTTCCAGATCACGCAAAATTCACGACAGAGACGCTTCAATCATTGCGAGCGCAAGCTCAAACCCAAAAAGCCGAAATAGTCCTCGTCACCGAAAAAGACGCCGTGAAGATCGAACGTCTTAGCGGGAATCTGGCTGACATTGCCGCCGTCGGCCTTTCGATGCGACTTGATCCGATGGCAATCAGGGAAATTCTTTCACCCTAATTCATTCTAATAAAGTCTAAGCACAAAGACACCAAGGCACCAAGCAACACGAAGGAAAATTGCGAAGTTTGCCCTAACTGTCGTTTTGGACTTCTTTGTGAATCTTTGTGGCTTCGTGCCTTTGTGTTTGGGCTTTTCATCTGATGGATCGTAATCCACAATCCTGATTGAAGTCTCGCATTCGTCTTTTACCGTCGCTATTCTATTGCACCCCGTTACGCGCGGGATTGACGCATGTCCGCTCCCCTTTCATTCCACACCCATCAGCCTTTTTTCATCGCCGGGCCGTGCGTCATCGAATCCGAGGATCACGTTCTTAAGATGGCGCACGCGCTGAAGAAGATAGCAGACACAAACGGCATCCAACTGTTCTTCAAAGCCTCCTACGACAAGGCCAATCGCACGTCCGCCGATTCGTATCGCGGTCCCGGCATCGCGGAGGGACTGCGCATCCTCGCGCGGGCTAAATCTGAAACGGGACTTCCCCTGCTCACCGATATCCACGAAACGCATGAAGTCGGACAGGTCGCGGAAGTTTGCGACATCCTTCAAATCCCCGCGTTTCTTTGTCGCCAGACCGATCTTATCGTTGCCGCCGCGAAGTCGGGACGCTGCGTGAACATCAAAAAGGGCCAGTTCATGGCCCCCTGGGATATGACGCACGTCGTCGAAAAAGCTCGCGGCGCAGGAGCCAAACAAATCCTCCTGACCGAGCGCGGCGTTTCGTTCGGCTACAACAATCTCGTCTCCGACATGCGCTCGCTGGTCGAAATGGCGAAGCTCGGTTGCCCCGTCGTTTACGACGCGACCCATAGCGTCCAGATGCCCGGCGGCGCGGGCAAATCGAGTTCCGGTCGCCGCGAATATATCGAGCCGCTTCTTCGGGCTGCGGTCGCCGTCGGAATCCAAGGGGTGTTCATGGAAGTCCACGACAATCCGGAAAAAGCGCTCAGCGACGGACCCAACCAACTTCCCCTCGAACGATTTGACGCGGTGATCAAAATGGTTTTGGGCATGGACGCCGCGCGACGGAAATACGCGAGTGCAAGCCCCACATGACTTCTCCCGCTTCACTCCTCCGAGTTGGCGTCGTCCCTTATCTGAACATGCTTCCGCTAACGCATGGGTTGGATTCGTTGCGGCTCGAATCGGATCCCGCCGCGCGATTACAAATCATCGCCGTTCCACCGAGCGAAATGAGCCGGATGATGGACGAGGGAACGCTCGACGTCGGCATGGTTCCCGTCGGCGCGTTCGTGAATCGCCCGAATTGGAAACAGGTTGGTCGCTCGATGATCGGATCGCGAGGCGCGGTCGCAAGCGTGCTTGTCAAATCCATTTCGCCCGTTCACAAATGGAAAATCCTTCATCCCGATAGCCACTCGCGGACGAGCAATCTTCTCGCGCGGGTGATTTTGAACGGGCGCTATGGCATTGATCCCGCGCTGGGGCAACCTATTCCCCTCACCGATTGGGAACTCCCGGCGCGACCGCAAACCGGCGAAGCCTTTATTTTGATCGGAACGCGCGCACTCCATTGGCGCGAGGCGTGGCCGGACGGAACGACCCTCGACCTTGGGAAAGTATGGAGCGAATGGACCGGACTTCCTTTTGTTTATGCCCTATGGGCGACGCGAGAGGGACTCGATCTCGAAACGCACCGTGTTGCCGAATGGATGGAAGAATTTGAACGGTTGAAAGAACGCAATCTACAAAATCTCGACGCCGTTATTTCGGCGGGCGCGTCGCTTGCTGATGAAAGGATCACCTCTGCCGAAGCCCGCCGCTATCTGACCGAAAACATTACGTTCGATTTCGGCGACGACGAACGCCTGGCCCTCGTCCGATTTCGGCTGGAACTCTCGCGCCTCAATTTATTGGATCATCGGGATTGAACGAATCTGAAGTTGGTGGGCCCACTAGGACTCGAACCTAGGACCAATCGGTTATGAGCCGACGGCTCTGACCAACTGAGCTATGGGCCCACGCGGCAGACTCACCATCCTAATGAACACGGGGAATCGGAGTCAAGCCGCTGACTTTCGTTGCCAGTTGCGGCTTGCTACCGCGGGCGTCGTCGTCTAAAACGGTAGGGCGTTGCAGACTTCGTGTTTCAAAGGAGAAGCAAACGATGAGCCGTAATCGGATGAACCCTGCGCTGGGAATGGTAATTTTTGCGCTCACATTCGCGCCATGGGCATCGGCGTGTTTTGCGGCGGCGTGGCTGGAATACGCGGGCGGAAAAGGCCCCGGGGCGGGAAAACGGATCGTTCTCATCGCGGGAGACGAGGAATACCGCTCCGAAGAAGCCCTCCCCATGCTGGCTAAGATTCTTTCCGAGCGACATGGCTTTTCGTGCGCCGTCCTTTTCTCTCAAGACGCCGATGGCACGATCAATCCCAACGAATCCTCCAACATTCCAGGAATGGAGCTTGTTGAAAAAGCCGATCTCGTTTTCGTCCAACTCCGCTTCCGCGAACTTCCCGACAAAGATATGAAGTATTTTGTGGATTATATGCAGTCGGGCAAGCCCGTCATTGCGATCCGCACTTCAACGCATGCTTTCAACTACTCCAAGAACAAGACCAGCCCCTACGCGAAATACGCTTGGGACAGCAAAGAATGGCCCGGTGGATTTGGTCAGCAGGTGCTGGGCGACACATGGGTTAATCATCATGGCAATCACGGCACGGAAAGCGCGCGCGGCGTCATCGAGCCTACCAACGCGACGCATCCCGTTTTGCGTGGCGTCACTGATGTTTGGGGTCCCAGCGACGTTTATGGAATCATCCGCCTAAAACCCGAAGACACGATTCTCCTGCGCGGCCAAGTCTTGAAAGGAATGAATCCCGACAGCGAACCGAACGAAAAGAAGAAGACAATGCCGATGGTTTGGGTCCGCGATTACAAATGGGAAAACGGAAATACAACGCGCGCGTTGACCTCAACCATCGGCGCGGCGATTGATATGAAGAGCGAGGATTTGCGCCGGCTGTTCGTGAACGCCAGCTATTGGCTGACCGGTCTAGAAGTTCCTGAAAAGGCCGACGTAAATTTCGTCGGAGAATTTAAGCCGTCGTTCTTCGGGTTCAACACGTTCAAGAAGGGCGTAAAAGTTAGCGACCTTCAGTAATCCGTTTGAGAAATCTGTAAAGCAAAAGGGATATAAGGGGATTGGGTATGAAGCATCGTGGCGTCGCCGGAGGATTAATTGTCCTCGCATTGATGATGTTGGGAGGCTGCGGACTCTGGCCGAGTAAACGACCGACCGAACCTGCCGCGCTGGCACTGGAAAAAGGGGATCACGTCTGCATTATCGGCGGCGGATTTGCCGACCGGATGCAGCATCACGGATATTTGGAGGCGATGATCCACGCGAAATATCCCGAGCAGGAGCTTACAATCCGAAACCTCGCGTTTGCGGGCGACGAAGTCAAAACACGGATGCGCTCGGAGGGATTCGGTTCGCCCGACGAATGGCTCACCAAGTTCAAGGCTGACGTCGTCTTGGCGTTTTTCGGTTACAACGAATCGTGGAAGGGACGTGAAGGTCTTGAAGAATTCCGCAAGGATCTCGACGAGTTCATCAAGGAAACACTGAAGCAGAAATACAACGGCAAGTCGGCTCCGAGGCTTGTTTTGTTTACGCCGACTGTCGCCGAGCGGCATATCGATCTTAATTTTCCCGATCCAAAACCAATCAACGAAAATATCGCGATTTACAGCGCGGCAATGAAGGAAATCGCGAAAACCAACGGCATTCCGTGCATTGATTTGGAATCCATTTCTGATGGGGTTTTCTCCGCGCGACGTTTAGAAGCCAAGCGCGGATCGTTGACCATTAACGGAGTCCATCTGAATGAGAAAGGCTACGCCGCGCTCGCTCCCGCGATGTATGAAGGAATACTGGGTTCGCGCGCTCCCTCGATGAAGGGCAAAACTTTCAATGAATTACTCGCGGCGGTCAACGCTAAGAACGAAACGTGGTTCGGGCGGTATCGCACGGTGGATGGCTACAATGTTTATGGCGGGCGTTCGCATCTGAAGTTCGACGACATCACCAATCGCGACACGATGCAGCGCGAAATGGAAATCCGCGATGTGATGACCGAGAACGCCGACGCAAAGATTTGGGCGGTCGCGCAAGGAAAAGATATCGCCGCCGTCGCGAAGAAGACTCCTCCCCCGCCCATCACCGTCAAGACCAACAAGCCCGGCAAAGGTGAGGGTGGCAAGCACCTGTTTCTGAACGGCGAGGAAGCGATCGCAAAAATGAAATTGCCACCGGGGTGCAATGTTACGCTCTTTGCCGCGGAAGACCAATTCCCGGAACTCGGCAATCCGGTTCAAATGGCTTTCGACACCAAGGGTCGCCTTTGGGTCGCCGCGTGGCCGAATTATCCCGAGCGAACTCCCGATAGCAAAAAGGGCGACAGCCTGCTCGTCTTCGAGGATACCGACGGCGATTTCAAGGCCGATAAAGTCACGCCATTCGTGGACGATCTCAACTGCCCAACCGGGTTTCAGTTCTATAAGGACGGGGTCATTCTCGTTCAGGCTCCCGACGTGTGGTTCCTGCGCGACACCGATGGCGATGGCAGGGCCGATTGGAAGGAACGAATTCTAAATGGGCTCGATTCCGCCGATTCGCATCACACCGCCAATTCGCTCGTGCTCGATCCCGGCGGGGCGATTTACCTGAGCGATGGCGTCTTCCATCGCACGCAAATGGAAACGCCTTGGGGTCCGCCTGTCCGAAATCAAGACGCGGCGATTTATCGCTTTGAACCCCGCACCGGAAAAATCGAAACCTACATCTCCTACGGGTTCGCCAATCCGCACGGTCGCGTTTTCGATTATTGGGGGAACGATCTTGTCACCGACGCGACCGGCAACAACACGTACTTTGGTCCGGCATTCAGCGGGAAAATTGATTTTCCGAAAAAGCATGCGGAGTTGCGTCAATTTTGGGAGCGTCCCATGCGCCCTTGTCCGGGAACCGCGATTCTTTCGAGCCGACATTTTCCGGAGGAATTCCAAAATCAATTCCTCAACATCAACGTCATCGGTTTCCAAGGGGTTTATCGCGTTGATGTGCGCGCGGAGGATTCGGGACTTTGGGGCAAAACGATCAACCCGCCGCTCGTCCAATCCGACGACCCCAACTTTCGTCCCATCGCGATGGACGTTGCGCCCGACGGCTCGATTTATTTCCTCGATTGGCACAACCCGATCATCGGCCACATGCAGCATCACATCCGCGACCCGAACCGCGATCATTTGCACGGGCGGATTTATCGGATGACATTCGAGGGGCGACCACTTCTACCCGTCGCCAAGATCGCGGGCGAGCCGATTGAAAAGCTATTGGAGCTTCTAAAGACCCCGGAAAATAACGTCCGAACGCGGGCGAAGATTGAACTCGGCGCGCGCAAGACGAGCGACGTAATCGCCGCGCTTGAACCGTGGCTCAAGTCCTTTGATCCGACCAAGATCGAGGATCAGCATCATCTGCTGGAAGGGCTTTGGGTTTATCAATGGATGAACGTGGTGAACGAGTCGCATCTGCTCGCAATGCTGAAGTCGCCCGATCAGCGCGCGCGAGCCGCCGCCGTCCGAGTGCTTGGGTATTGGCGCGACCGGGTGAAGGAACCGCTCGCATTGCTCCGCGCCGCCGCGAATGATCCCTCGCTGCGCGTTCGGCTTGAAGCCGTGCGCGTTCTTAGTTTCTTCGAGGGAACCGAGCCGATGGAAATCGCCTATGACATCCTCAAATATCCGACCGACTATTATCTCGATTACACGTTTAAAGAGACGACACGCCAGCTTTCGAAGTCAGCCTCAGTCCTCTTTCTGCCGAAGGATCCCGTCGCGCTGAAAGCAACCGTCGCGCGTCTCTCAGATCAGGATTTGCTGAATGTCGCCGATGCCGAAGCGGTCTTAATCGAACGCGTGGCGCGTCCCGGTTTGAACGTGAATGTCCGAACGGCGTCCGTGAATTCGCTCGTCGCGCTCCATAAGAGCGACGGCATCTCCGAACAGGTTTCGATTCTTAAAAGAATTCTCGCCGAAAAGCGCGTACGTTCGGCGGCGGAAGAAATCGGATTTCTGATCACGACTTATCCGAAAGCCGATCTGGCCAAATCGCGCGAGGAATTCAGCGCGTTCGCGGCTCAGAATGAGAATCCCGCCGTTCGACGGGCGGGATTTGCCGCGCTTGTCGCCGCCGATGGATCGCTCGAACCGACTTGGAAATCCACCGAAGGCGATCCCGCCGCGCGAACCGAGCTATTGCGCTCACTCGGACTGCATGGCGACGTGGAATTCCGTTCGACGTTTGCGTCCATGTTGGACGACGCGGTAAAAGACGTGCAAACCCGCGACGCGGCGATTCTGGCGTTGCCGCTGCTCGGTCGCGACCGCGCGAAAACCAATTTCGAAGTCATCGCGCGGCATTTGAAGAACGGGGATTCCCGCCCGGCTGCTGCGCGCGCGATCATGCAGCTTCCGCGCGAGTCGTGGTCGGCAAAATCCGCCAAGCCCGCCGCCGAAGCAATTCTGGCTTACATGAAGAACGTCCCCGGAGCGGATCGAACCTCAACCGATAACGTTCAGATCATGCAGGCCGGAATGGAACTCGCGGGTATCCTCGCACCCGCCGACGCCGCAAAAATCCGAAAGGGCTTGCTTGATCTCGGCGTTCGCGTCTTTGCACTGCGCAGCGTTCGCGAGCAGATGCGCTATGACGTGACGCGTCTTGTCGTGCAGGCCGATAAGCCGTTCGAGATCGCCTTCGAAAACGACGACATGATGCCGCACAACCTGACCGTCCTTGCACCCGGCTCGCGTGAGGCCATCGGCGCGCTTTCCGACGCCATGCAACCCGTTCCGGATGGGCAAGGTCGCACGTTTGTGCCAAACGACAAACGGGTGCTAGCGGCGACGAAGATGATCGAACCCGGCACACGCGCGGTGCTCAAGATGACCGCGCCCAAAACGGTCGGCACGTACGAATACGTCTGCACCTATCCTGAACATTGGAAGACGATGTTCGGAGAACTGGTGGTCGTTGAGGACTTAGAGGCTTACTTCAAATCCGCGCCACCAGCACCGACGACTACTTCCTCACCGACGAGTCATTTGCATAAGTAGAGTTTGGTTCGATGTCGCGCTAAACCACTTGATGCCGCTGAAATCCGCCGCCGTGAACGTAAATGATCTGGCCGCTGATATATTCGGCTTCGTCGGAGCATAGGAACGCTGCGAGGTTGCCGATGTCCTCAGGCTGGCCGACGCGACCGAACGGAAACGTCGCCGCGAGTGATTTGATATCGGCTCCCGAACGTCCCTTCACGAGTCGCGATCCCATATCGGTTTCGATGAGTCCCGGCGCGATGCAATTGACCCGGACGCCGTGCGGACCTTCTTCTTTGCTAAGCACCTTGGTCAGCGTTTCAATCGCCGATTTCGCCATCGTATAAGGCGCGGTCCGCTCGCCGCACGATTGAGTCGCGATGGAGGAAACGAGAATGACGCGCGAATTCCCCTGCGCGCGGAGGGCGTCGAGCGATTCGCGGACGCACCAATAGCTCCCCATGACGTGGGTATCGAGCACGCGGCGCATCTCGTCGGTCGTCGTTTCGCGGACGGTGTTCCCGCGCGAGGCGATCCCGGCGTTGCAGATCAGAATATCGAGCCGTCCCATCTGTTCGAGCGCCGTTTTGATCATCGCCGCGATCTGCGATTCCTGCGCGACGTCGGCCTGAACTGCAATCGCTCGCCGCCCAATCGCTTCGATTTCCTTGACGGTTTTCTGCGCCTCGGCCTCGTCTTTGCGGTAATTGACGACGATATCAACGCCAGCCTTTGCGAGGGCAAGCGAACACCCCCGACCGATTCCCCGACCGCCGCCAGTGACGAGCGCAACTTTTGCCGATGAAGCCATGACAATTCTCCTTACTCCCGCGCAGCGACTTAGGCGAAGAGTCGCCCAAAATAAAACGATAGCGCTCCGATTGCAACCTCAGGGCGAATTGAGTGGCGTTTCCTTTGCGTCCTCTGCGTCCTTTGCGGTTCAATATCCCGCATGTCACGGCGTCGCTCCGCTACAGGCACAAAAGTTCGGACCCTTCCGCAGGGAATGGTGAAAGAACGAGTAGGAGTAAGAGAGGGAGAATGGGCGAAGTGGATTGCGGGCGGGGTGCTTGTGTTACTTGTGTTGCTTGCTTATGCGCCGGTTTATCGCGCGGGATATGTTTGGGACGATGCGGCGTTTGCGGAAAGCCCTCAACTGACCTCGCTCGCCGGTCTGCGCGATATTTGGCTCAAACCGGGCGCTCTCGAATTCGAGGAACATTATTGGCCGCTCATCTATACCTCATTTTGGATTGAGCACAAGTTTTGGGGAACCCGCCCGGAGGGTTATCACGCGGTCAATGCGATCTTGCACACGATAAACGCGTTACTCGTATGGTCGCTCCTGCGGCGACTCGGATTTGGCGCGGCATGGCTTGCGGCGATGATCTTTGCGCTCCACCCGACGCGGGTCGAATCGGTCGCATGGATCATCGAGCGCAAGGACGTTCTCTCAGGTTTATTCTATCTTTCGGCTTTTCACGCGTACGTCGAATTCTTTCGTTCGCGGAAAAGCTCGGCTTACGGTCTCGCACTTGGCTTTTTCGCTTGCGCGATGCTCTCCAAGTCAGTTGCCGTTACATTCCCATTCGCTCTGCTCTTATGGCAATGGCTCGAAACTAAAGGCAAATCCCCACTTCGCAGTTTTGCCGGTTTGATTCCGTTCGTTCTTGTATCCATCGCGTTCGCCGTCGGCGATTGGGCGCTTTTTCTTCACAAGGCCAAACCGGAAGGTTCACTCGAATTCGCGCATCGTCCGTTCGTCGCCGCGCGGGCGATTTGGTTTTACGCAGGCAAGTTTCTTCTTCCTTCGAACGTCATGGCGATCTACCCCAAATGGGAAATCCAAATGTCGGACATTTCACAATGGGCGCTCGTCGTCGCCGCATTGGGTGTCCCCATCGCACTTTTGCTTCGCCGCAGAATCTGGACTCGCCACGCTCTCGTCTTCCTTTGCTTCTTCGCCGCGACCCTTTCTCCGATGATCGGTGTCGTCTATTTTGGATTCTTCAAATACTCCTTCGTCGGCGACCGTTATTCGTACTTGGCGAGTCTGGGCCTTGCGATCCCAGCGGCGGCGTTGGTCGGCGGAATCCAAACCCGCCTGAATCCATTTCCCGCGCTCCGAAATCTCACAATGGTTTCGATAATAGGTCTGCTAG
>CAZPIK010000005.1:22390-33297 GCA_964586185.1 uncultured Candidatus Sumerlaeota bacterium | reverse complement strand
GCGAAGCGTGAAGTCCCGCGCCAGCGGGACGAACGCTGGTCACCTACGTTCTCAATGTTCAAAAGCCCCGGAACGGGGCGGCGGAGATTCCATCGGCGCGCTCGGTAAGCGGAGGTGCACCCCCTTTGACTCCACTGAACCTTTCAAGGTATATCAGGCTTTAAAGCCATTGCTGCAACATGGTTGCGGCAAAGTCATTTTTAAAAAACAAAAACGGCGCGCGAGGGGCTAAAAACCGCTCGCGCGCCGACTAAAATAATCCCATGAAGGGAGGACGGTCTGTTATTTGGATTTCTTATCGCCCTTGGCCAGTGTTTCAGTCTTGCAGCAGGACATGGCTTCGTGGACAACAGTCGGGCATTCGGCAATAACGGCTTGCGCCTCCGCTACCACTTTCTTGTGCTTCTCCCAACCGTCGAGGACGTAATTCTTGCGAGTGGCCGTTCCCAAAACGCTCGCGCTGTTGTGCATCGAGTTCAGGGCTGTGACGACTTTATCGCAATGCTGCCGGCATTTGTCAAACTTCGCCTTGTCTTCGGGGGTTGCCTTGCCGGAATCTTCCTTGTCCTTGAAGGCGTTTTCCATTGCGGCTTTGCAAACGGTCACTTTATCAACCAGCCCCGCGATCTCAGCGCGGTGACGATCCAAGGAGATGGAGCCTTTGAACATCTTCTCGGTGCTGTCTTTTTCCGAGTCAATCTTCGCCGCATTGACCTCAGCTGCTAGTTTGTCCACGCTGGCTTTGATTCCCTCGATTTCCTTATTCACGTCGCTCTTGTAGATCGGCTTGACCGGTTTGCCCGCGCTGTGAATCGTCATTTCGCCGAGAGGCTTTTCGCCCGGTGTCTGCGCGACGAGCAACTGCGACGAGAGAATTCCCACCGCGATTGCAGACAGGGTGAAGAGGGTTTTTCCGGTATTCCCCCTCTTGTTGTTCATGATGAGACTGCGTTTTATTTGATCATTACTCCCAATTCTTTTGCGTTGCGCTCCGCTGATGCAGAGGACTCTTCGGCAAAGAAGCACCGCAGTTTCCATGCCAAACTATTTCTTGGCGCGATTTAGAACCGTGCCGTCCATCGTCTCAACATACGGATTTGAAATGAGTTATCGTAATTAAGAAATCGAACTGGGAACGCGTTCGGGTAATTCAACAAAGAAGGTTGAGCCTCTACCTAGTGCGCTTTCGACACGCACGGAGCCGCCTAAGTGTTGCAATGCCTTTCGGACGGCGGCGAGGCCGATGCCCGTTCCGGGGAAGTCCTCGTCACTGTGCAATCGCTTGAACATGCCGAAAATCTTTGCGTGATATTGGGTATCAATTCCGATTCCGTTATCTTTGAAAGAGAGAAGCCACCAACCTGGCCGATCCGGAATTCGCCCTCCCGTGATTTCGACGCGGCGCGGATTCGAACGATTGTAGCGTAGGCCGTTTTCGATAAGGTTCTGGAAGACCTGCCGCAGAACGCCTGTGGGTGCATAGAGAGAAGGAAATTCCCCTTTGATGAGAACTTCCTGGTCCTTCTGCAATTTCATTTCCTGAATGATTTCCTTAATGACTTTTTGCGCGCTCACTTCATGGGGGGAGGACTCGACCCGACCGATGCGGGAGTAATTGAGAAGGTCTTGGATCATCTTTTCCAACTCGCCCGCGGCCTTGCCGAGTCGTGAAAGATCGAGCGCCGATTCGCCGGAGAGGTTTCCCTGCAAATCTTCCGTTAGGAAATCCACATAATTGCGGATGCCGCGCAGGGGAGTGCGGAGATCGTGCGATATCGTATAGGCAAAATGCTCGAGTTCCTCCTTGACCCGCTCGAGCGCCGCCGTCCGGTGCTCAACCCTTATTTCCAATTCGTTGCGCCAATCTTCGGCCTCTTTTTCCAAGCGTTTGCGTTCGGTCAGGTCTTCTATGAATCCGGTAAAGATGACTCGGTCAGCCAAATTTACTTCGCTGACGGCGAGTTTCATTGGGAACGTGGAGCCATCCTTGCGAAGCCCGGTGACTTCGCGGCCGATGCCAATGATTTTGGCGTGTCCCGATTTCAAATAATTGGCGAGGTAAGAATCGTGTTCATCGCGGTAGGGAGAGGGCATCAGCATGGAGACATTTCGACCGAAGACCTCTTTGCGGTCGTAGCCGAACAATCGCTCAGCAGCCCGATTAAAAACCTCAATAATTCCGGATGAAGAGATCGAGATGATGGCCTCGACGGCTGTTTCAAGGATCGCGCGAGTTTGCTCAAATTGGTCGTTGAGCGCAGATTCGGAGATCTCTGTGTTGCGTTCGGTGTTTCCGCGTTCGGGACTATCCTTGATTTTTCTCATCTTATAGCCGTTGGGTTCGTTAGTTCATATTTAAGTAAAGTTGCTCGTCGTGATGTTGCATCTTGTGGATTTTACAAAGCAACAGGTTTCTTGGGGTGTTGCATCCAAACGACTCGCGTGAAACCGATTCCGGCTTAGATTCTCCCCCCAAGCGCCCGTGAATAGACAGGGATTCAATTCGGCATGGTCTATGCTGACCACTTAGCTAAGAGCCGAATGGAAACCTCTGAGGAGAAGTCATCATGGCAAACGCGGTCTGCACTGAAGCACCCACCACGGCTTACGATAGGATGGCGGAACGGCTTCCCGTTCAACGTTCGGCGATTCCGGCCGTAATTATGGCGGGGGGATATGGGAAACGGCTTGAGGAGTTGACGCGCGACACCCCAAAGCCGATGGTTCATGTCGCGGGGCGACCCGCGCTGGATCACGTTGTGGATCACTTGGAAGACCACGGTGTGAAGAAGGCGGCACTCGCGCTTCACTATCTGCCACACAAGATTCGCGACCATTGCCGTGAGAATCGCGAGAACGGAATGGGCTTCCATTACAGTGTTTGCGAAGAGGACTACGGCACGGCGGGCGGGGTGCTTCGGGCGGCTCGACTCGTCGAAGGGGATCCGATCTTGGTGGTATCGGGAGACCTGCTGACGGATATGGACCTAACCGAGCTGGTTCGATTTCACCGGAGGTCATGTAGCCCGCTGACGATCGCGCTGACGCATGTGGAGGACGCGCGGCCTTATGGAGTTCCCGTGGCCGACCACCACGGACGCATTTACGATTTTGAAGAAAAACCTGCCAAGAATCCCGATGGGGGCGCGTGGATCAATGCCGGAATCTACGTCATGGATCGCGCCGTTTTGGGGTTGATTCCAAGTGATCGCCCTTATGACATCTCGCGCGACCTGATTCCCGCGTTGCTTAAGGCGGGCATTCCCATTTACGGCTGTTACATGCCGGGATACTGGTTTGATATTGGGACGCCAGCAACTTTACGTGAGGCGGAGGGGCACATCGTTGCCAACGGAGCCTCATCGGAAAATGGGAATGGCCGGAAACATCGCCGGGAGACGCTCAATTTCCCGTCGCGATTTCTTCCTTGGATTTAAGCACGATGACTTCCGCCGCGCTCATGAAGGGTTGGTTGTTAACGGAAGATAGTCCGCGCAATTTGACAAAGCGGATTCCGCGCGCGCGTAGCGGGACAGTCTTTACAGCTGCGTCATCGGCCCATTCGCCCGAGGCGATTTTTTCGCCCCATGCGATGCCGTCTTCGCTTGCGTATAGCTCCCATGCGCGGACGCGCCCGTTCGAGCTTTCCTGTCGTGGAACATACTGGAAGGCCGAGGTCGTGCTCGGCTCGCCCAAATCCAAAATAATTTCATGCGGGTATCCCGGAGACGCACCGACGAATTCCGTGTGCCAGATTGTCTGCGGATCGCCGTCAAGCGCGTAGTTCGGCGGATAATCGGGTGAATAACTATCCACGCTCACCGATTTTCCGATGCGGCGTTTGTTGCCTTGCGCCGCGTCGCGAATCCAAGCGAGAAACTCCTGATAGGCGGGATCGGTTGCCGAGGGCCATCGCGGGCCGCCAACGTGAGTGATCCCCGTTGGACTATCGGCGCTCGCCGTTCCCTGACCCGCCGGACTGCGCGGTTTGCGGAGGATTAGGCTTTGCTCGGGATCGCCAAGGTTGACGACCTTAAGCGCGGAATTCAGGTTTTGAATCACGAGGTCATCGGGCAACGAAGTTTCACCGAGTGGGATTGGTTCGATGCGAAGGATGTTATGCGTCTGGTGGCAATCCTGACAGCTATGACCATCCGCGCCTTCGACGTAAAAATAGGGATTCACCTTTTCCTTGAAGAATTCCAAATCGGGAATGCCGTAGCTTTGAATCGAGCCGTCGGCTTCGAGCGTCGCGGGATCGTAATTCTTGGCCACGAGCAACGCCTTTGTTTTCTCACCGAGCGCGGGATCGGCGGTGAGAGCTTTCAGCCGTCGAGCGTAACGCGGTTCGGCCGAAAGCAAATCAAACTTTTCAACCGTCTCGAACGCCAGGGCGCGAATCTTCGCATCAGGATCGGTAAGCAGCCGCAACATGTATTCGGTCGTGTCGCCCTCCCGCCAAAAGTCGGTTTGGCCGCCCGCAAGCTTCAGCGAACGCAGCCTGATGCCGGGACTGGAATCGGAAAGCCCGCCATGAAGCACAGACGCGATTTTTGGAGTGCGGCGAAGTTTCTCGGTTTTTTCCAATTGCTCGATGAGCCGTTCGCGGACACCTGTCGAGGGATCGAGCGCCATCGCACGGAGAAGTCGCGTGAGTTCGCGCGAAGGTTCATCGGTATCGGCCATGGTTTTGCGCGCGAAGAGACGATTCACTAAATCCAATCGCGCTGCGTCTTGTTCAGCTTCGCTCCAAGCGTCCTCAAGGAGTTTCGTCGCGCTGGCGTCGTCCATGAGGTCAGTCTCGACGAGCGCAAGGGCAAGCGAACGTGATGTGGGATCATCCAGCGTGGCCTTCGCGAAATCGCGGATGCGGGATTCGGCCAACAAAGCCGGAGCGCGTTTAGCGGCGGAGAGAATGCTGAGCCGGGTCGTTTCATTTCCCGAAGCCGCGAGCGCAACAATCCGATCCGCGAGAGAATGCAACGCGTCACCCTCCGCCGATTTGAAGTTAAGTTCGTCGCGCACAATTCTGACGGCGGCTTCACGCACTTCCGGCGCGGGATCATTCAGACCGCCGAGCAATTGTTCCTGCAATTTGGATTCGGTGGTTTTCGCGGGCACATGAAAGAAACTGGCGAGTTGAAACGCCTCGGCGCGCGGGGCGGTCGGCAGATCAGACTGCAACAGGGAAGCGAATACACGGTCGAGTTTCCGCTCGGGCGGATCGTAGTAGAATCCAAACTCGCGGTCGTTGCCGACGTCAATCATCCCCCGCGGATTGCGAGCGTAAAATCGTCCGGCGAAAAACGAACCGTCGAACGAAGCGAGAAGCGACTCGCGTTGACGCACGGTTCCATGTTCGAGCGCATCGAGCACCGGCTCCAGTAAGACCGATTGCTCGACGTGACGTCGTCCGGCGATGGCTTCCTCGCGGTCGCGCGCTTGCGGAAAACGAGCAATGTTCCGTTCGAGGCTGACTCCGCCCTCCTGATTTTCATCGAGCAAAATGTACATCCCTTGTTCAAGGTTCGTGCGGACGATGCGCGATTCTTCTTTGTCCATGCGGTCAATGTAAGCATCCACGATCTCGCGCTTGAGGCCATTTTCGCCAACGCGATAGAACCATTGTCGGAGCGACTTAACCGCTTCGAGCCGTGTTGCAATGTTGCTGTCTCCCGCGAGTTTTATCATGTCGCGCGCGATGTCGAATCGTTCCGTCAAGCCATAAAACTGATTCGTGAAAACGCGCGAGGCTCCGCGTCGGGTCGCCGGATCGGCGCTCGTCAAGGCCATCTTCACGGTCTCGACGCCGCGCCCGCGATTGCCGAACTGCCGGAGCGACCACGCCGCGCTACGCCAGACGTCCTTCACCGGATCATTCAACAATTTTGCGAGCGATTCGATGGCGACTTCGTTGCCTATTCGACCGAGCGCTTCGGCGGCGGTTGCGCGGATGAGCGGTTCCTTGCTTTCAAGCAGTTTGCAGATTTCCCAAGTTATTTCGCCTTCACGCTCGGCGGGAACTTCCCAGAGACCATCGAGGTCATCGAGGCAATGGAGAAGCGTGTCGGTTCGCGGAACCGATCCGATCACGCCGTTGCGATTACCCCAACCACGCGGCGAGGCGTGCTTTGTTCTCGAATGATACGACCCCGGCGCTTTAGCTTCGGCCTCGTCTTTGGCATCCAAATCGGTGAGTGGAAACATCGCGGCGAGTCCCATGACCGCGTAACGTGTTTCGCGCATCGGCGTTTGAAAATTCTCGTGCGTCGTCGTTTGGAACCAACCGCCGAACGATTGCTGTTGCGAGATGATATAATCCGCCGCGCTTTGGAGTTCGGGGTTCGTTTTGATCGTGACTCCCGCCTGCGCCAGCGTCCAAAGGACCTGTCCGGTCGTGTAAACCGCGCTTGCTCGACCCGGCTCGATCTGGTCTGGCCAGCCTCCATCGGGATTGCGCAATTTCAGAACGGCTTCAATGGCGGCGGCTTTTTCAGCGTCGAGTGGAGGGTCATTTTTGAACGGAGCATCAGGCGCGGTATCATTTAGCAAACTCAACGCCCACACCTTATGAATTTTGTCCTGAATGTTCTTGTCGTCGCACTTATCACTGAGCAACCACGCGCGGATGTTATCTGCGGCGTCGAGCCAACTTCGGTCTCCCGTGCGGCGATACGCCTCCATCAAAACTTTCCAATCGCGCGTCGCGAAGCCGACGTTGCTATCAGCCGGAACGACGCCGTTCTGCTCATCTTCATGGAGCTTATCGAGGACATCGAGGGAACCGGTCCAAGCCTTACGAAGAAACGGCGCATAACGTAAGAAGTAAGGAGTCTCGCGTCCGCTCACGAGTTTTTCATAGTCCATCAAGATGCCGCCGTGCTTGCCCTGCGATTGCATCGGGATCGCGATGTAACGCTGCCAATTGACTTCGGAGGGACCATAAAGCGGCGCGGGGCCGTTATAGATTCGATCCACGACGTAGCGGAAATTCGATTTGGCTTGGATCGGGTAACCGGCCTTCTTGGCGGCCAACACCGATTCCGTCGAGAAGATCGAAGGATGACAGGCGGTGCACCGGAGCGTTGTCTCGTGCATATTCTGAACGCGATTATAGATGTTCCCCTCGCGCGGAACCTGCGCCAACCATGCATCGCCGACGTTCATGATGTAATGCGAGCCGAGCGCGACCGCGTCATACGGATTCTTGTAAGGCGGAGTGTCGTAGAGGGTCGAACGAAGAATATATCGCGGATGGTTGCCGTTGACTTGAAGGTAATAGGTTCCCTTCGGCAGGACTCGCGAGATCGCCTTGCTGTAACGCTCCGGCTCGCGGTCGTGGATGATCTCCATCGGGTCTTTACCTTCGAGATAAAGCTCCACGTCGGTGCCATCGGCGTTGGGTTTATACATCCGCAAGTTGACTGAAACATCGCGATCAAGGATGTCGAGTTCGAAGAGCGCGAGCACCGGCGCGTCCTGCGTCCATTCGATCTTGAACCAATCGAGTCCAACGCGGTCGCGAACGGGATTATCGAGGCCGCTCGCAAAATTCTTGACCGGCCTCTCGTCTTTGTTGTCGAAGTAATCGGCGTCGTCGTTGTTGCCGTAAACGTGTCGGCCAAGGTAAATCGTCTGGGCTTCCTTCCACGAATTGTTCGGCTCGGTCTCGAACGCGGCGCGCTCTTCACCTTTTGCCGCGAGCGGTCGGACGATCAGATTGAAAGACAGCTTACCCGATGAGGTGGCCGTGGCTTCGATGAGCGCTTTTCCGCCGCTACTCACGCGCACGGGAATCAAAAGTCCCGGATCGCCCGCATTGAGGGTCTTGACGACATCACGCTGTTCCTCTGCAGAAAACTTAAACGAGACCGTATCCGTTGCGCCAATCTCGCCGAGCGGGACGTGCGCTTCGATTTCTAATTGCGCCCCCTCGGTCAGTCCCTCGATCTGCCATTGCGTGGTTTTGCCCGATTCGAGGCTTGACGTAACCTGCTGCGATAACCGCAGAGGTTCAGCCGACGTCTCGGCAAGTGCGCGAATCGCAAGACCCGCCATTGCAATGCTCATGAAGAAAGTACGAATCATTCTTAAAGACCTTTTGCCCCTATTCAATCACGCTCCGACGGTTGTTCGCCACAGCAATGAAAGACAAGTGAACGTCTGGCTTAAGTCTTGAGCAAAGTTTAGATCTAGAAGCCAATAGGCAGATAAGGCGCAGAAGCAAAAAATGTTTTGTGCCTTATGCGCTTTTTCGTGGCTAAAATTAGGTAGGTTCAAGAAAGTGCTGGCGATAGTTGGGAATAAATATTGAATGAAATTCTTGAATGGACATTCCAATCCTTGGGTCGCGTTGCTTATAGCGGCGATCATCGGATGGCATGGAGTTGAGCCAATCTTAGCGTCAGAGACCGAAGAGAAACCTCCGCTCCGAATGAATCAAATACAGGTCATCGGAACGCATAATAGTTATCACCTGCGCAAAGGGGAAAAGCCCGCGCATCCCGATTGGGACTACGCGCATCCGCCGCTCGAAGTTCAACTTGGCAACGGCGTTCGGAGTTTCGAGTTGGATTTATATCGCAAAGCGGATGGTTGGCATGTGATGCATGTGCCGCTACTCGATGATGCTTCGTCGTGTCCTCGATTGGCCGATTGCCTCACGGCGGTTCGAAAATGGTCAAAGGAGCATCCGAAGCATGTTACGATTTCGTTTCTATGCGAAATTAAGGAAGAGGGGATGAAACTGGATCGAACGATCATGGATTTCGATGCGGCTGCTGCCGATAGCCTCGACGCCGAGATTCGTCTGACGTTCGTCGGCGACGAACTCATCACGCCGGATCGCGTGAGAGGCGATAAAGCCACACTTGCCGAGGGAGCGCGCGCGGGAGGCTGGCCGACGCTCGGCGAATCGCGTGGGAAAGTCTTCTTCATCCTTCATGAACAAGGAAAATTCCGCGACGTTTACGTGGAGGGACGACCTTCATTGCAAGGGCGCGCGATGTTCATTCGTTCGGAAGAAGGTCGCGAAGATTGCGCGACGCTCGTTGAGGACACCCCGGACGTCGAGCGGATTCGGCGGCTCGTGCGCGCGGGTTATTGGGTGCGCACTCGAGCGGATGGAAATCTTCGCCCCGGACTCGCACCAGCGGGAGCCACGCGAGCCGAGGCGGCGCTCATGAGTGGGGCGCAGATCGTCAGCACCGATTCGCCGCCCGGCGAGCCAAAAGACGATGGCACGTATATCGGTCTGCCGGGCAACGCGGCGGCAAGGGTTAATCCTGTGTTTGATCATACGGCAACGATAATCAATGAATGAAGTATGAAGAGTGAAGTGAGAAGAGTGAAATAGGGAGAAAGCAAAAATGCGTATGAAGAATGTTAGAATTGCAGTTGTAGTCGTCGCATGGTGGACATCGGCGTGGATTGCATCGGCGCAAAGCGCGGGAGAAGCCGGGGCGCCGCGAGAAATGGTCGAGGTTGCAAGTCGGTTTCTCGCTTCGCTTTCGCCCGAACAGAAAAGCAAGGCCGCGCTCCCCTTTGAATCCGATGAACGTCTCAATTGGCATTTTGTTCCTAAGGTTCGGGCGGGATTGCCGTTCAAGGAAATAGACAGTTCGCAGTCGGCCCTCGCGAACGCTTTGCTCTCCATGACGCTCAGCTCATCGGGCGCGACCAAAGTCGGAGCAATCATGAGCCTTGAAACGATTCTTCGCGAACTGGAATCGCCCACCAATCCCAATGCCGCGATGACGCGCGACGCGGGCAAATACTATTTTGCCGTCTTTGGCGAACCGTCGTTGGAAAAACCTTGGGGCTGGCGAATTGAAGGGCATCACGTCTCGCTCAATGTGACCATGGTTGACGGCAAGTGGACGGCCTCCTCGCCCGCGTTCATTGGCGCGAATCCGCATGAGGTCAGAGGGGGTCCACGCGCCGGATTGCGTCCGCTCGCCGCCGAGGAAGATTTAGGTCGGGAACTTATTCGCTCGTTGGATTCGTCTCAACTTGCGCGAGCCATAATTTCACCGGAAGCTCCTCCCGATATCTTCACCGGAAGCAAACGCAAAGCCGAAATCGCGGGTCCCGTTAAAGGATTGCCCCGCTCGGCGATGAGCGACTTGCAGCGCCAACATCTCGCGCGGTTGATTGATGAATACGTGGATACGATGCATCCCTATCTGGCTGAGCGTCGCCGCGAAAAACTAAACGCGATGTCATCCGAAGAATGGGATCAAGTTCACTTCGCGTGGATGGGCGGCATAGAAAAGGGACAGGCGCATTACTATCGCGTGCAAGCGCCGAAGTTCCTGATCGAATACGACAACATCCAAAACGACGCGAACCATAGTCACACGGTCTGGCGCGATTTCGAGGGTGATTTTGGTTTGGACCTTCTCGCGCTGCATCACAAGCGCGATCACGCCGCGCCTTTTGCGCCGTGAAACGCGCGGGGTTTCTTAATTTCTAATGTGGGAGGCGGTCTCCGACCGCCGATCCGTAGGAAGATCGTCGCTCGGAGAGCGACTCCCGCATTGAATTAGGATTGCTGTACACTACTCGTGCTTCATACGCCGCTCGCGGCAGGTTCAACTCCGCGCTGGGCCAGCGTGCGGGGCAATCTGACAATGAACGCGGTGCCGCCACGCGACGGCGCATCGCTCCACACGCGCCCGCCCAAAAGCGTGACCAATTTCCGGACGGCGGCGAGGCCAATGCCGGAGCTATCTCGTCTTGGATTCCCCGCGCGGAAAAATTCGGAAAAGACTCGCTCGCGAAGTTCTTCTGGAAGCGGCGCACCGTCGTTCCAGACGATCACCTCGATGGCGTCGGATTCTTCGCGAACTTCCAATTCGACCCGCTGTTTGCCGTATTTAAGGGCGTTATCCACGAGATTCTGCAAG
>CAZPIK010000005.1:0-22380 GCA_964586185.1 uncultured Candidatus Sumerlaeota bacterium | reverse complement strand
GACGCGACCCAGACAAATCGGATCGGTGGGAATGGGCAAAGGATCAAAATTACGAGCCTCGACAAGCGGACGTCCACTAATGGAAATTTCTCGCTCAAGGTCACGTTCTTCCAAATAGGAAGTCGCTTCCGCGATGACGTTCCAAAGATTAACCTCACGGAATGCGAGCGAAAGATCGCCCCGCTCGATCTGCTGAATTTCGAGCGTGTGACCGACGATCCCGCGCAACCGCGACGATGCGCTGGCAATCCGTTCGGCCAAAGGGCGCAGATGTTCGGGCAACTTTGAATCGTCCTTAAGTTGCGATGAAAAGCCGACGATGGCCGCGAGCGGCTTATTGAGATCGTGGACGAGGAAGCGATAGAACTGCTCCTTGCCGCGCTGCGCATCCTTCACAATTTCCTCGGCGGCGCGGCGTTCGGTGATGTCCTCGCTCGTGCCGCCGACTCGAATGGTGGAGCCATTGGGATCGCGAATGGGAAACGCGCGAGTCAAAACCCAACGCATTGTTCCGTCGGGACGGATAATCCGGTATTCGAGTTCGGTTCTATCCCGCGCGAGCACGTCGCGGTACGTCTGAATATACTTGAGTCGATCCTCCGGATGCACCGTGGAAAGCCCAAGCGAACCGCCCAACTCTTCAACTTTTCGTCCCCAAATATTCTCAAAACCGGGACTAACGTATTCCCAACGCGAGTGATCGGTCGAACTGAGCCAAAGGACGACGCGCATGTTCGCGGTGAGCTGAAGCAATCGCTCATGCGATTCACGAACTAACCGATCGGCTCTTTTTCGTTCGGTGATGTCGCGATAAGCGGCGACCGTAAATGTCCGGTCTCCGACGCTGAGCGAGGAGGTTCGAACGGAGACTTCGCGCTTTCCTCCATCGGCGCGGAATAGCACGAATTCCGATTCGGCGGGCGCGTTTTCAGTCCGCTGGCGTTCGGGTTCGCCCCAAACTTCAGAGGGCGACTTTCCCAGCCAATCCTCGAGCTGCTTGCAACCGGCGAGATCCATGAGCGCGGGATTGCAGTGAACGATTTTCCCGTGGGAGCCGAGCAGGGCGATACCATCCGCAAGTGAAGCATAGGCGCGAACGAAAGGCTCTAATGCGGCAGCGGTATTCATGCGCTGCCGCCCGCATTGCCATGAGGCAATTTCCATCTTCGCGCTTGCTCAACAACGCCCAAATCGTCGTAATCCATTTGCGCAATCCGGAGTTCATAGGCTTGGGATCGAAGCCAATGCGCGGCTTCGGTATCGGCAAAAACCGACGATGAAAGAATCGCCTCGCCCCACGACGCATCGCTGGCTAGGCGCGAGGCGACGCTCACGGTGCGACCGATCAGATCAAGCCCGGACGAAACTCGTACGACAAGGCAATCACCTATGTGCACGGAGAGGCGAAATCGTGGAGCGCCCGATTCATGTGAAGTTTTAAGCAATTCCTCGGCGGCCTGCACCGCATCTGCTGGCCGATTGAAAAGCAGGATGGTGGATTGAGACGCGGTTCGGATCAAGATTCCATTGCGGCTTTCGGCAATTTGTTTCGCGCGTTTGAGGAACGGCGCGTTACTTGCGCCGCCGGAATCCTCCGTGGCGACAAACACGAGCGATTGATCTCCTAAATCGAGCGGGGCATTGAGCGGCAGAGTTTCGGATCCGAAGAGCCGACTGAATGCGGGAATCGTCAACAGATCGCCCAACTGCGCCATGTCGTCGTGAAAGTCGCGTTGTCGAAGAGTGAATATTGCGGTTTCTCCAGAATCGTTTATGGCTTGCAGCGAACCCGCGCTTGATGCCGTGAGTTCGCCGAGCGATTCGGAGGCGCGCCAAGTTTTCGGCGTAGCCGAGTTCGTCCCGTTTCCGATGATCGTTATTGTGCCGCGTTCCTGACCATTGACCGAAGCCAGATATTCGCCCCTCCCCCAATTGAGTCCAATCGCGCACGACTCGCCTGAACGCAATCGCCGCTGGGCCAGGTAATGCTCTTTTCTCGCCGGTTCGGCCGCACAATAGAAAAGCGGCTCTGTTTTTCGGAGCGAAGGATGAGGCCGAAACGTCACGTCAATATGCCCTTTGCCTTCCGTCAGAAAATCCACTCGGCAGGCGTCGCAACGGAGTCCGGGCGGAAGCTGCGCAAGCGAATCGAGCGACGCGCGCGGACCACGACAATGAGGACAGACGATGTCCCAATGCAATTGAAGAAGACCTGCTTCGACACCAATAAGCGCGCTTTCGAGTACCTGGCGTTCCTCGAATTTCCACTCGCGGGCGACAATGCGAAGATGAATACGGTGGAGATCCATCGGATCGCCCTTTCCCAAATACTCGACCCAACGGTCGGCGAGTTCGGGTTTGACTCCGAGCGCGATCATTTTCTCGCGACCTTCGGCAAGTCGCGTCCTCGCTTGATCTGTAGTTTCGATTTTCGGCGCGCGATGGAATGCCGTTCGAGCCGGATCGGCCAAGTGACGATCCAACCGACCGAGCGCGCGAAGATAGACCGGCTCCATTTTCGGAAACATCCGCTTCAGGAAAATCCGCCAAAAAAATCCGCGCGGAATCCACGCGAAATACATATGGACTACCGTCGTCCGCTCGTCGATGGGTTCCAAAAAACAAACAGCCCGAAACACGCGAGCAAATCCCCGGCTATACTCGCGCTCGCAATAGAGATAGCGGTTAACCTCCCAACTCCACGGCGGCTCAATCCACTGCGCGGGAACGCCCCAATACTTTGTGCTTCCGTGAAGCATCCCCCCGAGCTCTTCGTATTTCATGAGAGGAAGCCCGAGCGTGCGATTGAGCCGCGAAGTGTCGCTGATGAGCGGCCAGATTTCCGAGGGAGCCGCGTGGACGGTCAGGCTCCAGATCCATTCGAGCGGTTTGCCGTGTTTGAGGAGATTTTCAGGCCAGGGAAAGAGCGCATGAAGACGCGCAATATCCAATGACCTGCGGCCGGATTCGACTATCGGTGTTATCGCTCCGCCTTCTGACATTCGCGTCCTCGCCGATACATGCGCGTTACTTGTTCCCGATGCAATAAAGCTTCGACGACGTGCGAATGTAGATTCGGTCGTCCACGATGACCGGCGTCGAAAGCGTATATTCGTCGTCGAGCTTATTGACCGAGAGCACTTTGAAATCCGGCGTTGCGGCGAGCACGGTTGTTTCGGCACTCTCACTCGTCGCGTAAATTTTTCCGTCGGCCATGACAAGCGAAGGAGAATAAGTTCCAGCTGTAAGACGTTCGGGTTTGTAGATAGGCTCGCCTGTGCGACCATCAAGACAAGTGAAGATTCCCTGATCCTCGACGAACCAAACGTGCTTTCCGTCGCTGACCGGAGTCGGCACGTCGGGTCCCTTGTCGTATTTCCAGAGAACGTGCATCGCCGTGACGTCACCTTTTCCGCCGTGCCGGATCGCCGTGAGCGGATTTCGTTTGGAGGGAATGAGAATCAGATTCCCTGCAACGAGCGGTGATGTGATCGTGCGGTTCCATTCGGCCTTCTTTGGGTTGAGTCCATCCACGCGCCAAAGTTCTGCGCCGGTCGCCGCGTCGTGCCCCGTCGCGCAGTCACCGCCGCTCGTGATGATCTCGTCCATCCCTTCGTGATGATAAAGCGCGGGAGTTGAATAGGAATCGGGCGATTCCTTTACGGCGTCAGTCGGACGATCCGTTTTCCAAATGGTCTTGCCAGTTTTCTTGTCCACGGCAAAAAGATAGGAAGGCTCGTCGGTCAACCAACCGTGAAGCACCTGAACGATGAGGCGATCTTTCAGAAGGAGCGGCGAAGAGGCATAGCCCCACATCTGTCCGAACTTTCCGTAATCGGCCTGAATATCGCGACGCCAGACTTCCTTCCCGTCAAAATCGAAACAAACAAACCACCCTTTGCCCGTCATAATCCAAATGTGCTTGCCATCGGTCACGGGCGAAGGCGAAGTCATATTGTGTTTGCGCTTAAGCTGATTTCCTTTTCCGAGTTCGCGTTGCCAGAGGAGTTTTCCGTCTTCGCGGTTGAGGCAAAGCAGTAGGAGCATCGGCCCGCCCGGCGCATGAGGGCCGTCGTCACGCTCGACTTCGGCTTTGTTCGCTTCCGTTTCCTTTTCAGGCGAGGTCAGAAAAATCCGGTCACCCCAAATGACGGGGGTCGAGCCGCTCCACCACGGAAGATCGGTTTTCCAAATGACGTTCTCAGTCTCGCTCCAACGAGTCGGGAGATTCTTGGCCTCGGTCGTTCCGTTCAGGTTCGGTCCGCGCCATTGCGGCCATGCGGCGGTATCGGCCGTCGCGCGGCAGGCAGAGGAAATCATCCCCGCGAAAAATAAAAGCACTATACGTTTCATGTGAAATCCGTTCTCCGTTCGGATAGGGTGCAAGTCGCGCGTCCGGAACCTATCTTGCTCGAAACGGACGCGGGAATCAACGGCTCCGAATTTGGAGTGCGCAAGCTTGATTGCGCTTTTCTTCGCCCCGGCTTGACGGGGCGGGAGCTTGTGATCCAAAGCGGCGTCGAGCCGCCGCACTCCAAAGAAGGTCCATTGCTATTCAATATGCCTAATAGTCATTCTTCTCCCATCACTTTCATTCTTTACGATCTGGACGGCACGTTACTCGATGCCTTCGAGGATATCCAGATCGCGCTGAATTACGGGCTTTCGAGTTGCGGTCTGCCGACGCATCCGATCGAACGGGTGAAAACTTTCGTTGGAGACGGCATTGAGCATTTGGTGCGGCGCGCGCTTCCAAAAGGATCGGAGGGACGATTCGCCGAGGTCTTGCCGCTTGTTGCAAGCTATTATCGAGAGAATCCCTCCGCGACGGCCAAGCTCTATCCGGGGGTTGCGGAAACGTTAACTTCGATTCATGCCAAGGGGATCAAACAAGCGATTCTCACGAATAAACCGCACGCTATTGCGGTTTCGGTTTGTGAACGATTAGGGCTTTCAAGGCTTGTCGAAAAAATCCAAGGCGAATCGCCTGATTGTCCCCTGAAGCCAAATCCCGAAGCTGCATTGCGCATTGCGCGGGAGTTTGGCTACCCCGCGGAATCGGGCATTGTCGTCGG
This sequence comes from uncultured Candidatus Sumerlaeota bacterium, assembly GCA_964586185.1. GTDB lineage: Bacteria > Sumerlaeota > Sumerlaeia > MVZB01 > JAJFLK01 > CAZPIK01. Next base: position 17,305 of record CAZPIK010000005.1, on the reverse strand, counting down.
CGATGGACGTCCCGATGCCGCGCTTGCCAAAGCCGCCGGAATGCGATTCGTCGGATGTGCATGGGGGATGCTGACTCGCGAAGAACTGCAAGCAATGAGGCCGTGGATGATTCTTGATGTCATTGGCGAATTGATTGCCCTGATTGATTCTTAATCGTCGTCCATCGGCGGTTGAAAAGAATTGGAATGGATATGCGCCGCCGATAAACGCCGACTCACGCCGATCAATAATCCGAACTGGAGTTAAACTAGAAGTCCTTATGAGATGCGCCCTGGCTTAATTGCATTTTTGGGACTTGTGTGCCATTTTGCGGCAAGTGATTTTCGGAATTGGAACTCGAAAGGATAGCCCTCATGAATCTCCGTCGCGCGCTTAGCATTGCTCTACTTTTCATTTTGATTCTCACGCAAAGGAGCGCGCTCGCCGCCGATGCACCCGGCAAGTATGGCATCACGACGAAGACGCTCGATAATGGCATGGAAATTATCGTCGCGGAGAATCACGGTCAGCCGCTCGCGACCATCGAACTCGTCGCGAAGAACGGAGCCTACACCGAGCCGCCTGATTTCAACGGTCTCTCGCATCTCTACGAACACATGTTCTTTAAATCGAATGCGACGATTCCGACGCAGGAAAAATACATGGAGCGGCTGCGCGAACTCGGCGCGGTCTGGAACGGCACGACCTCCGACGAGCGAGTGAATTATTTCATGACGGTTCACAAAAAATTCTTGCGCGAGGGCGCGATCTTCCTTCGCGATGCGTTGCGCTATCCTCTTTTCAAAGAAGAGGAGTTGCGTCGCGAGTGGCCGGTTGTCCTCGGCGAATTCGACCGCAACGAGGCCAATCCACATTTTCATCTTTCGCGCGAAGTGGATCGGCTCATGTGGCACAAGTATTTCAGCCGGAAGAACACCATCGGCAACCGCGACGTTATCTTCAACGCGACGCGTGAGCAGATGAAGACCATTCAATCGCGCTATTACGTCCCCAATAATTGCGCGATGGTTGTGACGGGCGACGTGAATCCCGACGAGGTGTTCGATCTGGGTCAGGAGCTTTACGGCGATTGGCCGCGCGGAGAAGACCCGCACAAGAAATGGCCCGTTCCGGAACATCCTCCGCTCGAACAGACGAGCCGAATCGTCGTCACGGGACCTGTAAAAACCGCGACCATCTCGATTTCTTGGCACGGCCCCAGCGTTGGCAAAGACACCGCCGCAACCTACGCTGCCGACGCGCTTTCGTTCATTCTCTCGCAGGCCGATTCCAACTTCCAAAAAGCGCTTGTGGATACCGGGCTTGTGGATTTCGTCCATCTCACTTATTCGACGCTGGCGTTTACGGGTCCCATTTCGCTCAGCGCCTCAACTTCACCCGACCGGCTCGACAAGGCATGGGAGGCGATCAACGCCGAACTGGCCAAGCTCGACGATCCGGCTTACGTCACCGACGAACAGATCACGGCGGCCAAGAACATGACCGAGGTCAACCAAATCCGGGAGCGCGAGCGACCCAGCGACTTCGCGCATTCGATTTCCTATTGGTGGTGCGTCGGCGGACTCGATTACTACCTCAATTACGTTGAGAACTTGAAGAAGGTCGGTCGACCGGAAATGGCGAAGTTCGTCCAGACTTACATCAAGGGAAAGAAGCGGGTCGAGGCGATTCTGGTTAGCGAAAGTGAAGTCGAGAAACTGGAATTCGCCAAGAGCGCGAAGGTGATCAAGCCGGAAAAAGGCTCTTCCATTGCGGCGTTCAACAAGAAGCCCGATGCCAAACAGGTCACGACCGAAGAGTTCGACGTTGACGGCCTCAAGGTCGTGCTTCGGACGAATCCCGCAAGCGAGATGGTGAGCGCGGTCGCGCTCTTGCGCGGCGGATTGCCCTTTTACGGTCCCGACGCCGCGGGGCGCGAATTGCTTCTGCTCGAAACGATTGACAAGGGAAGCGCGAAGTTCTCAAAGGAAGAGGTCAATCGGCAGATGGCGCTCACGGGAGCGGGAATGGGAGCCGATGCGCGGTCGGATTATTCGACGTTCTCGCTCGATACTCCGGCGCGCGATTTCGAAAAGAATTTTGCGATCTTTGCCGACGCTCTTGTTCATCCATTGCTGAAAGAAGAAGAGGCGAAGCTCACGCTTGAACAACGCTTAAACGCTGTTCGCGCGATGGAGCAAAACCCCGACGCGTATATTGCCATCCTCGCCGCGCGAAATTTCTTCAAAGGTCATCCGTATGAAGTGCCTTCTGCGGGAACAGAGAAGGCGCTTGCAGGAGTGACCGCCGAAGTTCTTAAGAAAATCCACGCCGAGACATTCAACCGCGCCCGAATAAAACTATTTATCGTCGGCAACCTGAACAAAGAAAAGGCGACGGGGCTTGTGAAGGAGAATTTCAAGGATCTTCCGGCGGGATCGTTCGATGGAAAGCCGACGCCGCGAGCGGCGGGTCAGAAGCCGCGACTGCTCGCGGAAAAACTCGATCTTCCGACGAATTACGTGTTCGGCGCTTTCGACGCGCCGAATCTTGCCGCGTCGGATTTTTACGCCATGCAAGTGGCGATGGCGATCCTCGACGACCGGTTTTTTGAAGAGATCCGCACGAAGCGGAATTTAACATATGCCGTATCGGCGCAGATCAGCAATCGCGCGGCGAATTACGGCGTCTTTTACGTGACGGCGGTCAAGCCGAACGAAACGGTGCAGATCATGCTCGACCTCGCGGCGAAGTTCGCTGAGGAAGGCCCGACCGCCAAGGAAATGACTGACAAGGTTCAGGAAATGATTACCGGAAATCTGATGAAAAATCAGACGAACGGCCCACAAGCGGGCGCGCTTGCGCTTTATGATGCGGTCGGTTCGGGTTGGAAAGCCGAAGCCGACGCGCTCGATAAAATCGCGGCAGTGACGCAGGCCGAAGTCAAAGCGGCCTCACAGAAGTATTTGAAAAACTTTACTTTCACCGTGCTCGGCGATCCGACGCAGGCGGACGAGAAGGTGTTTACGTCGCGATAGAACTCGTGCCGCGCGAACACTACCCATTCATCTGGGTCGAAATATCGCGGAGGATTTCATCCACAAGCACCGGATCGGGTTCCGCGTCGGCGATCATGGATTCCTTGAAACGCTGAAGATCGAGGTGCATGAGCGACCAATGTCGGTGGGTGTTGTGCGCGACGACGGGACCTTTCTGGTCGCGCCCCCAATAGACCGCCTCCCACGTCTTGTCGCCGAACTTGAGTTTGATTTTTTGCCCGCGTCGAATTTTGATGTCGGAACCCGGCGTTGGAGTCGCCCGCGCGACCGATTCGCCGCGCGTCATCCCCGGCGCCTGCGGGCCATCGCGCCGAGGAGTCGGCGTCGCCGTCGGCGGCGGGGTTGAGGTTGGTATCGGCGTTTGGTTGATGGTTCCGCCGGGATCGGGAATCCGTTCGGCGTCCTCGCGGTTTTTGAATCCCGGCGCGATCAGCGCGCGATTCCAACGCAATTTGCCTTGGATGATTTTTTCCGCCGATTCGCTCAGCCGTCCCAAATCTTCCAGCCGATGTTTCCCGAGTTCCACCGCCTCGATCTTGACGGTTCCATCGAACAACAGCGAATAAACCATGTCGAGCGGTTGCCCCGAAACCGGTCGGCGATAGATTACTAATTCCTCGTCATCAAGAGAAAGAATCGTGCCGCTAGGGAATTTGGCGCCGGGTTCCATCGCGCCGGGACGCGACAATTTGGCTCGCCCGGCGGATTCCGCGCCGTCCATCGCATGGGTCGGAGTGGGAACGGGACCGGTGCGTGGGGGCGGTGTCTTATTTGCGCCACCACGACCCGAGCCGTTCCACTCGTCCAAAAGACGCTTGTAACGATCAATTTCTTCTTTCATCCCTTGCCCAACCACTCAGCGCGACATTGTAGTTCCACTACTTAGAGGCGTGGGGATCATAACAGGCAAGTTTGGCCGACTCAAGTTAATGTTGCGCGGGTGTAATTGAAGCCAAGGACGAGCTCTTGCGTTGAGAGAGCAGATCACCCAATCGCTTTTTAAGCGATGCGAGGGTCGCTGCGTAAGCGGGATCGGAAGAAAGATTTCTAAATTCATGTGGATCGGCCTTGTGATCGTAAAGTTCGATCCCCTTTTTGCCGCCATCCCATTCGGTGTATCGCCAGCGGTCGGTTCGCAGGCTATATCCGGTCGCGCCGTTGTGTTGAATCTGCGTGAGCGCGGCGTCTTTACCTTTGGATTTCGGATTTTCAATTTGCGCTTTCAAACTTTGTCCCTGCAATCCCGGCGGCGGCGTCAGGTTGCAGAGATCGGCCAGCGTGGGATAAAGATCAATCAATTCGGCCAGCGCAGGACTGGATTTTCCTCTCGATTTTCGGGGCGTTGCCGGAGCGGCAATGAGGAGCGGCACGCGCGCGGCTTCCTCGAAGAGCGTCATTTTCTGCCATTGGCCGTGGGAACCCAAATGGTATCCGTGATCGCTGGTGAATACGATGATGGTCTTTTCCGAAAGCTTCAGCCGTTCAAGCGCATCCAAAACTCTGCCGAGTTGCGCGTCCATAAAGGTGACCGAAGCGAGGTAGGCCTGAATCGCATGGCGTTTCTGGTCGTCGGTCATCTTGGATTCGGGCGCTTTCTGATGGAGCGCAACGGCGGGAATATCGGCGTGGTCGCCGGCGGGTTCGCTCGGAAGCGTGATATTATCCGTTGGATAAAGATCGAAATACTTCTTCGGCGCAACGTAGGGTGTATGAGGACGATAAAATCCGACCGCGAGAAAAAACGGCGCGTCCTTTTTTTCTTCGAGTAGTTCGACCGCGCGGGTCGCGGCGATGCCATCGGTGTGCTCTTCGTCCGTGCCGTCAGCGGCGAGCCAGCTAACCGTCCCGCCAAACTGCCCCTTGCGCAAACTGAAAATCTGATCCTCGACCTCTTTATCCCGACCGCGCGGGTTTATGACTTTTTCCCATGAAGGCGGATCGTCAAGGCCGTCCGTCCCGATCTGACCCGGAACACCATAATGGTAGAGTTTGCCCACGCGCGCGACGAAGTAACCGTTATGGCGGAAAAGCTGTGGAAGCGTCACGACGCTCGGATTCACTTCGCGGAAATGAGTTTTGTTTTCAAGAACGCCCGATTGATCGGGACGCAGCCCGGTTAGCATCGAAGCGCGACTCGGATTGCATAACGGAAATTGGCAATAGGCGCGATCAAAGCGGACTGCCCGCGCTGCCAGCCGGTCAAGATTCGGCGTCCGCGCGAGCGGATGTCCGTAACACCCAAGCGCAGTTGTGAGATCATCGGAAATGATGAAGAGAACATTGGGCTTCGAAATTTTTGCATCGCGCGAGCCGCCCGTAAACAGCCGACACGAAGCGACCGATGCCATCATCGCGAGGGCCAACAATCTTATAATCCGGTTCGTGCGCATGAATTTTACCTGCCTAACTTTTTGCGATTATCGAGCCAACAATGATAAATGGCAAATGGGTAATCGCTAATGCTTCGCGAAACGCGATAGAGCTATACCACGAGAAATCTTTCAGATAATCTCCTTTTAGCGCGGTGGAAAGCCGCGATCTTAATCATGTCCCGCCCCGCAACCGACGCCATCAGCGTCCAAGAAATCGAACACCGCCTCAAGGCCATAACAAGTGTTCGTCTGAAAAAAGACGAACCGATGTCGGCGCATACTTCTATGGGAGTCGGCGGTCCGGCGCGATGGTTCGTCGAAGTCCATGACCTTGAGGCATTAAAGCACACTCTCGAAATTCTGAAATCGTCCGGCGAGCGGTGGATGATGCTCGGCGGTGGAAGCAACACGCTCTTTTGCGATGCCGGATATAACGGCGCGATTGTTTATTTGGGCAAAGGCTTTCGCGAGATTCGGCTCGGCGAAACGCCCGACACGATTGTCGCGGGCGCGGCGGCTTCACTCAGCGGGATCATGAACTTCGCTAAACGTCACGGCCTTGCGGGCGCGGAATTCTGCGCGGGGATTCCGGGTGTGCTGGGCGGCGCGCTTGCCGGAAACGCGGGAACGGCGGCGGGAGAAATCTGTCCGCTCGCCGATAGCGTCGAAGTTTTGGATTCAAGCGGACAAATCAAGACGCGCAAGCGGGGCGAGTTTGAATACAGCTATCGGCATAGCCGATTGCGCGAAGACGTCATCCTCGGCGCAACGCTTCGGCTTAAGCCCGATGCCGCGGAAGCCATCGAAACCCGTATCGCGCAGAGTCTTTCCAAACGTTTCGAGCAGCCGATTGGCGAGCGATCCGCGGGCTGCATGTTCAAGAACCCGCCGGGCGATTTTGCGGGTCGGCTCATTGACTGCGCGGGACTCAAAGGCTTGCGCATCGGCAACGTCAGCGTTTCGGATAAGCACGCCAACTTCATGATCAACGAAGGCAAAGCAACCGCCGCCGATATTTTGAAGCTCATGGACGAAGTCCGTGAGCGAGTGAAATCGGCGACGGGAACAGAATTGGAAAGCGAAGTGCGGGTGATCAGTTAGGCGTCGCTATTTCAACTCAAACGTCACGGTAACTCTCGCGCTGACGCTGATCTGGCCAAGTGCGATCGAACTTTCGCTCATGCCTCCGCCTGATCCCCCTTGGTCGAAAAAGGCATTCGACATCATATTTTGGGTCCCCTGTCCCCTAACAGAATATCGGCCAAATCCGTAGTAACCCCCGTAGTAAGCATCTTCCGAAATGGATCGCGGTGAGCCGATACCTTGATCGAGTTCCTTGGCAAGCGCGACCGCTTTCTCTCTTGCCGCTTTGATCGCCATGGATCGCGCCTGATCGCGAAATTTGCGTAATTCCGTCGTACGGAAATGCACGCCATTGACGCTATTGGCTCCGGAGACGAGCGACTGCGACAGAACAGGATCGAGTTTATCTGTCTCCTTGAGCGTTAAAGCGACGGTATTGCGCACGAAGTAGCCGATGAATTCCTCCTGCGGATAATCGCGGCGATAACGCGGATCAATCTCAATCCAATCGGTCTGGATGTGCTTGGGATCAACGCCATTTTCTTTGGCCACGGCGATGACCTTCTTCACTCGGTCGTCATTCTCTTTTTTAGCGATGACGAGATCCGTGTGCATGTTCTCGACGCCAAGGATGATGACGACCTCATCCGGTTTCACTTTGACCTCGGCCTCACCCATGACAGTAATAACGCGGGGTGAATCCTCCGCGCGGCACGGCAAACTGGAAGCGAGCGCAAATATTGCAACGCACGCTGATCGGATAAATAAGGACTTCATGGCGATTCTCCTTTGTTCGCCACTATATGCGATTTTGAAGTTTCGTGGCTATGCGGATTCAATTTTCTCACTTAGAGGCGCGGAAGCGCAGAGAACACTGTGAGAACAGATTTCCAAACATTCGACTCTGCGCTCTCTGCGCCTCTGCGTGAGATTTATTTGTAGAACAACCGAACGCGAAACCCTTTTGCACCCATACCATTTTGCTATTCTGCCGTGTGGCGATGTAGGATGATCGAAAAGCGATTTTGATTGGGAGTCAGTGCGCTTGAAACCATTAGTCTCGAACATTCGAATTTATTTCAGTCGGTTTGTCGCAGTTGCATGGCTCATGGTTATTGGGTTGACGCGAGCGGAATCGGCTGAATCGGAATCCCCAAAAGATGGCGCGGAAGGCAAGGCGCTTGCCCTCAAAGCTCTCAACATCGTCCGCGATCAATGCATTTCGTGTCACGACGCGGCTAAACACAAAGGCGACCTGCAAATGATTTCGCGCGAGGCGTTGCTTCGCGGTGGAAGCGAAGGCGCGGCTGTTGTTCCGGGCAAGGCGGGTGAAAGCCGCTTCATTGCCAATCTCCTTCCCGATGCCGAAGTTCACATGCCGCCCAAAATCCAACTCGAAGAATCGCAGATTCAGATACTTCGCGATTGGATCAACGCGGGGATTCCATGGGACGACAAGGCACTGATGCTTGAACCAGCTTCGACCAAGCCCGTCAAGTTCAGTGCGCTTCCCGATGCTTATCGTCCGGTTCTTGCCCTCGCGCTTTCCCCCGATGAGTTGCATCTCGCGGCGGGTCGAGGCAACCGAATTTTAATTTACAACCTAAACGCGCCCGTGACTTCAGATACTCCGACGACGGCGACAAAGCCCGCAATCTTCAAAGAATTAACGGCGCATGAAGACGCCGTTCGCTCACTCGCATGGAGTCCGGATGGAAAACTTCTTGCATCGGGAAGTCACGGGAAGATCGTGATCCACGACGCAACAACTTGGGACGAAGCAGGCTCCATCACCCAAGGCATCGAGGAGCGCGTCATGGCATTGGTTTTCTCGCCCGATTCAACGCTGCTTTACTCAGCCGATGGAGCCGCAACTCAAAAAGGCTGGATCAAGATTTGGAAAATAGATGGGCGTGAACTGTTGCAAACTTGGGAAGCCCACGCGGATTCGATCACCGCGCTTAGCATGGATGCGACCGCTCCGCGACTCACGAGCGCCGGGGTGGATGGCTTGGTTCGAGTTTGGGATACCGCGACTTACAAATTGATCGCGAAATACGAAGGGCATACAGGCTATGTCCTTTCGCTTGCGTCGAGTCCCGACGGCAAGTTTCTGGCTTCGGGCGGCGCGGATAATCAGATCAAAGTTTGGGACACGGCGACGAGCGAGCAAAAAGTCACCATCGCGGGGCACCCTTTGGCGGTTTCAGCAATGATTTGGTGTGACAAAATAAACAAACTGGTCTCAGCCTGCGAAGATGGATCGCTGCGGATTTCGGCGGGGGATAAGGAATCGCCCGAAAAGACATTTGCGAAAGCTCCCGATGTTCTTTATTCCCTCACTGCGACGGCCGATGGAAAAAAGTTTTTTGCAGGTTGCCATAATGGGAATGTCTATTTTTGGAATGAAGATGGAAAACAACCCGAAGCGTTGTCCCCTGTGCCGATACATTAAATCCTTGGCCAGTTCCTTGTGGAGTTTGGCGGAGCCTGCGCCGTAATCAAGGATGGCGGAACCGAATTTACAAAAAGAACAGCGAGAAAAGCGCGTAGGCATTGCCCTAGGCTTTGAACCCGCGTCCTTACAGGACGCAATTTGCAAAACGGCGCATACCATTGAACTTTACATGGAAACAGACCACGAAGCAGCTTCGGAGGCTCCAAGGGCGGGGGCGAAGTAGAATCCTTGAGCGTATTCGCAGCCCCATTCAGCTAGGAGCGAAAGTTGTTCCTTGGATTCCACGCCCTCGGCTGTAACGGCCAAACCCAGAACGTGCGCCAGCGCGATTATGGCTCGCACGATTTCCGTGTTTTTGCTTCCTCTGCCGAGCGCAGTGACGAACGAGCGGTCAATCTTGAGCACGTCAATGGGAAGGCTTTGCAGATAATTGAGGGAGGAATATCCGGTTCCGAAATCGTCAACGCAAATCTGCAATTCGAGCGCGCGGAGATGAAGCAGCATCGCCGTTGCCGATTCGGCGTTTTCCATAATGACGCTTTCCGTCATTTCGAGTTTGAGTTTTTTGGGGTCAATGCCGGATTTGTGAATGATCCCCGCGACGTCCTCCACAAACCCGGTATGCCGGAACTGGCGAGTCGAGACATTGACGCTGACCCACACATTGCCATTGCCCTGACCATTATTTTTGGCGCGGGCGGATAACCAGCCGCAAGCCTCTTCAATCACCCAGCGGCCCAGCGGAAGGATGAGTCCTGTTTCCTCGCAAGCGGAAATAAATTCAGTGGGGAGAAGAACGCCTCGCTCGGGGTGACGCCACCTTAGGAGCGCTTCGAAACCGACAATTTTATGCGATGCAATCTGCACAATCGGTTGATAGTAGAGTTCAAATTCTTTTCGGTCGAGGGCGCGACGGAGATCGTTTTCAAGATTGAGCGTGACGACGGCGCGTTCCCTCATGCTGGAATCGAAAATCTCATATCTCCCTTTACCCGCCGATTTCGCGCGATACATCGCGGTATCCGCGTCGCGAAGAATTTCTTCGCCACGCGTGTAATGGACGTCGTCCAGCGCAATTCCGACGCTCGCCCCGGCAAAAATCTCACGACCATCCAAATCGAAGGCGCGTCCCATGGATTGAATAATGGCATCAGCGACGCGGGCGGCTTCCGCGACATCTTTCAAATCTTCGAGAAGAATCGCGAATTCATCGCCACCCAATCGCGCGACCGAATCACCCGGACGCACGCTTTCAACAATGCGACGGGACATTTCAATCAGGAAGCGGTCGCCAACTAAATGCCCCAGACTGTCGTTGATGTTCTTGAATCGGTCGGCATCGAGGAATATCACGGCGAAGAGTGTGCCTTTATTTCGTCGCGCGCGTTCGATGGCGTGTTCGAGCCGATCCAGAAACAGCGCGCGATTGGGCAAGCCGGTCAGTCCATCATGGAACGCGTCATGCAGGAGTTGCGCTTCGACCTTCTTGCGTTCGGTAATATCGCTGATCGAACCGGCGAGGCGATAGGCTTCCCCCTTTTCATTACGCGTGGCCAGACCTCTGCAAAGCGCCCAACGATATTCGCCATCCTTATGCAGCATACGGAATTCAATTTCCAAATTATGGCTGGGGTTGAGAATGTGCGAACGGAAGGCCTCCTCCACGAGAGGACGATCCTCGATGTGAACGCGTTCGATCCAATCAAAAGGATTATGGCCGAGATCATCTTCGCTAAATCCCAGAATTTCTTTAAATCGCGGACTGAAGAAAGCGCGGTTAGCTTTGATGTTCCAGTCCCAAACCCCGTCTTGAGTTCCACGCACAGCAAGGGCATAACGCTCCTCGCTTTCGCGTAGGGCTTCTTCGGATCGTTTGCGTTCGGTGATGTCTTGGGCCGTGCCGCTCATGAAAAGAGGTCGCCCTTGATCGTCGTCCAGAATCTCAATCGTGGTGTGAACAAAGATCGTGGTTCCATCGGATTGCACAACGCGCATTTCGCCGTGGATCGCCTCGCTCGATGCGCCGGAACGAGTCATCTCCTGCATGACGCGGGGTCGGTCGTCCGGATGAACATGTTTCCAGAAAGCCTCGGTTGTGGGTTTAAATGCCTGCGCCGCGTATCCGTAAATACGAAAGAGTTCATCCGACCAAATGATCTCGTCCGTTTGAAGATTCCATTGCCAACTTCCGACTCTGGCAATGCGTTGCGATTCTTTGAGGCGTTCTTCGCTTCGTTTGAGTTCGCGCTCCACCTTGAGTCGCTCGGTCAAGTCGTGAGCGTGGACAACGCGCGCGCGTCGTCCAGCGAAAATCAGGGCATGCGAAGTCACTTGGGCTTCGATCACCGCGCCATTCTTTTTTCGGTGACGGAGCAGTTCGGCGCTTTCGACCGCATAGGAGGCTGGGGCATAACCTTCGCGAAGTCGAGAGATGTCCTCGGGTAATCGAAGATCACGGATCGTCATCGCCGAGAATTCTTCACGTGTGTAGCCATACAGAGCGATGGCCGCATCGTTGACGGCAAGGAACGCGCCGGTCTCCAAATCGTGAACCCACATGGGATGCGGATTGCTTTCGAAAAGTAGGCGGTAACGGGCCTCGCTTTCCTGCAATTGTTCGAGCACCCTCATCTTTTCAGTAACATCGCGAAAACTCCAGACGCGACCGGAAAGCGATGACTCAAAACTTTGCGGTCTGGAGTACCGCTCAAAAATTCGCCCGTCTTTGAATCGGATAATGTCACTGACTTCGGCCTGCGGTTGTGAATACAGCGCGCGGACCTGATAGAGAAACGCATCGGGGTCAGCCACTTGATCAAGCACGAAGGCCAAAGCGCGGTCATCGTCTTTGGCATTCAAGACAGAGTCGGGAATCCGCCACATTTCCTGAAAGCGACGATTGAATTTCACGATCCGCCCGCCGGGATCCACGACCAAAATCCCATCTTCGGTGGATTCGATTGTCGCCGTGAGCAGAACGAGTGAACGCGAAAGTTCCTCCCGCGCGCGTTCACGTTCAAAGACTCGGCCCAATTGGACAGAGATCTGCTCCATGATTCCAAGCAGAACCGAGTCGGGTTCCTCGACTTTGCTTGAGCTGAATTCCGCAACCGCCACGATTTCGTCGCCCACGGGAATGGGAAAGAGGAGGGCCGTTTTAACCCCCAGTTCGCAGGCCAGCTTAGTTCGGGGTAGTTTTGAATCGGTAAGCGTACTGCCCGAACGCCACGTCGGCTTGCCCGTTTTCCAGACCGCGCCGGGTATTCCCTCTCCTTTTCCAAAACGCAAGTTTTGAGTCACTTGCGCCAAGGATTCGAAATGCGACCGTTCATCGGCATACCAAATTCCAGTCGAAACTAATGATTCACCCTCCTCGTTTTTGACCACTTGAAAGACATGCCCCGTTATCCAGCCCAGATGAGCGCAAATTTGCTTGAGACATGTCGGCAAGACTTCATTTGGCGAGGCCGCTTCATTCGCCGCAACGGCGACAACTTGCAGAAGGCGGATGAGGCGATTCGAGCGATCCAGCGCCTCGCGCTCCATGCGACGTTCGTGGTGTTCTTCTTTCTCTCGCAGGGCGCGTTCAACCGCGGGAATCAGTCTGGCTAATTTTCGCTTGGAAACAAAATCGGTCCAACCTGCTTTAAAGACCTCAATGACCGCCTCTTCGCTCAAAGTATCGGTGACAAGAATGAAGGGAACGTCAGGACAGGATGCTCCTGCAAGGGTTAGCGCCTCCGCGCCATTGAGATCGGGTAGGCTGTAATCGGCGAGGATGACGTCGGGTTTGAAGTCGGATAATGCCGCAACAAATGATGTTCGATCCTCGACCCAGCGGGTTTTCAATTCCCGACCCATGCGTCGCAAGATTCGTTCGATCAACTCAAAGTCGTCCGCCTTGTCTTCAAGAACGAGAACGCGCAAGGCTTGATTGGAATCGCTATTCATGACGTAGCAGCACTCATATCGCGGCGAACCCACGGTAATGCGCGGAGACGCACCAGCCTGACGCCTGCGCAATTTCCCGCCGCCTAAATCTGACCTGCACAACTCGATCTCAGCATACCCTTACTCCATGGGCGGGGCAAGAACTTGTTGAGTTTGCGAAGTTGGTATTACCTCTTCCGGACTTGTGACACCGCTTCTAACGTGGTACGATAAAATGCGGAATCGTGGCATGAATTTCAGTCTGATCCAACTCGTGTTGCTGGCTATCGTTGGAATCGCCATTTTGGGTCCCAAGGAACTCTACCGAGTGGCCTATAAGCTTGGGCGGTGGATCCGTGAAGTGCAGAAGATTAGCCAGGAATTTACGGCTGAACTAACGCGCGAGGCTGAGATGATCGAGAGAGAGGAGAAGTCCGCGCCCATTCCCGTGCCCCAGACGGGTCAAGAGGATCCCGGCGAGATGATGAACTTGGGCCAATCAGGGGACTATGAACAAGCTCAAGTGCGTTCGATGCAGGAGCCCCGAAATGTCATTCCATCATCGGAAAGCGCTTCGCAAACATTACCTGCTGGTATAGCGCAGACTCAGGACACACAAAACGATTCGACCTACTCTTCCAACCTTGAGGTCGCAAAGGATTAAAGCTGGCCGTAAGCTCATCCAGCTTAACTCCAGTCCTCCCAAAGACCCAGCTTGAAGCCACGATCATGATCTGCTAGAATTCGGCTGGCGTGGCGCAAACTGGGTTCTTTTCGGTCAGGATGCTAAAGTTGTTCAACTTGAGGCCGCACCCCAGCCGATAAGAGAACCGGTTGTTCCACCGTACCGGCTCTCACAGTAGAGTGGTGTGTAGAGTATTAGGCGGGCTGATCCGCCAGCGTTTATGGAATCTGTCCTTAAAAAGACCGTGGCATCGCTTGAAACGGCTCTCCGGTATAATCCGGATAATGTCGCGCTTATGACCTCGCTTGCCGAGGGGTATGTAAGGATGGGCCGGCTTGATGCCACGACGATTTCGCTGTGTGAAAAGGTTCTTAGTAAGTATCCGGATAATTTGCTTTTACAGCAGGCGCAGGCGATTTCTTACGTTATTGATCAGTCCGATCAATTGGACGAATCGCTTGCTAAGGGGTTGCCGCCTCCATCCGCAGAAGCGCTCGAAGTTTCGATTGGGATGCTCGACGATTTCATTCGGGAAACAGGTGATAATGCGACCGTCTGCATGGCTCGGACGCGGCTTCTGCTCCTGAGCGGACGATATGACGAGGCGTTACAAGGTATCGAAAAACTGAAGGCTCTCGAATATCCCGATATTGCGTCGCTTCGAAAATTACTCGATTGGTTGGGTCGGCAACCGTCGATGGAGGCCACGGATTGGATGTCGCTCTTTGGAATTTTCCAAGCCGTCGGTGAGGAAAAGCTGGGGATCAAAGCCCTCGAGCGCGCGTTTGACAAAAACGCATCCAAGAAAAATGTCGGGCCACCACTTCTGAGTTATTATCTAAGCCGGTTTAGCGTGGCGCATCCTGAGGAAGTTCCCGAAGCGATTCGCCCCCGCTTTTTCCAGCTTCTGCTCGATTTTGGCGAATCGAGTCAGACGGGCGAATGGCTCCGCAAAGCCTCGTTGCATGGTTGGCAGGTGACGGCGCATTCCAAGGCATATGTGAAAAGCTTGATCGAGGACGAGCAGCTTGAATCGGCGTTTGAAATTCTTCAAAGGATGACGCTCGACGACGACATCAAGACCATGCTGAATGAAATCGCTTCTCATTACGAAAAGCGGGAAGACGTGGATCGCGCCGTTCATATCCTCCAGTTCATCAACACCAATGAACTGACCGACCATGAGGTGCATCGTAACCAAGAAATTGAAATGAATTGCAACATGGAGCTTTCGCTGGCGGAGCTTCAAATTAAGAACGGTCGCTTGGGCGAGGCTCTCAACAAGTACATCGCCGCGCTTTGTCTGTTCCCCATGCCCGATCCGGCCGTCGTGAGCAAGATTGATGGGCTGATTGAAAAAGGGGTCGAAGGCGATCCGAAGTCCATGCTTCGACTCGCTTCTTACTTCCGGAAGCAGAATGAATTCGAAAAGGCGATCCACTACTTGAACGTGCTGATGGATCAAAATGGAAGCGAGGGTGAGCGGCCGGAAGGTCTTGAAACGCTATTCGATGAGGTGCTTGAAGATCATCCCGATTCGCCCAGTCTCCGACTTCATCGTGGACGGATCAATCATCGGCGAGGACGCTTTGATGAGGCGATTACCGATTTCAAAATCGCCGCGACTGCGCCCGAACTGGCCGATCAGGCTAATCGTTACCTGGCACAAGCCTACCGTGATGCCGGGCATTATCGGGAAGCGCTTTCACGTTACCAAGGCATCCGTCTGGCCGAAGACGACCTTGAGGGGCTTTATCAGCTGCATCTTGATTTTACTCGTTCGGAGGACACTCGCTCCGCGCTAACCACGCTGGAAATGATTCGAAACGTTCAGCCCGATTATCGCGATGTTGGCGAGCGCCTGCGTCAATTCGAAGATCGTCCATCGGGAGGAGGGCGCACGTCACCTTCGCCTGCTGGAGCGGTCGGCGGCGGCGGCGAAGGTGAAGAGAAAATGCGCGAGCTCATCGGCGATCTTGCAATCAATCGCTATCAGTTCATTGATAAGATCGGCAGCGGCGGAATGGGCGTCGTTTACAAAGTTATGGACGTGCGCCAAGGCAAAGCGGTCGCAATGAAAATTTTGCGGGATGGGCTTGCGAGCAGTTCCAAGGCGCTGGATCGCTTTTTCCGCGAAGCCCGCATCGCCGCTCAAATTCGTCATCGCAACATCGTGGATATTTACGACTACAACATCAGCAGCCAGGATGGACAAAACTACATCGTCATGGAATATATCGAGGGTCAATCGCTTCGCGAATTCATTGACCTTCATTTCGATGACACGATCTCGACCTCGATTGATTACATCACCGAAATGCTTTATTACGGCGTTCAACTTTTTGACGCCCTTCAAGCGACGCACAACAAAGGAATCATTCACCGCGACATCAAGCCCGACAACATCATGATTGCGCCGGGCGGCGAAGTGAAAATCACCGACTTTGGCATTGTTCACGTCGAAGAGGCGACTTTTACTCCGACGGGAGCCATGCTGGGCACGCCACGCTACATGGCCCCCGAACAAGTCACGGGGCAAAAAGTGGATGGACGCAGCGACATCTATTCCGTCGGCATTTTGCTTTATGAAGTCCTGACGGGTTCGCCGCCTTTTATGACGGGCGATATTTCTTATCAGCAGGTCAACAAGCAACCGGTTGAGCCGCGTCTTATCAATTCGGTCATTCCTCAGTCGGTGAATAACTTCATCTTAAAGTGCTTGGAGAAACGTCCAGAAAACCGGTTTCCGACGGCTTCGGAGGCGAAGAACGTTCTGGCCGAGATTCTTCAAAGCCTTGGGGGTTGCGCGAAATTTGAGAACATGACCTCCTCCTCGTCCGCGCCGGAAACCAAGCGGGTTACGCCCGAAGTCAAGGACGCCAAACCTCTGAAGCCGCGTCAGGAGCGCGTTCGAAATCTTCCGCTCGAAGATAATTTGGAAAAGCTTGAGATGGACGATCTGGATTTGGATTGAGAACCTATGCAGGATACGGTCGTCCAAACTCTCGAAACCATTCTTGAAAACTCGTCGGCCACTCCGGAATTCAAATCGGCAGTCAATCGGTTGGCATCGGGAAGCGATCAGACCGCGATTCGATTTACTCCCGGAAATCCGCCGGTCAAAGTGCTTCGATTTGTCATGAAGTTGTTGGAAAGCCACCCGGGAATTCCGTTTGAATCGCTGCTGGTGGATGCTCAGGCGGGATGCTCGGATTACGTCGGTCGCGCGACGGCACAGCCCGGTAACGTCCAATTCGAGTTTGAGTGGGACTGCCTTTGGAAAGCGGAGCAAATGGGCTGGACCGATGCGTTTGGCGATCCCGATCAAATCCGCGCCGCGCGTACTTATGGCTATCAGTGCTTTCGGAGCCTGTCGCAAAAATAAAGAGTTGATTCAAGAAGCGTTATCCCGGAAAATCACACGGCGGATTTTAGATTATTAACTTCATGGCGTCCGAGCCGACCTCATCGTCCATCCCATCCCCTGAACCGATCGCCATCATCGGGATGAGTTGCCTATTTCCCAAGGCGCAGTCGCTTACGGAGTATTGGTCGAATATAAAGCGGGGCGTGGATGCCATTCGCGAGGTTCCCGATTCGCATTGGAATCCGAACGATTACTTCGACGCCGATCCCAAGACGCCCGACCACACGTATTGCCGACGCGGGGGGTTCCTCGATCCAGTCGAGTTCGATCCCGGCGAATTTGGAATTGCCCCCTCCAATCTGGAGGCGACC
>CAZPIK010000004.1:27079-34609 GCA_964586185.1 uncultured Candidatus Sumerlaeota bacterium | reverse complement strand
AAGTAACTCTGCACTACACAATGTTTATCAAAAAGCATGACCCTCCACATGCAGAGCCCATCGTGCTCGTGGACTTCGCAATTTGGATGCTTCAAAAGATGCAACTTTCCGCTTTCCACCTCATGAGCAAGGAATGATTCATCGTGCAGGCTGCTGTCAGATTTGAAACCGTCGTCGTAGGTGCGAAAACGTTCTCGAATTGTAATATTCTTGTTTGATGACACGGGCATGATTGCATCAATAAGACCATGGTTTGCAACTTGGTGAAGCGGTGTATCCTTTGAAATGCCCTTTCTTACAATATACTCCTGCTCTTGAAACAAACGTTTGCCGCTGATACAAATCACCCTCACTTTTTGCTTGCAGTCACGAATGCGATCATCGGAGCACCCGTGTTCTTTTTTGCATTCCTCTATGAGTCGATGCGATTCAATTGGATCGGTTGCGGCTGCGAACAATCCGAGCTTTCGTAGCGACAAAGCATAAGGTACGTAGTAGAGAAGTGGAAGAAACCCCATGAATAGCACAGTATCGATGATGAGTGCGGTCGTAGTTGCGACTGCGCCTGTCAACAACAATTCCCAAAATGACCCAAATAACCCTTTGAACTGAAAATAAAAAGCACCAATGGCCGCAAGCACACCACATGCACCATCAACCGTGTACCGAATGAATATCAATTGCACGGCGCTGAGAATCTTGTTTTTCTTGAATGTCCTTGCAAGACGGAAAAGCCATGCGAATGTCCGCATGGCAATATTTGGATGCGGAAGCTGACTTTCGCCCGTCATTCCACGTGGTTTGATTTTGAAGAAGGTTGGTCGGAAGATTCCACGCTAAAAATTTCACCACTCATGGCGACTTTCTTGGCATCTTCGACAAGTTTATTGTAACCCCTTTGGACGATGCTACTCGATAAAAGGGTGCCCAAAAGCGATCCCGCGATCGACACACTAGCGATGCTTAAAAACTCTCCGATCACGTTTTTGTAGCCTTTCGTAGTACCACGCGCTCTTAGGGATCCAACTCTCCAAGAGCAGCTAACCCCAATATTTTAACGAGAAAGAAAAGCATGTCAATAATTTTTCACAATGATTAAACTTTAGACGTTTTTAGTTGTTTTCGAGTGACTTGGGGGCAATGTATCTATTCACTTTTAAATGGGGTCATCGGAACTCATTGCACCGGCCAATTTAGATGTCGCGCGAGGAAGTCGTAGGTTCCGACGCCGTTGATGCGGTGCGGGCCATTGAACCATTCGATCTCGCAGCGGTCGCCGATGCCGAGTTTGTCGTAGCGCTCATAAACTTTCGCAAACTCGAAGGCGACCCATTCGTCGCGACCTACACCATCATCGTGTCCGCGCTCGACCATGAAGGGACGCGGGCAAATGAGCGCGGCCATTTCGGAATAATTGAACGTCCCGCCCAAATTAAACTCATACATGTCGTATTCGGGAGTGAACATATAACTGAAATCGTGATCGGTCGTGGCGCATTTCGTGACCCACTCGTTGAAATCGGCGGAGCAGATCGAAAGGCAATAACGCGTCTCGATGGCGGGAACGCGCATCGCCGTTTTGCCGCCGTAGGATAGCCCATAGAACGCGATGCGCGAGGGGTCAATCCCCGGCAGCGTCGTGAGCCAATTCAAAAGTTGCTGATGCTGGCCGACGATGATCGAAAAGAGTGATTTGCCGAGCGGATGGGCTTTGCGCTGCAACTGCCGAAATTCGGTTTCGCCGATGTAGGGATTCTGCGGCGCGTAGGTAATGTAGCCCCGCTTGGCGAGTTCCGCCGCGAACGAACGGTAAATGTCGCCCGGCTCGATCACATCCTTCGGGCGGCCTTCGAGCCCGTGCTGGCAGACGACGACGGGCCGCTTTTCGCCCGGTTTCAAATCCTTCGGCCAGAGCAAAATCCCCGAAGCGAAAACTCCCGGCCAAACGTCGAGCATCGTTTCGTAGCCGGTGAATTCCGGCGTGTCGTAGAGGACGCGCATTCTTGGGGCGGGCGGCATCGTCGGCGCGGGGAACGCACCGATCACGTCCTCGGCGAACGCGCGGCGAAGAGGCTCAACCGCTTCGGGATAATGCTCGACGTCGGCAGCTCCGAGCGTCGGAGAAGTCGCCTCCCAAAATGCCTTGCGCCGCGTCGCGCTTTCACGCAATTGCCGCTGCGTGAACTCGACCCACTGACTCACAAGTCGTCGCTGTCGCTCGGTCGGATCGGGCAGAGATTTGATCGCGACTTTTTCCGAGATGCGTGCGGGAGGTTCGCCTTTTCCCAAAAGTTCGTTCAGAAAATGTTTCAAGAATGGCTTCTCAAGCGGCTGACCAGGCCAGTGGACACCCTCGAATAGCGCGATTCGATCCGATTGATGCAGCGATTCATAAAACGTTTTCGCCTTCTCGAATTCTGGTTCCACCAATTCGAACCACGGGATTTCTATGCTGCCCGGAGCCGCGCCGTAACGATTGCCGCGCGGTTTGGGCGGACCCTCGACTCGCGGCGCGCGACTTGCTTCGATCAGCAGCGACCGTGGAGCGACAAGCGAAGCGATCTCGGCGTCGCCGAATTCGCTCAGCAAATTCCAGACGTTCCGATAGATCGGTTCCTTCCATAGATTCCCGCGATCAGTAAAATATCCGCTCACCGCCGTGACTTTGATTCGCGAATCGCACGCCGCCGAATAAAGCGCGAGAAGTCCCCCCTCGCCGTAACCGATGACGCCGACGGGCAGATCCCGCGCGTCGTTCGCTCCGGCGAGCGCGCTGATTCCGGTCATCACCGTCTGAACTTCATGACCGATGACATGCATTCCCAATTCATACGACATCCGATAGACGTATTCGCGATGCGGCTGGTTGGTCATTTTGCGGATCGCGGGGTTGCCCGAAAAAGCGTCGTCGCGGCTGAGGAGCGTCGGAACCAAAACGCGGCAGCCCGCTTCGGCGAGCGCGGCGACCGAACCGATTTCGGTATTCGCGAGCGGAAGATGAAGCAGCGTTTCGGGTGTCATGTCGGCGTCGGGGATCGCGACGACGAACGCTCGCGGCTTTTCATGCGGCAGAACGAGCAACCCTTCGGCCATGACTTCTTCGACTACCGGCCACCTCACGGCGACGACCTTATAGAGCGACGATTCGGCGACGATCTCCGGACCATCGGGCGACGAAGCGATAAACTCGAACGCGACCTTTTCGGGCATCGGATGCGTCGCGCCGATAATCCGCTTGAACCGCGCGCGGTTTGGCTCCACCGATTTTTCGTAAGCCTTAGGCGATGAATAATCGCGGTTCCATTTCACTTCTCGACGACCAAGCGCGAGAGTCGTTTGTTCATCCAAAAACTTATGAAGCCGGGCGACCATGAGTGGGGCAAGATCGTCCGCTTCGTCCAGCGGTCTCGCCTCGACGGGAAATTCGGATTGCGCGAGGGCGCCAAGCGCCACTCCCCAGATGCAAAGCGCGAAAACAAGGATTCGTTTCATGGTGTGGATTGAACCGCAAGGAACATGGATAGGCAATGGAATAGCGGCCAGCAGAAAGCAAGTCCCAAAGGCATTTCACAAAATCCCGATTTCGTCGTTCCAATCCATCATTGCCCAAATCCATCATTCTGGTCTATAAGGGAGACGACCGGGCGCAAGCTGCGCCATATCATACGGTCGCGGAGAGGTGTCCGAGCGGTTGAAGGAGCTCGCCTCGAAAGCGAGTGTACTGGAAACGGTACCGAGGGTTCGAATCCCTCCCTCTCCGCCATTTCAAATTTTCAGGTTCATCCATGGATTTCAATCTGCCCGAGGAACTAGAGGCCTTGAGGAGCAATGCCGCGCGCTTTGCCGCCGACCGCGTCGCCCCGCACGCTCAGGAATGGGATCGCGCCGAGTCGTATCCCGATTCGATGATCGGCGAACTCGGCAAGCAAGGGTTCATGGGGATCATGGTTCCCGAAGAATACGGCGGCTCGGCGGGGAACTACATGGCGTTTGCGATCATCCTCGAAGAATTGGCGCGGCATGATGGCGGACTTGCGCTGGCGGTCGAGGCGCACAACGGACTCTGCTGTTCCCACATCATGATCGGCGGAAATGAAGAGCAGAAAAAAAGATTTCTCCCCGCGCTCGCGAAAGGCGAGCAGATCGGAAGTTGGTGTCTCAGCGAACCGAATTCGGGAACCGACGCGGCGGCGATGACGACCCGCGCGGTTCGCGATGGCGGCCATTGGGTCTTGAACGGTAGCAAACAATTCATAACGAACGGACGGCGCGCGGGGACATACGTCGTCACGGCGGTGACTTCGCCTGATAAAGGCGCGGGCGGCATCAGCGCATTTGTCGTCGAACGCGGAACGCCCGGACTTTCAACCGGCAAACCCGAAGAAAAATTGGGAATGCGATCCTCGGATACCGTCACCGTTCAGCTGCAGGATGTGCGTGTACCCGACGCCAATCGTTTGGGCGCGCCCGACCGTGGATTCGAGGACGTAAAAAAAGTTTTGGAACGCGGGCGGATCATGGTCTCGGCGATCTCGCTTGGCCTCGCCCGCGGCGCGATGGAAGACAGCGTTAAATATGCGCACGAGCGAGTGACCTTCGGCGTTCCTATCGTGAAGCATCAATTGATCCAAGCCAAACTGGCCGACATGGCGGCGCAAGTCGAGGCTGCGCGGTTGCTCATCTACCAAGCGGCAACGCGGCAGGATAATGGGCTTTCGACGAATTACGAAGCGCCGATCACCAAGGTTTTTGCCTCGGAAATGGCGACCCGCGTCTGCATGGAGGCAATCCAGTTGCACGGCGGTTACGGCTATCTGCGCGATTACAACGTCGAGCGTTACATGCGCGACGCCAAGCTCTGCGAAATCGGCGAAGGGACGAGCGAGATTCTCCGCGTCCTCATCTCGCGTTCGCTCTCGACCCGGCTCGGCTATGGCGGAAAATAGTCGGCGCAGCTCAATTGCCAAATCATCGGATGATGTATTTTTTGATGTGGGAGGCGATCTCCGACCGCCAATTCTGAACTCGCAGTCATGGGTATCGGCGGTCGGAGACCGCCTCCCACATTATTGAAAAAACCCATATTGGGAGCCGCCCATTACAAAGATGCGATGCGTCCGAAATTAGTTCGCCGCTTCCCCAGTCTATGTCCTATACTACTGGGGAGCGGTTCCCTTGGGGATCGCTTTCTTTTTGAGGGGTGAATTCGTGATGCGAATATATAAGATTTTGTTGGCCGTTGTCGGATTCATTTGCTGCGCGTTGACCGCGCCGCTTTATGCATGGACGAGCTACCTCTATCCGCCGAACTGGACGCCCGACGCTCCGGCGGATGGGTGGGGAAGATTTCTGCACGATTTTTCCTACGCGGGATACCACAACAGCGAAGTCCCGATCCCTTTTATTGCCGGACCGATCTTCAACATAGTCACAGGATACGGCGCGGACTTTACTGGCGTCGCTGACTGCACGACCGCGATTCAAAACGCCATTGACGACGCGGCGACTTCGGGCGGAGGGGTGGTTTTTTTTCCGAATGGAATTTTTCGGATCAACGGCAAGCTGCTCATTCAAGACGATAACATCGTGCTGCGTGGAACGGGACCCACGACCAGCCGTCTCCATTTCACGCTCGCCGATGGAACCGTTTCCTATGACTCGCATTTGAAATTCCAAGGGGACGTGCAGTTTGGCGGTGACCTCCTTCTCACGACCGACGGTGTCAATCGTTCGCACGATGTTTTTATCGCGGACGCCAGTACCCTTTCCATCGGACAAGAAGTCGGCGTCGGATGGGTCATCACTGATCCCTTTATCGCCGAGCACAACATGACGGGGACATGGGTGCAATTTAATGGGCAGTGGCGCCCATTTTTCCGGCGGAAAATCACGGCCATTGACACGTCCGGTTCGCCGCATAAGGTGACGTTCGACGTTCCGCTGCGGTATCCCGCCAAGACGCGGGACTCGGCGAGCATCAGGCCGCTCATGCTCTCGCCCGTCATTCATGGCTATATTCGCGAATGCGGCATGGAAGATTTGGGCGTTGCCAATGCCGTAACCCAAGCCGTCGCGATCACGCTCGATCAAGTTCATGTCGTCGGTTTTTATGAAGCTGAGGATTGCTGGGTGAAGAATGTTCGCTCTTTCGTGTCGCCGCTCTCAAACCCCGCCGGATCGCACCTCCAAAGCAGCGGGATCATCGTGCAGGATTCCAATCGCGTAACCGTTACCGATTGCGTGATGGATCGCGCGCAACATCGGGGAGGCGGCGGTAATGGATACCTCTACGAAATCATGAAGAGCAACGAGGTGCTCACCCGCGATTGTGTCGGCTCGCGCGGTCGGCATAACTTCATCCAGAACTGGGATTTTGGAACGACCGGTTGCGTCTGGCTCCGCTGCAACACCTCGCTCGCGACGAGCGACCTTGGGCAACTCCTTAAAAGCGAATACCACCACTCGCTTGCGATGGCCTGCCTCGTGGATTCGTGCATCATTGATGACGGCTGGCAGGGAGGAAATCGCGACTCGCAAAGTTCAGGCGCGGGTCACACCGTTACGCAAAGCGCGTACTGGAACTCGACCGGATCGGGCGATATTGGATCGTGGAATTTCGAGTGGGGTTACGTCATCGGAACCGCGCCGGGAATTACGGTGACAACTGGCCCCTTCGGCTTTCCCGGTTACCAAATCGGCGCGGATCCCGAAGACTATCGCGAAGGGATAGGAACGGCCTCGACGCTCACGCCGTCCTCGCTCTTCGAGGATCAGCTATACCGACGATTGACCAATAGCGTGAAAACGGCTCAGTGGGTTCAATACGAATAACCGCGTATCTGGGAGCGCCGGTGTCCTCACCGGCACATGGCGCGTGAGGACACGCGCGCTCCCGGGATTCACCGAATGGATTTTCCGTTCCAATCCAAGATTTGTGAATTCGAAACCGCATCACCAAGGTTCGCAAAATCGTAAAACGCCCAAACCAATTTTTTATCGCGCGTCACTTCGATGATCTGCGGTTGGCCCATGCCCGCGTGACAATTGCCGATGACAATGTTGCCACTGGGCGCGAGTTCAAGCGTCGTGACCCATGTCAGTTTTACGCCCGGCAGGTCTTCGCTCGTTAAGCTCCAGACGACTTCATGCTGCGGCGTGACTTCGATGACGCTGTGACCGTTGCCCGTTGCAATGAGTGTGTTGCCATTAGGCAACCGGATCGCCCCAAAGACCGCCGTGCCCGATCCCTTGTGCGAAAATCCTTTTTGATCTCCCGCGAGCGTGAACTCCCAAACCACTTTGCCAGTGGCATCATACTCGCGAACGCATCCGTCCCCTTCATGGCAGGCGAGGTAATTTCCGCTCGCGAGTTTGCGGACGAGCCGCGTATCGCGATGGGGATCGGGATGATCCACTTTGAGTTTCACTTCGCGTTGAATCTTGCCATCCGAATCCACCTCGACGATCCGACCGGGGCCGCTCTCCGCGATCATCGTGAGGCCGTCCGCCAATCGCTCAAAGGCGTGAAGC
>CAZPIK010000004.1:2852-27069 GCA_964586185.1 uncultured Candidatus Sumerlaeota bacterium | reverse complement strand
GACCTTCTTCCCCGTGTTGCCGTTCATCGTTGCGGAATCGTACGACCAAACTTCTTTGCCATCTTTCGCAATCTCGACGACTTTCGACCATCCTTGCTGCATGAGAATATTTCCGTTCTCAAGCATGTGCAGGTCATGGATGTCCGTAATCGGATGCTCCCATTCCATCTTGCCGTCTTTATCGAAAATAGCGATCCGCTTCTTGGAATAATCCGCCGCAAGAACACGATGCTGAACCCCTGTATTCAAAGAGGCCCATGCGGGCTTGGCTTCTTCGGCGCGAAGTGTGGTCGCTGCAAATAACCATGCAACGAACGCAAATACGCAATTGGATACGCATTTGTGCTTCATGATGGATCCTTCCTAAAACCCGGCCTCCCGAATGAAAGACTCGGTGAGCGGAGCGTCGCCGCGAGCCATAGATTCGGCCACGTATCGCGCGAGCACGTCGGCTTCGAGATTCACCTTGTCTCCCGCGCACTTTTCTCTTAGCGACGTTGCATCACGCGTGTGGGGAATTACCGCGACCGTGAAAGCATCGCCTCGAATTTCGACGACGGTCAGGCTAATGCCGTCCACCGCTACCGAACCTTTGGGAGCTAAATATCGGCGGAACTCTTTCGGGAACGCAACTTCAAGATCCCACGCTTCGCCTCGTCGCTCAAGCCGGACAATCTTTCCGACGGCATCCACATGACCCATAACGAAGTGTCCGCCCATCCGGTCGCCAACGGCCAGAGATCGTTCGAGATTGACGATTCGTCCCGCCTTTTTTTCGCCGTGCGTCGAGCGGTTCAGCGTTTCATCCGTGAGAAAAAAATGGAGCCTATCGGGATGCGAACCGTCTTCGACCGTCAGGCAAACTCCCTCCGTAGCGACACTCTCGCCGATGACGAGATTATCGAACGCACGCTCGGGAACGACCGTCATCCGCGCACCGCCCGCCCGCGATTCGAAGGCTTCGACTTTTCCGAGAAGCTCAATGATGCCAGTGAACATAACTAGATCAAGTGTAATGGGTGCTTACACATTTTGCCATAAGCGTATAAATGTCATAAAGCCGTTGAAATCAGGTCGCTGCCCAAAACCCAATTCTCTGAGTGATCAGCTAAATCACAGCCGTAAAGCTCTTGGGATCAAAAGGATCAAGGCGATTCGGCATTTCAAATCGCATGGCGATTCATGTAAGCTCTTGCGGCCTGCAGGAATTGACGTTATCGGAAATTGAGGCAATTCGGCGGGATTGGGACGCTCAACATGAAAAATCTGCATATTAAAAACGGACGGATCATTGACCCAGCCAACTCGCGCGACGGGATCGGCGAAATTTGGGTCATCGGCGGCAAAATCAGCCTAAAGCCCCCCGCAAACGGCGCGGAAACCGAAGCGATTGACGCGAATGGTAAGGTCGTCGTTCCCGGCCTCATTGACATGCACGTTCATCTTCGCGAACCGGGGCGCGAAGACAAGGAAACCATCGCAACCGGAACGCGCGCCGCCGCCGCCGGAGGTTTCACGAGCGTCGTTCCGATGCCGAATACCACGCCCGTGATTGATAGCCAAACGGGGATCAAATTCATCCTTTCGCGCTCACAGACCGACGCCGCCGTGAATGTTTTTCCGACCGCCGCCGTGACCAAGGGGCAGCTTGGGCAGGAGATCACCGAGTTCGGCGACCTCGTCGCTGCGGGAGCGGTCGCCTTCACGGACGATGGTCGCCCGGTCATGAACAACGACATCATGCGCCGCGCGCTCGAATATGCCTCGATGTTCAACGTGCCGGTTTTGGATCACTGTGAGGATTTGAATCTGGCCGAAGGGGGCGTCATGCGCGAGGGGAAGGTCTCCGTGCGGCTTGGGCTTCGCGGTTGGCCGTCGATCGCCGAGAGCATTCAGGTCGCGCGCGACGCCGAGCTCGCGGCTTTCACAGGCGGCAGGATTCATATTTGCCATGTCAGCGCGGCGGCGTCGGTGGATTCGATCCGGCGGGCGAAAGAGCGCGGCGTCAAGATTTCGGGCGAGGTGACGCCTCATCACCTCGCGCTCACGGAGGAAGCGGTCGCGAATTACGACACTCACGCAAAATGTAATCCGCCGCTTGCTTCTGAAGAAGATCGTCAGGCCGTGACGACTGGCTTGCTTGATGGCACGATTGAAGTGATCTCGACCGATCACGCGCCGCACACCGAGATTGAAAAAGATTTGATGTTCCCCGATGCGCCGAACGGACTCATTGGTATGGAAACGGCGTTTGGGGTTCTCAATATGACGCTCGTGCGTTCGGGTTTATTGCCGCTCGCGAAGATGATCGAGAAGATGACGATCAACCCCGCGCGGATTTTGAATCTGAAAAAAGGAACTCTTTCTGATGGCGCGGATGCCGACGTGACGATCCTCGATCCCGAGGCGAAATGGACGGTCGAGGCGAAGGCGTTCAACGGCAAATCGCGCAACTGCCCTTGGGAGGGCAAGGAACTCATCGGCAAGAATTGGATGACCGTCGTCGGTGGTAAGATCGTTTATCGCGATGGGCGAGTGACGGTTTAGATTGCGCTCCAAGTTGAGGAATGAAGTTACATGAACTTCGTTCTGCGCTTCAATGCTCGTAAGTCGTCCGCATCAAGCCGAAACCACTCTCCACGCAAATGTTTGGTGCGTTGGTTATACTCTTTCCCTGCTTTTTTGAAGCGATTGTGCCAATACGCTTCAATGCCAGATGGGTCGTCCGTCTTAAAGGAATGCCAAACTGTAATCGGTTCAGGAGTTTGGCGGTCTATTTGTCCGTTCCGTTGGTGAACATCGTTTGACCGACCGACCTTATATTGATTGGTCGTTCCATATCTAAATACATATATATAACCCAACTGCTCGGTATCCTCTTGATCCTCCGTCAAGGGGGATTTGTCATCCGCTTCTTCGGGAAGAAATGATAGAAGATCGCCATACTCAGAATGTGTTGAGCAAAATGCGCGCAGTTGTCGGAGTTTCTGCTCCTTAATCGCCCAGCCGATCAAATACATTGTGACTGGGAAAACCTTGATTTTCTCGTGCTTCTCGCTTGATTTCTATCTTGGTGGGGAAATGACCCAATTTGACCGACAACTTTGCAAGGCTCTCAAGTATAAATTCTTCTGGATATGGTGCATTCATTTTGTTTGGTGTGAAACCAGCTTCAATTTGAGCGTCAGACCACTTGTTCCAATAAAGCTGCCACCAACTATTCTTCCATCCTGTTTTTTGAACGCAGGCCTCTCTTCCGATCGGACGCCCCTCGATCTTTGACAGACGCCTAATCTCATCAATCCAATCTTGCTTTGAAATATGGCGCTTGGCTGCGTTCATTCCCGTCACGATTTCGCTTAGTCGTTGTGATGCGTCGCCGAAACCGCATGAAGGTCCCGCCAACGCCGCGCCAAAGGCGAATCTGATTTCTCAAGCGTCTCATGCAACGTCGCGATCCATTGCGCATCGGTCATGCCTGATCGTTCGGCTTGCATTTTGCGCTGGATGTCGTTCTTCATTTTCACGCAATCAAAGGTCTTGTTCATCTTCATCCTCGATCAACTCCCGTCGCGTCAGTACACCTCGTCGTGGGTTCCAATGTCGAGCAAGACCAGAGTTTCTGCATGAGTCTTGGGATGTTCCTGTTTGCTGAAAACGATGCGGCTATCGTAACTGACCGTACAAGCATGGAGACCCGCAAGTTGACCACTCAAGTGGTGCGTTTTCAATCGAGGATCGTTGATGTCCTGCGCCATCCGACGCAACGCGGTTTCGATTCGGGCGCGCATGTCAGGATTTTTCCCGACAACGCGGCGAAATGAGCTTCGAACCGGGGCGTGAGAACCAGTTCGCGCATGGATTACTTCAAATCGCGTAGCCGGTTGATGACTGACTCGACGGGCTGACTTTTGAGTTTGCCCGCGCGAAAATCTTTGTCGGCGCGGCGGCCGGCCGTGGCGGTTTCCGTTCGCCAATTTTCAACACGTCGCTTGTGTAATATGTCCTCGAGCATGGCCCGTTCCTCCGCCGACAGGGCTTCGGTCTCGCTTAAAACCCGCTCTAATGTAATTGCAGCCATTAATCGGACTCCCTTGACGCCAACGGCATTATAAATCCAACGCGTCGGAACATCCACCATCACTTTATTATCCGTAACGTCAGGCGAAGGTCGCCGTTGAAAGTATCTGGGGCTGGCGGCAAAGTGTAGAGCAAGAGGCTCTTCGCGATGCCCATCGAACTCGAACCGATCATTAAGGTCCGCAACTTTACCGCCGCGTATGACGGCGACGTGATCATCAATGACATCTCGTTCGACGTTCACGCGGGTGAGGTATTCGTTATCCTCGGCGGATCGGGTTGCGGCAAGAGCACGCTGCTGAAGCACATGATCGGGCTTTACCCGCCTGCATCCGGGAGCATCGTGATCGAGGGGGGCGACCTTGTCACGGCGGAAGGCGAAGAGCGGCTGCAAATCCTGAACCGCATCGGCGTCATGTATCAAAGCGGCGCGCTGTTTGGCTCGATGACCTTGCTCGAAAACATCCGGCTGCCGCTCGAGGAATTCACGACCTTGACGCGCGAGGCGAGGGACCTCATCGCGCTCATGAAACTCCAATGGGTCGGCCTCAAGGGATACGCGAACCATTTCCCTTCGGAAATCAGCGGCGGGATGCAGAAGCGGGCGGCCATCGCGCGGGCTATGGCACTGGACCCCAAAATCCTTTTTCTGGATGAGCCATCGGCGGGACTCGACCCCGTCACCTCGGCGGAACTCGATCAATTGATCTTGCAACTGGCGCGCGGACTCAACATAACATTCGTGATCGTCACTCACGAGTTGGCGAGTATCTACGCCATCGCCGACCGGGTCATCATGCTGGATAAACGCGCCAAGAAAATCATCGCCGAGGGGAAGCCCGCCGAATTGCGCGAGAATAGCGACAACCCTTGGGTGCGCCAGTTTTTCAATCGAGAGCCAGCCGCTGCAACAAAGTCCTGATCCATGAGCGCCAAAGCCAATTACTACAAGATCGGACTCTTTGTCATCACGGGCGTAGCGCTCGCCGTTATTGCGGTGATCGCGCTCGGCATCAACGCCTATTCCGACGAAGAAACCATCGTGATCGAAACTTATTTCGATGAGTCGGTGCAGGGATTGGAAGTCGGTTCGCCGGTGAAGCAACGGGGCGTTCGGATTGGAAAGGTCGAGCAGATTGATTTCGTGAATCAGGCGTACAATCTTTCGCCGGCGAACCGCGATTTTGTTTCGTGGTCGCGCTTCGTCGTCGTCCGCGCCTCAATCAAGCCCGATATTTTTGGCAAAACTCATAACGAAGATTTGCAGGATATCATCAAGGACCTCATCAAAGAGGGACTGCGGGTCAATCTGGCCTCGCAGGGATTGACGGGTCTCGTCTTTCTCGAGATTGATTATTTTGATCCTCAGCGCAATCCGCCGATGCAAATTGGTTGGAAACCAGAAAATCTCTTTGTTCCCTCGGCGCCGAGCACGCTCACGCGAGTGACCGATGCCCTCGATCAGGCGTTTAAGCGGGTCGAGCAGCTCGACATTGAAGGGGTTTCCTCGCGGCTCGCCGAGTTCCTCGACGCTACGACTCAGAGCGTCGCCGACGCGCGGATTTCATCGCTCAGTCAGGAAACTTTGCATTTGATCGAAGAGGTCCGAGAAACGAACAAAGGGCTTCGCAAATGGCTCGACGCTGATGAAGTCCAGACGATGATGGAGGACGCGTCGGAGGCGATGAAGTCGGTTCGCAATGTGACTTCAAACGTCGAGGAAACGGCGCCCGACCTCATCAACAACATGGGAGAGACCGCCGAGAAGATGAAGGGGGTTGCCGAGGAATTGGATCGCATCCTGAAAAGTGAAGAGACCCAAAATGCGCTCCACAACGTTTCTCAAAGCGCGGAGGACATGCCCAAGCTGATGCAATCCATGCGGAGAACTCTGGAGCGAGTGGACAATTTGCTTTCGAGTCAGCAGCGCAACATGACGGCGATGATGGAGAATATGGCCGCGACCTCGGCGAATTTGCGCGAGATTACCAATAACGCGAAACGGTATCCGTCCCATGCGTTATTTGGAGTTGCGCCGCCACCATCCGAACCGGGGAAACGAAAATGAATCCGATGCGACTAGGACTTGCGTTGATTTTGCTAACGAGCGCGATGGCGTGCGTGAGTCTCAAGAAAAACGCGCCCGAAAAACGTTACTATGTTTTGGACGCGCACCGAACGGCAGACACAAGCGCGGTTGAAAAATCGCCGGTCACGATTCTCGTGCGGCGACTGGCGATTTCGCCACGCTGCGAAGGACAGGAATTTGTTTACCGTACGGGCGACCTCACCTTCGAATCTGATTTTTACCATCAGTTTTTTATACCCCCCGCCGCGATCATTTCCGAAGAGACCGAACAATGGCTCACGAGTTCGGGCGCGTTCGAGGAGGTCATCGGCGAGGCGGACCGATCCACGCCCGATTGCGTTTTGGAAGGTTCCATCGCCGCTTTGCATGGAGACTACACGGCCACTCCAGCGAAGGCCGTTCTTGAAATTCAATTCATGTTGCGCGTCGCGAACGAATCACAGCGAATTCTTTTTCAGAAGGATTATCGGCAGGAGCAACCAGCGACGGGAGACGATCCGGCTGCTCTAGCTCGTGGCTGGAATCAAGCGCTCGCGACCATATTGAACGAATTATCGCGTGATCTGGCTGACTCACTGAAGGCGGTCGCGGTTAGCGAACCCGAACCGTAAGCGCATTCTTTGTGTTTCTTTGCGACTCCGGGTCAGTGTGCTTGAAATTCAAAGCTTAAACTTTTTCCAATTCGCGTTCGATTTCGTCCATAATCGGCTTGACCGTCGCCACGGAAAAATCGAATTTCGCGCCTGCCGCTTCGAAAAGTTCGGGCAGAGGTCGCGAGCCACCAAGCGCAAGCCCGCGACGATAACCGGCGACCGCTCCCTTGAAGTCGCGTCGCGATTTGAGCCAAAGCTGAAGCGCGCCCAACTGTGCAATTCCATATTCGACGTAGTAAAATGGACATTGGAAAATATGGAGCTGGCGATGCCAAAGCGAGCGGCGTTCAGCGTCCAATCCCGACCAATCAATACCGGGGCTAAACCGCTCTTCCAGTTCCAGCCACTTCGCCTCGCGTTCGGCGCGGGTCGCCTTCGGATTCGTATAAATCCAATGTTGAAATCCGTCAATCGTCGCGACCCACGGGAAAAGTTCGATGAGCTTTTCGGAGTGATGAATTCGCGAACGCCGCGCATCATCCGCGGAATAGAATGAATCAAGATATCCATAAGCGAAGAGTTCCATGCTCATGGAAGCGACTTCGCAAAACTCGATGGGGGCGTGGCGATAGGCGACGAGCGGCTCGCTCCGCGCGGCGAACGCATGAAACGCGTGGCCCCCTTCATGAAGCAACGTGAACAAATCGCGATCCGTTCCCGCCGCGTTCATAAAGATAAAGGGATAACGAACCTCTTCCAGATTGGATTGGTAACCGCCGGGAGCTTTTCCTTTTCGGCTGTCCAGATCGAGCAACCCAAGTTCGCGCATTTGATCGAATTGATGGCCCAAATCCGCGTCCACTTGTTTGAAGACTTTTGCGCACCGCGATTCCAATTCGACCGTATCGGCAAAAGGTTTGAGCGGCGGCAATCCGCGCGTATCCACAGCCAAATCCCAAGGACGAAGCGACATGAGACCCAGCTCGGCTTTTCGTTTGGCTCGGCGCTTTGCGAGAAGCGGAACGACGACCTTTTCAATCGTGTTCTGAAATTCAATACAATCATCAGGCGAATAATCGAACCGGCCGTATTCGCGATGCTGATAGTCGCGGTAGTTTTCGAAGCCCGCATTGCGCGCGATTCGCGTTCGCAGTTCGATCATTTGGTCATAGAGACTGTCAATCGCCTCGCGATCTTTGAGCCGACGATCTGCGACGATCCGCCAAGCCTCCTCCCGAGTTCTACGATCTGTTTCTTCTAGATAGGGCGCCATTTGTTGAAGCGTTTTCTCTTCGCCCCGGTAAGTCACCATCATCTCGCCGCAGGTTTTTTGATATTTCTGGCTGAGCTTGGAGTTTTCGGTTTCGAGCGGCACATTTTCTTCGCGGAAAAGTGTGACGTCGTTCTCGAGCGCGCGATCCATGACCTCATAACGCTTGCGGTCCATCTTCGGTCGGACGGGCGAAGCAAGATAGGCGCGATTCAAACGATCCCACTCCATCTTGGTTTTCGGATGAATGTTTTCGATGTAATCGAGGTACGCCTTCTCAATTTCGGTATCGGCCGTGTTGCACGTCATGGCGATGTAACGGCGCGAGTATTCCTCGTCGAGCGCGGCGGCAAGTTCGCTTTCATCGAGCAACCAGCGTTCGAGATCTTCGGGAGATTGCAGCTTCGCAACGCGCGCTTCCAATGCGCGAAAGAGCGGCTCAAGCTGCGTCCAATCGCCAAAATCGGCGACACCGGCACAGAACGTTCTGGGGAATTCATTTCCGCGCTGAGGTTTGATTTTAAGAGTCGTAGCGGTGGTCATGCTTGTCCTTTTGTATGAGCGAAACCTTGGAGATCCTCGACGAGTCGCGATCTTTTCGGAAAGGGGTGCCCCAAATGCTGGGAGAAGCCCTCGGCAAATTCGACGCCAATTTGTTTTCCGCGCAGCTTGCCCCATTCGCGCATCGTGTTGATGTAATTGTCCTCGCCGTGTTGCTTGGCCAGCCAATCGCGCTGCGAGGCATGGCATTTTAAGAGTCGTTCCTTCTGGTGGATGACCGACGTAACGTCCACGACGATCGGCATTTCAACGAACTTGCCCATCGCGTCGGTTTGTGAAGTTGGATCGGCGTAATAAAGTTCGGGGATGCGCGAAAGAATTCGGGCTTCGGGGTTCGCCTCGCACTGCCAATTCGGCGCAGGCGCGGCGAAACACGCTTCGCGAGTCAGGAGCGATGTCATCTCGTGATCGGACATGTAATCGGCGCGCGCGTGAGTAATGACGATATCGGCCTGCCACTTGCGCAGGACGCCGATGACCTTATCCTTAATTTCCGGCGAATAGGTGGCGCGCAAATCACCAATGCCGAGACCATCATACGTCGCGCCGAAAGTCTGCGCGGCGTCTTCGGCCTCTTTGCGCCTGATCGCGGCGATTTCCTCGCGTCCGTGGGTCATGCTCCCGCAGTCGCCGTTGCAGACGGTAACAAAGTGGATCGCGTAATCCTGCCGATTGCGCAAAAGGCACAACGTTCCCGCGACGTGAATTTCAATGTCATCGGGATGAGCCATGATCGCGAGGAGAGATTTTTTCATTCGGCGCTATCCTTTTCTTCCGTTGGTCTTGGCGCGGAATGAGGACATCGAAACGGGCTTACCAATTTCTGCCGAGCGGTCGGCGGCGAAAATGATCTTGTGTGTTTTCATCGCGTCTTCAAGGCTGGTGAGCGGCATCTTTCGTCCCTTGCGAATCGAATCGAAAAACACCTGGAATTGCGCCTGATAAGGGTGATCGGTGACGTCGCCCGAATCGAGCATCTTCATACTGAGCGCGCTCCAATTCGATTTGTTGAGGCCGCCGAGTTTCGTCGAATGGAATTTATTGTCGAGCAGACTTCCCTCGCTGCCGACCAAGTGGACGTGAAAATAATAGGGCTGAAGGCAGTCCACGACCGACGCGCACTTGCCGACGCGGCCATCGGCGAACCGGAGGATCGTCGCGCTCGTCGTTGGGTATTCGTATTTTTTGAAATCCGAGTTTGTCGAGCCAGTCGCGTAGCTCGTGACCTCCTCGACCTCGCCCCCCATGCAAAGGAGCAGTGCATCAAGCGCGTGACACCCCGCCGTGAGTAAACTGCTTCCGCCCATATCCTTCTTTATGTTCCAGCGATATTGCCCATACCAAGGGCCAATGCCGTGATAATAATCCACTTCTCCGTAATGAATGCGTCCGAGCAGTCCTTGGTCAATCACCGCTTTGGTCGAAAGGAACTGACTGGAATAACGGCACTCGAAGCAGACACAAGTGAGGACGCCCGCCTTTTTTACGGCGTCTTGAATCGCAACGCAATCGCTCCACGCGAGGCCGAGCGGCTTCTCGATAATAAGGTGTTTGCCCGCGCGCGCGGCGGCGATCGCCTGCTTGGGATGCGAGCCGTGATAGCTGCAGATCGAAACCACATTGATGGCCGGGTCCTTCAGCATCGCGTCCAAATCGGCGTAGTAGCAAATCTCGCTGCCGTGTTTGGCCGAGAGCGCCCGCGAATCGAGCCGCCGGTTCGAGTGAATCGCCGTCACCCTCGCGCCGGGAATGGCATTGATCGCCTCGATGTGCGCCCCGGCGACCCAACCGTAACCGATGATGCCGACGTTGATATCTTTCATGTTCGATTCCCCGCTCCAATTTTCAAACGGGCTTAAGAATAGCAACCGGATGGGATTTGTCCAGAAGGCCGTGAGCGAACGTTGATGGTGTAAATGTTATCTTGCCGTCGCGAGCGAGGAAGCGATGGATTCGAAAATGAGTTTGCCGTCCTCGCCGCCGAGGATGGCTTCGCACGCACGTTCGGGGTGGGGCATCATGCCGAGGACGTTGCCCGCCTCGTTGCAGATTCCCGCAATGGAATTGATCGAGCCGTTCGGGTTCGCCGCGTCGGTTGCGTTGCCCTCCGCGTCGCAGTAACGAAAAACGACCTGACCGTTTCCTTCCAATTTCTTCAAGCCTTCGGCATCGAGCGTGAAGCAACCTTCGCCGTGCGCGATGGGCATACGGATCACTTTTTTCGTAAAGCCGGAGAAGGGGGTGTCGGTTCGCTCGACTCGTAGGTGAACGTCATGGGAGCGAAATCTGAGTGAGCGATTCCGCATCAACGCGCCGGGAAGCAATCCCGATTCGGTTAGAATTTGGAATCCGTTGCAGACGCCGATGACGAGGCCGCCGCGACCCGCGAACTCGACGACCGAACGCATGACGGGCGAGAAACGGGCGATGGCTCCGCAACGCAGGTAGTCGCCGTAAGAAAATCCGCCGGGAACGCCAATGACGTCCAATCCCTCCGGCAGCGCGGTTTCCTTGTGCCAGAGCCGATGGACGCGCCAGCCCATGACGCGCTCCATCGCGCCGATCATGTCCTGATCACAATTAGAGCCGGGAAAAATAACGACCCCCGCGTTCATTTTTTTGCGCTCCCATCAACCTCGAAGGAAAATTCCTCCACGATCGGATTCGCGAGCACGTCCTTGGCAAGGGCTTCAATCGTCGCTTTGGCTTTCGCGGCGTCGGTTTCGGCGAGTTCGAGATCGAAGACCTTGCCGACTCTCACTCCCTTGATGCCGTCGTAGCGCATCGTTTTCAACGCGTCGCAAATCGCCATGCCTTGCGGATCGCTCACTTCGGATTTCAACCGGACGAATACTTTGGCTTTCATCTTTGGGGAACTAGCCTTTCGAATAAATTCTCGCGAATCGAAGATCAATCCTCAAGAGGCGTTCGAGGTTATGGGCTTATGATGTAGCTTATCGAACCAAGCTTGGCTGAGCCGTTTGATCCGCCCGTTCGGCGAAATAAAAACGTGATGCGTCTTCCCTTTGGCGAGGGCTTGGGACTCACCGCGCCTGCGGATTTCATAGGCAAAATGAGCTTTCGCGCGGGTCAATTCTGTGATACGGGTTTCGATTTCCAAAAGGTCATCATAACGCGCGGGAGAAAGGTAATCGCACGCGGCGTGGGTCGCAGGAAGAAGGATCCCATCGGCTTCCATTTCGCGATAATCCACACCGCGCTCGCGAAAAAACTCCGTCCGACCGATCTCGAACAGTTCCATATAGTTGCCGTAGTAAACGACTCCCATCTGATCGGTCATCCGGTAAGTCACGCGGCAGGTGGCGATGGAGGCGTTATGCCAAGTCACGAAATCAAACCTCGATCACGCGAACCGAAAGGATGTTGGGGAGCTTCTTAAGCGCCTCGACAACCTCTTCGCTCACATGTCCATCCACGTTTAAAACGGTTACCGCTTCCCCACCGGGCGTGTTGCGTCCCCACGTCATGTCGGCAATGTTGATCTTCGCATTGCCGAGCAGCGTTCCGACTGAACCCACGATTCCCGGCACATCATTATTATGGATGACGATGAGGTGGCCTTCGGGCCGAACCGTCAGATGCTTTTCATTGATGACGACAAGACGCGGAAAACGACTATGGAAAAGGGTCCCACTAATAGAATTGCGCGATCCCTCGGCGCTGTGGGCGACTACGGTTATGAGTCCTGCGTAGTCGTATGAATCGGACGATTTGCTTTCGACGATTTCGATGCCGCGCGATTTTGCAAGGTAACGCGCGTTGACAAAATTGACGGTGACCTCGCCGAATGGCGAGAGGTAGCCCTTGACGACCGCCGTCGCGAGGGGAGCCGACGGATATTCCGACGCCGTGCCCGAAAAGAGAATTTCGAGTTTCGTCACGGGATTGGGAGCGTATTGCGCGATAAACTTCCCGAGTTTTTCTGCGAGCGCAAGCACTGGCTTTAGGCGTTCCAGTTCGTGCGGATCAAGCGAGGGCGCGTTGACTGCGTTGCGGATCATTCCGCCTTCAAGCACTTCGACGATCTGTCGGGCTACATCACGCGTGACCTTTTCCTGCGCCTCGGTGGTCGAAGCCGCAAGATGTGGAGTAATCACCATATTCGGGAGCGACCGGAACGGATGATCCTTAGGAAGCGGTTCCTGCTCGAACACGTCGAACGCCGCGCCGCCGATTTTTCCCGATAGCAGCCCCTCGAGCAACGCGGCTTCATCCACAATTCCACCGCGCGCGCAATTGACGAGCATAACGCCCTTCTTCATGAGTCCGATCCGGCGGGCGTCAATGAGACCCTTCGTATCCTTATTAAGAGGCGTATGGACCGTAATGATATCGGCGCGTTGGCAAATGTCATCCACTTCGGCGAGTTCGATACCCAGCTTCTCGGCGGCGGATTCATTGAGGAAAGGATCGTAGCCGACGATTTTCATTCCGAACGATTGCATCCGCTTGGCAACCTCGCGACCGATCTTGCCTAATCCAAGAATTCCCAAAACCTTCTCGCTCATTTCGACGCCCGTGAGCGATTTCTTAGGCCATTGGCCTTCCTTCATGAGCTTATCGGCAGCCGGAATTTTTCGCGCGAGGGCCAGCATCATCGAGCAAGTGTGTTCCGCCGTCGAATACGTGTTGCCCTCCGGCGTGTTCATTACAATAATGCCGCGCTCGGTCGCCGTCGGGATATCCACGTTATCAAGACCCACCCCCGCGCGACCGATGACCTTGAGTCGTCCGCTGTTCTTGAGAGTTTCTGCCGTGACGTTCGTGCGGCTGCGGATGGCCAGCGCGTCGAATTGCCCGATTTTTTCCGCCAGCGATTCGGGCGTAATCTCGGGATCATTCACCACCTCAAACTTGCCGCCGTTTTCCAGAATCGTAATGCCTTCTTCGGTCAATGCATCGCTGACCAAAATACGGGGTTTGGACTGTGCCGTCATGCCGATTCGCCTTTCCGCTCGTTGCTTGCGGTTTTCAAACCGCGCTAGAACCCCATATCCTATCTTGGGCGATGCACGGATTCAAGTTCGCATCAAGCTCCATTACAAGGTTTCCGATTTTCCGAAAGAATTGGCCGTAAAACCTTTGACGCGGTTTGACGCCGTCGGGATAATCGCCGAGTGTGGATTGGGGTCTCGCGAATCGTAGTGTATTGGGGTGATGTAATTTCATGACCGCAGACTTGCCTCTTATCGTCCAATCGGACCGAACGATGTTGCTCGACGCGGATCATGCGGCGTACGAGGAAGCACGCGACGCTCTGGCGGGGTTCGCCGAACTCATCACCAGCCCGGAGCATTACCATACCTATCGAATTTCACCCCTTTCTCTCTGGAACGCGGCCAGTAGCGGCCTCAATGCCGATGCGATCATCGCGACCTTAAAGCGATACAGCCGCTATCCCGTGCCCGAAAACATCATTTATGAAATCCGCGATCAAGTCGGACGTTACGGAAAACTGCGACTCATTAAGGAAGGAGAGCAGCTTATCCTCGAATCGGACGAGGAAATGCTGATCACGCAGTTTCTTGCCGATGGCAAGCTCAAGGAGTTCTTGGGAAAAAAGCTGAGTCCCAAGCGAATCGCCGTCGAGTCCAAACATCGTGGAGCTCTCAAGCAGGCGCTCATCAAAAAAGATTTTCCCGTCGAGGACCTTTCGGGTTATCTCGATGGCAAGCCGCTCGAAATCGAATTGCGCGAAACGCGCGTGACCGGGGGTGAGTTCGGCCTGCGGCGATATCAGCGCGAGGCGATTGACGTCTTTCACGCGGGAGGCGGTCCTCGCGGTGGTTCAGGAGTATTGGTTCTGC
The DNA here is from genome assembly GCA_964586185.1 of uncultured Candidatus Sumerlaeota bacterium. Taxonomy (GTDB): domain Bacteria; phylum Sumerlaeota; class Sumerlaeia; order MVZB01; family JAJFLK01; genus CAZPIK01. The sequence continues at coordinate 12,648 of CAZPIK010000004.1, read as the reverse complement.
CCTGCGGCGCGGGAAAAACCCTGATCGGTATTGGAGCCATTGAGCGAGTGAAACAACATACGCTCGTGCTGACAACCAGCGTCACCGCCGTGCGTCAATGGCGCGATGAGTTGCTCGACAAAACAACGATCACCGCGGATCAGGTCGGCGAATACACTGGCGAAGCAAAAGAAATTCGACCTGTCACGATCGCGACTTATCAAATCCTTACCTATCACAAAGGGAAGGACGAGCAGTTCGTCCACATGGAGTTGTTCGAGAAACGTGATTGGGGACTCGTGATTTATGACGAAGTCCATCTTCTCCCCGCGCCGGTTTTTCGCGCCGTCGCCGATCTTCAGGCGCGTCGGCGTTTGGGATTGACCGCGACGCTCGTCCGCGAGGACGGCAAGGAAACAGATGTCTTCACCCTGATCGGCCCCAAGAAAATGGATGTCCCTTGGAAGGTTCTAGAAAAGCAGGGCTGGATCGCGCAGGCGCTTTGCACGGAAATCCGAATTCCTCTCATCGAGAAGGATCGGATGTCCTACGCCATTGCGGACAGTAAAACCAAGTTTCGCATTGCGTCGGAAAACGGCGCAAAAATTCAGGCCGTCCGCGAAATTATCGCGCTCCATCCCGACGACCAGATCATGATCATTGGGCAATATCTTGAACAACTGGGAGCGATGTTTGACGAATTCAAAGCGCCTATCATTACGGGCAAGACTCCCAATGACGAGCGCGAAGCCATCTACGCCGATTTCAAATCGGGCAAGATCAAACTGATCATCGTCAGCAAGGTCGCCAATTTTGCGGTGGATCTGCCTTCCGCCTCCGTGGCCATTCAAATTTCAGGCACGTTCGGTTCGCGTCAGGAAGAAGCCCAGCGTTTGGGGCGCGTGCTAAGGCCAAAGCAGGACGGCAAAGTCGCGCATTTCTATACGCTGGTAACCGAAGACACGCGCGAGAAAGAATTTGCCTCCAAACGGCAACTTTTCCTCACCGAGCAGGGCTACCGGTATCGCATTGTGTCCGGAACGGCGGACTTGACGGTGGCCGAAAAGGAATTGGCGGTTTAGGACATGAAACTCAAGAACCGACTCAAAGAATCCACATCCGAATGTTTGCGTGAGATCGCGGACTTTTGGGGCGTTACTTTGAGCGATTCATCGGAGGATCATGATCGGGATATCGAGCAACTGGTTTCCCGAATGCAAAGCCCTTCAACATTCAAAGCAGCATTTGAAAAATTGGAGGTCGGCGAGCGGGAGATCGTCTATTTCCTCGCGCTGCATGGAGGCGAGCTTCCCGTCGAGGAATTCCGCCGCAGAATGGAATTGCATGATGACGTCCGGATGGAAGAAATCTGCGACCGACTCCAGCGACGCGGTTTCATTTGGCGCGGACGAATCACCGAAGAGGACTTCGATTTTGAGATTGTCAGCCTTCCAGAACCGCTGACCCGTATGGTCGAACTCCCCCCCTATTGGAAGGGATTCCTTGGGCATTACTTGAATGACCTCGGCCTTACGGAACTCAAGCACATCGCCCAATCGGCTTTGGGCCGCTCTTTCAACGGGAAGAAAAAGCAGGCGCTCTCGCATTTTATCCGCAATCAATTGCTCGATCCGACCGTTCTCCGCGAACGAATCGAATCGCAATCCCCCGCCGAGCGGGAACTATTCCAGCAAATCCTTCAAAAGAATGGCGCGTGCGTCTGGCGCGATTTGCTCGATGGCGGAACGCAAAAGAAATTCAATCACGCTCGCGCGGATACGCTCGACAAACTCATCCGTGAATCCGGACTGGTTTATGTTTGGCAGGCGGGTCCGAACAAATACAACAACATGGTGATGGTTCCGCGCGATCTCTCGCACGTCATCCATAACGCTTTCCGACGCGACGAACGAACCCTTGATGAATTGAATCGCGGTTCCGGCCCTCGCAGCAATGGGACAGGCGCCGGTTACCACCCGAACGTCATCCTCGATAACACCCATAACATTGTTCGCGATCTCGCGATTTTTCTTGCCTATGTCCGTTGCCACGACGTCAAGATGCTCAATAATGGCGGAATGGGCCGCAACGACTTAAAAAAAATCGCGCCACTCTTAAGCCATAACAAAACGACCAAATACGTTTCGTTTCTCGCGCTTTTTGCGATGAGCAAAAAACTTCTTGTCGCCGTGGGGGATCAATGGCGCGTCAGCAAAGGGGTCGGCGCGTTTCTGAAGGATTCTGCGCGTGTTTATCGCGATCTTTATGAGTTCTGGCTTACGACCAATGAATGGAACGAAGAATATCTCGAAGGGGATATTGTCCATGTGGACAACTATCCCCAAAACCTGATCGGCATTACGGAACTGCGCAAACTCATCCTGCGCGTGCTTGAAAATGTTCCCAGCGAGGCGTGGATTGATTTCGACACGTTTGCCGAAAGTCTTTTGCCTCAAATCGCCATCGAGATTCCGGGGCGTTTTGATCATAGTCCTGCGGAGAAAAGCAATCGCCACACGACGCTCATCATCGAAGCGATCATTGCCGAGTCGCTCTATTGGCTGGGGCTGGTCACGCTCGGCGTGCAGGATTTGGATACCGCGCGCGAACTCGGCAACCGTCCCAACGATTCGATGCTCATCTTGGAGGCCGGAAGAACTATTTCTCCAACCTGGACGGGCACCGAACAATTCGCGTTTTGTTTCAAACCTTCGACGCACACGCGCCAGCTATTCGGCGGAAAGTATTTGGAGCCTCAACGGCTGACTCCGAAACCCGAAGAGGGCGAGGCTCCGTCGGCTGCTGGAACCCATTTTACCGTCGAGTCCAACCTCGACATCGTCGTGCCGCCCGATCTCGATATGGAATGCTTTTACCGCGTGCTCGCTTTCAGCGAAGTTAAAAAAGTGGACATTATGACGACGCTGACGCTTACGCGAGAGAGTTTGCGGATGGGGATGGAACGAGGACTTTCGGGCGATGACATTTTGCTTTTCCTGAAAAAATATTCGCGTCGCGAACTGCCCGAAACTGTTATTCATCTGATCGAGGAGTGCGGCAAACGGCATGGAGAGGTGGATGTGGGACTTGCGGGAGGCTATATCCTCGCCGCCGAAGCGATGCACGTCGAAGAATTCCGCGCCAATCCGCGAATTCAGCGTTACATCAAAGATGTCTTCGGCGAGCGACTGATCCTTCTCAATCGAACGCTCGACCTCAAAAAATTGACGCAGGAAATCCAGAAGATGGGATTCTTGCCGCACGTTTCAACCGATGCCCTGCGCGTGACGAGCGACGGGCTATTTCACATAACACTTCGTCCGGAGGAGCTTTACGCAATTCTCGCCGTGCTCCAGTTTTGTCAGGCGCTGGAAGAAGAGCATGAATCGAAGGTGTTTGAGGAGCGATTGGAACCGCTGATTGAACGCCTCGGTAGCGACCTCAAGGAAGAATTCAACGCCGCGGCATTTATTGAACCGCTACGCAACGCCTTCCGGCGGAATTTTGAAAAGGGACTCGGCAAACGACGCGACGAAGAACAGCGCAAATTAAAGAAGCAGGTCAATCGGTTGCTCGAACGGATGCCGAAGGCGGGCGCGCCGGAACGCTATCCGGGCGAAAATCCTACTTCCGATTCGCAGGGCATTCTCAAGATGCTCAAGTACGCGATTGAGCGCGAGAAACAGGTCAAAATCCATTACGTCCGTTCGACCGGCGAGAAAGTGGACGAGGTCATCGAGCCGGAATCGCTGCAGGGGGACAAGCTCTACGCCTATTGTCCCGATCACGACGAGCATCACGTTTATTCGGCCAAGCGAATCGCCCAAGCCGCCCTTTAATACACTATGAGCACCTCCCGCTGCGCACTCGGCCTTCTTACATGGAACGGCGAACGCGATGTCGTCCATTGCCTTCGCAGCGTTCGCGAACAGACGGAACCGAATATCGAAATCGCGTGGGTGGATAACGCCTCGACCGATCATACTGCAGTGCGCGTTCGGGAGAACTTTCCCGACTTTGCTTCGCCTGATGTTCTATCCAACAATATCGGCTTCTGCGGTGGGCACAATCGTCTCTTTAGGGCGACTCGCGCAAAGTATTATCTCGCGCTTAATCAGGATGCGACGCTTGCTCCCGATTACATCCAGAAAATATGCGACTGGATGGACGAGGATGAATCGCTTGCTCTTGCGTCCGGATTGATCCTTTGGGGAAACGACCCCGGCGATCCGAACGCAAAGATTTATTCCGCCGGCATGGCCATGGGATACGGACGGTTTCCATTCGAAATTCATCGCAATCAACTTCCAACTCCAGGCGACCGCGAACGCCGCATCGTTCCAGCGGTGACGGGGGCGGCCTTCGTAGTTCGGCGTTCTGCCATTGAAACCATCAATGGATCATCGGGCGGTCTTTTTCCCGAAGAATTTTTCGCCTACTTCGAGGAGGTTGATTTGGCGTTACGAGTCGCGCGGGCGGGATTCCGCTGCGGCGTCGAGGGATCGGCGCTTGCATGTCACGCCGAGCGAGGCGCGGGAGGGATTCACAATCCTGAAATCCGCGCCCATTACCTAAAAAACCACTGGCTCGTGTCGCTCCGGAACGACTCGTGGGGCGACATCGCCCGCGAGCTTCCACAGATTGTGAAGGGTGAATTGCAGTGGTACTTGCCGAAGTATCTGCGCACTCCAGCCACCACGCTCCGTGCGATAAGCAAGACGCTCCAGCTCTTTTCATCTTCGCGTAGGGAATATCGCGATTTCACCTCGCGATTTTCCGAATCGCATTCCCATCGTGCCGGCTTTTATGCGGCCTCGCGCAAACTTCTTCGCGAATTACGCGACTAATTCATGGCGACTCCTTTTTCGAGCCGGGCTTTAGTGCGTCGTGATAACCCGTGACGTCTTCGAGCCTAAGTAAGACGACGCAGTTTATCCCAATACCGTAGGTTGCGGGAATGATCGAACGTCGCGCTGCTGAATCGCCTCTTCCCTCGAAACGCAGGACATGTTTTCCCGGTTCCAGATTTCGGAGATCGAAGCGTTCCCAAACAGGATCGGCTCCTTCCTGTCCAAAATCGCGCGGCTCGCCGAGCAGCTGATCGTCTAGAAACGCCTGATATCGTCCGCTATATATAGCGCGCATGATCTGAGCCGATATTTGATACCGTCCCTTCGCGGCCACCTCGAATTCGAGTTCCAGTTTGGCGTCGGTGACGCGGGGCAAATAGAGGATTTGGTCTTTGCCCTTGTTAAGTCCCGCAGAAGGTTCGGCGCGAACTTCCAAATCGTTGGGTCTCAAGATTCGGTACGGCGGCAAACGCTTTTCATAGGGCGGCATCGCAGGCCACGAAGCACACGCGGGCGAATCCTGATACCAGTAAGCCACGGAACTCACCCAATCCGATCTTTCGATAAATGATCCCAACTGCATCGCGAGATCATTGAATACGCTTCCGCGATGTTCGATTTCGACTTTAAGCGATCTCTTGAACGTGATCGGATCCTCGATATGCCAGCGGTAGGCCGTCGCGCGGTCGCCCGGAAAATAACCCTCCCAAAGCGAAACGCCATTATAAGGATACGAAAAAGGCCGGAAGCCCCACGCGTCTCCGAAGTAATCCTCGGTTCCGGTTCCTCGTAGCGAGGGCGTCGTTTCGCCGTCTATATAAAATCGGTCGTCACCTTCTCCATACCATCCATTCTCGACCATCATCGCGGAGTGAACCGTTCCGACGTAATGTCCGCGACCCGAAGTTTCGAGAATCGTATAGTCGCCCGGCTGCGCGGGGAACGCCTGCCGATAACGCGCATGAAAATAGAGAGCGTCCTCCTCCAAGGATTCATACTTTTGCCAATCAAGATAGAAATAGAGCGAGGCCACTCGGTCAGTCGCCGAATCGTTCGTGACCGTAAGGCGGGCGCGTTTCTTGAAGGGCATTTTCCACCAGCAGTTGAGCGCGCGTCCATGCGATGAAACGGTCACGGGAAGCGACTGGTAAGAAGACATCGCGCCAAATCCGACTCCAAAGAAATCGCCCAAGGGGCATTCGATCCCCGGAGTTTCCGAGCCATCCCAGTAGGCGCGCAGGGTTAGCATAGAGGGATAGAAGGGGTGGGAAGCGCCCACGGTGAACCACAAATGCGAGATGATTCCGGGTCCTTCGATATCGGCCAAAATTAAAGTCTGCCCCGGTTCGATGGATCGCGCGTCGCCATTTTTCTGGAGGTCCGGATTCGCACTGCTCTCCCGACGTAACTCAAAGTCCTTCGCACGATATAACTGTGATAGCGATGTTGACGCGCCGCGCACGGTCGTCGCCACCATTGCGCACGCAAGCATCAAGAGATTCCAGAAACAGATTTTGCTTTGCATTTTCAAATGCGATCTCCTATTCCATGTTCCGAACAAGGTTAAATGCGTTATGGCTAAAATTGAACGCAAAATGCTTTCGAATCGAACCGGCTACGCGGGCACGGCCGGGCATGGCTACTTTTCCATGGTGATGGCGATCATCGTCATGGGAGCGGGTCTTCCGATCATTCTCATCGGTTCGCGGGTTATTCCTGTGGATCCCGATTCGGTTCACGCCCCGTATTGGATACTACAAGTTGTCGGGGGAATATTCGCTTCGGCGGGACTTATGCTTTTGATCGCAAGTATTCGAGCCATTGCCAAACGGCGTCGGCGCGATGATTTGCTCATGCGTCGCCCGCGTGAACCGTGGCTGGCCGATCATCCGTGGGACAAGCTCCGCGCAACCCATAGTAGCCTTGGGGCCGCGTTCCAATACTTCTGGGGCGCTCTTTTCATGTCCATCTTTATGTCCGTTTTCAATTGGTGGGCTTTCTTCTCAGATCGAAGTAACTTCTTCATCATCGGCATTGTCGGAATATTCGATCTCATCATTCTTATCATCTTCGGCTCGGCGCTGTATCAGCTCATCCGCTTCCTGCGATACGGCTCAAGCGAAGTTCGCTTTGGGTCGTTTCCCCTTTTTCTTGGCGATGAAATCCGACTTCGATTCAAAGCCTCGAGTCCGATCCTCGCTCCCAAAATCGTCTTTACGCTGCGTCATATTGAAGAGCTTTACGAAAAGCGTGGAAGCGGCGACGACGCTTCGCCCACGCTCGTGTGCTATGAGCTGTATTCGGACGAGAAAACGGTCGAACTGGATGGCCGTTCGCGGATGGGTGCGCCTGACCTCGAAATCGCATTTAAGCTTCCCGAAGGCCAATTTCAGACGCGCCTATGCGAAATGCCAGCCTATTATTGGGAACTTGAAGCGCACGCGCAGACCGAAGGCGTGGACTACAACGCGAAGTTCCTGCTTCCCGTATATCAGAAATTGAGTTGAAGTGTATCAGCGTAAACCCGCGAGCGCTTTTTCAAGATTGATCCGCGCCGATGTGTAACCGGGATCCAATTCGAGCGCGCGCTTAAGGTATTTGACCGCCTCCTCGAATTCTCCTTTGCGCACGAGCGTCGCGCCCAAATTGTTGAGCGCAAGTGTGTTGGTGGGCTGCAATTCTAGAACTCTCTGAAACTGCTCGATTCCTCCGTCTAAATCCCCCGACTCCACAAGCGCGGCGCCTAAATTGAACATGAGTCGCGCGTGATTGGGGTTCGACTCCAACCCTTTCCTGAACTGCGCAATGGCTTCTGCGGCATTTCCGGATTTCAAATAAAGGAGACCGACATTCACACGCACCATAGGATTTCCGGGTTCCTTCGCCAGCGCCATCTCGAAATCGCGCATGGCCTCTTCACTTCTTCCCATATCAGACTTGGCCTGCCCCATGTTGACTCGCGCGTCGGTCCAATCGGGATTGATCGCCAGCGCCTGCTCATAGTGTTCGATGGCCGCGCTGAACTTCCCCTCGCTTCCAAGCACAACTCCGACGTTGTAATGCGCGAGCCACGAGCTCGGGTTTTTCTCGAGATTCGCGCTAAATAGAGTCGCGTTGTCCTTGAAGTGCGATGCCTGAAAAAGGGATGGGAGTAATAGGACGAATGTGACCGATGTGACGGCAAGTGTTCGCCCCATCCGATTCATTAAAACCAGCATACGGGCAAAACCATGACCCACAACTGCAAACACGACCATTCCCGCCAAATATTGGTAATGGTTCGCCGCAAAGGAGTAGATCATCGTCGTAAAGTTGATAAAACCGAGCGCGGGCGAAAGGATCGCGAGATAGAGCAAACCCGCCAATGCCCACGCCGCGCAATTTCGGAGAAATGCGATCAAAGCTGCCGCAATTCCGAAGGCGGTCAGCGCAGGAAACATCCAGTTCGCCGCCGAAGTCGTGTCGAGAGTCCAGCGCGAATAGATGAGTGTCAGCGGATTCGGCCAAAGGATTTTCGCGAGATAAAACCACGGCACTCGTCCGGCAATGAGCAGCCTTTGTGCGACGGAGAATTCAAATTCGGATGCGCCGCCGAGTTTGACCCGCTCCCACCATGCGGTCGCCAATCCGGCGGATAGACTAAGAGCAAAAAAAGGCGCAAGGCGCAGTAGTAACGCGCGCGTTGGAAGCGGGGCATCCTTATTTCGCCCTCCCGCAGAGCTATCAATCGAGAGCAAGAACGCAACCAGTGGAAACGTGGCCGTTACGGATTTGCTAAGCAGAGCCGCGATAAATGCAATTAGGGCGATGAAGTAGAAATACTTCAGTCGGCGTTCGAGAAACTTGAGCCATGCCAAAGTGGCACACAAAAAGAACAAGCCGGAGAGCACATCTTTGCGCTCGGTAATCCATGCGACCGATTCAACGTTGACCGGATGGACCGCAAAGAAAAGTGCGGCGAAGAAAGCTCCGCGCGGCATCCATCGCACGAGGAGAGTCATCAGCAAGATCGCGTTCGCGGCGTGCAGCAAGAGATTCGTTAAATGGTATCCCTCGACGCTCAGTCCCCAAAGGCGGTATTCGATCCAATAGCTCGTGAAAACAAGCGGGTAAGGACTGATCCATTCCGAAGGCCGGAACCAAATCCGATAGAGGCCATCGCTCGCCGAAATCAGCGGATTGAACGAAAGATATTGATCGTCGTCATAAACAAAATCGCCCCGAATCGCGGGCAGATAGGCGAGCAATACCGCCGTGACAATGACGATTCCAAGAGCGATCCGCTTAAGTGAAAATGTCTCTGCGTCACGAAATTCTACGCTAGGCTCGCTTTGCGACTTCGCGCCTTGGCGACTTTGCGTTGAATTCTTCACCTGTCAAAAATCCAAGATCGGACTGCTGGCCGTCGCGTATCGCCGCTTGGGCATCCGACCCGCAAGAAACGCCTGTCGCCCAGCTTCACAAGCAAGTCGCATCGCGTGCGCCATTCGCAGAGGATCGCCCGCCGCTGAAATCGCTGTGTTGAGCAAAACGCCTCCGACGCCAAGCTCCATCGCGAGCGCAGCGTCCGAAGCCGTGCCGACTCCCGCGTCCACGATCACCGGAACTTCCAGCGACTCCATAATCAATCGGATGTTATTGGGGTTTAAGATGCCCTGACCTGATCCTATGGGAGAGCCGAGAGGCATGACCGCCGCCGCGCCCGCGTCTTGAAGCCGCACCGCCATGACCGGATCGTCGCTCGTATAGGCCATGATCTTGAAGCCTTCTTTCGCCAGTTCTCGCGTCGCTTCGAGCGTGGCAACAACATCGGGCAGCAACGTTTTAGGATCGCCGATGACTTCAAGTTTCAAGAGATCGCCGATTTCGAGCGCGGCGGCCAACCGCGCAATTTTGATCGCGTCCTCTTTGGTATAGCATCCCGCCGTGTTGGGCAAGATCGTGTAACGCTCGAGGTCGATGTGCGA
>CAZPIK010000004.1:0-2842 GCA_964586185.1 uncultured Candidatus Sumerlaeota bacterium | reverse complement strand
CAGGATTTCGTATTTGCCTTCTAAAACTTCGATGAGCGCTTTTTCTTCGGGCTTGTCGAAATCAATTCGCCGCAGCGCAACGGTGACAATCTGTGCACCGGAGGCCGAGATACACTGCTCCATGAGTTCGAGCGAAGCGTATTTCCCCGTGCCGACGAGCAATCGGCTCTGGTACTCTTTTCCGGCAATGACCAAGGGCTTATCGACGGGGGGAGTCAGCATTTCTTCAAACCTATCGCGCACGGTGACGCGCCGAGGATGCCGCCAAAGCAGGTTTAGTTTTCTTACGCTTTAAAATTCGGCGGGGCTTCTCAACGGGACCCAAATCAACGGCCTTGCCGAGGACGACAATCAGGTCGTGGAGCTGACTCTGTGTTTCGAGCCTTTTCGTAATCGCGCGAGGCGACATATCAACCTTCGTCTGTGCCATCCATTGCGTCCTTTAGCCTCACGATATCCGCAATATCCTGCGGTCGCCCCGCCTTCTTTTTCATGAGGATCAAACCCTCCGGCGAAACTGCCGTGATTCTACCTCTTTCCGTAGCGTAGCGGCGACGAGTTTTCCATGCTTCGCCGTGTCCCGGTTCGACTTGGATAAAATCCAACATCAACCAATCTTCTCCGAACGCCTTTGAAACCCGGTGCAGACGCGTTTCACGTTCCGTTCCAGCGCCGAATGTCATCGGCCCCGCCTCAAGTATGTAGCCCAAATGACGAATAGCTTTCTTACCCTTGTCAACGTCTCGTTTACGTATCAGCAGATCAATATCCTCAGTTGCGCGAGGGAATCCATGAACACCGAGAGCCAGTCCGCCACAAAGCGCGTACGGCACTTTGGCTTTATCTAAAGCCTGAACGAGCGACATGAGTTCCGCTCCGATGTCCATGTTATCCAACCCTTGATCTCTGGTAACCAATGAAAAGCCCGCCCTCGATTAGAAGGCGGGCGATAAGGATTCGAAAATATCCTCCGGGGGAAACTCAGTGGACCGGATTATGCTTTGGCCTTAACCGCATTCAGCTTCTTCATCAAACGCGAGGCGTGTCGGGCGGCTTTGTTCTTATGGATCAAGCCCTTCTTCTGCGTTTTGCCGATGACTTTGAGGGTTTCCGCAAGCTGGGCGGCTCCGGCTTTGGCGTCACCCGATTCGAGAGATTTTTCCGCGCCTTTCAGCGACGTGCGGAAAGTCGCGCGGTCGGCGCGATTGCGATCCCGACGTTTCGCGCTCTGGCGAACGGATTTGGCCGATGCGGCTTTATTTGGCATTCTAAAACTCCTGTCAACTTGAGGCCGATATCAATAAACCGGCGTCGTTCCTTAAAGGTTCTTCTCCGAACCCAAACCCCGATATTCTAGCCGCTGGAATCGGGAAGTCAAGATTTGCGGCAGTCAAATAAATTTCTCATGCGTCACCTCATATTCACCGCTTAAACTTCCGTTCGATTCGCGATACGATCATCGGCTTGCGCCCCGATGGAAGGGGCAACCGATGTCTTCCCGCCGATTTCCCTCCCTTCTGCATTATCCCGATCCGGTCGTCCGCGAAACCTTTCGCGCGCACCTTTGGATTTCGATTCTTGGCGCGCCGTTCAACGCGATGATCGCCTATGCCCCATTCCTCGCGATCAAAACTTTCGGCATTCCTCAGTGGGCGCCTGCGCTTTCGGCGATTATCCCGGCAGCGCACTTGATGGGAGTATTTTTCTCCCGTGCGATCAGCCGTGGCAACAAGACCGATTGGGTCGTTTGGCCGATGGTGATCTCAAGTTTGATCTACGCGCTATTCGTTTTCGCGGGGAAAGACACTGGCTACGTTTTTGCCGCCGTCATGATCGGATCGCAAATTCTCCGTGCGCCGATGATTTCCGCTCAGGCCGCCATCTTCCGCGCGAACTATCCGCCCGAAGTTCGCTCGTATGCCTTAGCCGTTCCCATGGCGTTCCAGATGGCTTTCAACGCTCTCTATGCCTTGGGCGCGGGGATCATGTTCGACGTCAGCGAAAAGTGGGTGGTTCCTTATCTACTTCTTTCGGGTGCGGTTGGCGTAATCGGCGGTTGGAGCTTCGCCAAAGTCCGGTGTCGCGAGACGTTCAACGGCGCCGAATCGATCCCGATCAACAATCTCGGATACTTCGATAATCTCAAAGGACAAGTGGGCGAACTGTTTTCCAACCGCCCGTTCTTTCGATTCCAACTCGCATGGATGTTTTTCGGCAGTGGCTCCGTTGCCATCAGCGCCGTGCTTCCTTTTTATTTGAAGGGTGAATTCCAAGCCACTCACCAGCAAGCGACCGCCGTCATCAATACCATCCCAATGTTGACCATCGCGCTGACGCTGCCCTATTGGGGACGAATGCTGGACCGCTCGAATCCGCTCGTCATGCGGTTGCTCACGTCCTCGCTTTGGAGCCTGACGCCACTGCTGCTTTATTACGCGGTTTCCATCGAACACGTTTATGCTGCACAATTGATCCAAGGCGTTGTCGTCAGCGGCAGCACGCTCATCTGGTGGCTCGGGGTTAATTACTTTGCGCGTTCGGGCGAAGTCGCGAATTTGATGGCTCTGCACCAGTCGTTGACGGGCTTGCGCGGCGTCTTCACGCCCTTTATCGGCATCGCGATCGGAACTTGGGCGGGCTACCGCAACTCGATGCTCTTCTGGCTCGTATTGATGATCATCGGAATCGTAATGATGCTTGATGAAGTTTTGCGCGAGAAAAAGCAGGGCACGCTTCGTTCCTTCTCCGAGACGGAAAAAATCCTCGACCGTATTCCCGATGTTGAAGTGGATATTTCGGAATAAGTGCCGGAATAAAAACCACAGAGACACAGAGGCACAGA
>CAZPIK010000003.1:0-38827 GCA_964586185.1 uncultured Candidatus Sumerlaeota bacterium | reverse complement strand
GCGGGTGGCTCGCCGAGTTTCATCGCCGCGACGAATCCGCGCACCAGCCCGCGATGGGATATATTTCGGTCACGCTCCCCGGCATCGCTCGCGGGCCACACGAACACCGCGACCAATCCGATCTCTTTGTTTTCGCGGGTCCGGGAAGTTTTGAAGTCTGTCTTTACGACAATCGCCCCGCGAGCGCGACGCACAAGAAATCGTTTCGTGGAACCTACGGCGAAGCGTCATCCATCGCGCTCGTTGTTCCGCCGGGCGTCATTCACGCCTATCGCTGCGTCTCGGTTGGTCCCGGCTGGGTCATCAACCTCCCGGATCGGCTGTATAAAGGCGAAGGAAAGCGCGAGGTCGTAGACGAAATCCGCCACGAGAACGATCCCGCCAGTCCGTTCTATTCCGTTTTTGATAGATCGCTTTTCGTCGGCGAAGGTTGATCGCGCACGACCCGCGCAAGTCCTTCGTCGAGCGTGAGCGGCTGATGCAATCCATGCCGGAGCGCGAGCGCCGTCCATTTGGCGTTGGAAAGATGCAGCCGCGGGTGGCGTGGTCGCGGATCCTTTTTCAAATACTCGGCGAGCGTTCCCGGTCTCACGAGCCGCTGATCGAAGTTGAACGCCCGCGCGATTTTCAGCCCAAGATCGAAGGGCGTCGTCGGCGAGGATCCGACCAAATGATAGGTCTCGCCTTTGGGACGCATCCGCGCGAGAAGTCCGATTCCCTTCGCAATGTCGGCTCCAAACGTCGGCGTGATGACCTGATCGGTGAAAAGCGAAACCTCCAACCCCTCGACCAATTTCGCGTAAATATTGCGAACGAGATCGGAACGCGGCGCATCACCCGAAACGTAGGGATAGGCAATTCGGATGATCGTCCACGCGGGAGATTTTCGGACGACTTCCTCCGCCATGAACTTCGTTCGGCCATACCATTCGATGGGACGCGGCGGATCGGTCTCGACATACGCCCCTTGCTTGGCGGGCTTGGAGCCATCGAAGACAAAATCGGTCGAAACGAAAATGACGTGAATGCCGCGCTCGGCGCACGCCTTAACGACGTTCTCCGTCCCGACGACGTTCAAGCGATGACACGGTCCGCTCTTATCGTTTGTCTGCGCGTAGGCGCGCGAGACGTCGGTATAGGCGGCCAGATGCGCGAGCACGTTGGCGTTCGGATGCTCCGCGAGTTTCTTGCGCAGCGAATCCAGATTCAGAATGTCGCACTTGGACTCGAGATCGAACGGGACAAGCTCGAACCATTTTCCGATGGCAGGCGCAAGGCACGATCCGACCAATCCCGACAGGCCGGTCACAATGAGCGGGGGCTTGTCGGTCATGAGATTCACAGATTATCGAATCATATATAAAAGCAGGATCAAGACACAGAGGGACAACAATAGCGCCGTGTATCCAACAAGTTCGAACAGCATGTATCGTTTAGCGAGAGTGACAAGAACGCGCAACCGCTGATTCATAAAGTCACCCTAATCCTTTATCAAGCCCATTTCCCATCGCTTACGCAATCACACATGCCGAGCGCCAATGGCGCGAATCTATAGTAGCCTAGGGCAACGCCCTAGGAAAGCTGGCACAGAATTCAAGGGCTGTAAGCCCGACCCAATTGGAGCGGGCTTACAGCCCTCAAGACTTTTGGGGTGACCATTTTCCTGGGGCGTTGCCCCAGGCTGGAAATGACGCGCGCCTTCGGCGCTGAAGAAAGTTTGATGAAGAATCAAGGTAACTTATTCACCCGTTCAGTATCTGCGTACTCTTAAGCCCCAAATTTGACCAATTTTCCGGCGTGTGCAAGCAAGAGCGCCATCAGCCCTTTCGCCGGGATCGTCCCGAGTGAACCGCGCAAGCAATCGGTTTCGGTCAGTCGCTCGCAAGCGTCCACGTCAGCGAACGGCGCGGCGATGAGCAATGGAACCGGATGCCACGAGTGTCCCTTCATGACGAACGGAGTGGAGTGGTCGCCCGTGATCGCGATGACGTCGGGATTCAGAGCGAGCAATTGCGGCAGCGCGGCATCCACGGCCTCGATCGCCGCGACCTTCATCACTTGGTTGCCGTCCTCGCCGCTCGAATCTGTTTTCTTGATGTGGATGAAGAAGAAATCATGGTCGTTCCATCGCTCGGCGACGGCGGCAAATTGCTCCGCAGGGGTCGAGCCGGTCTCAATTGTCTTCATTCCCGCAAGCCGCGCGACGCCGAGATAAAGGGGATACGCCGCAACCGCGAGCGGATTCAAATGATAGAGTTGCCGAAAAGTCGCAACATCGGGATAAGCCGAAAATCCACGCAGCGTGAGCGAATTGATTTTCGATTCACCTTTCAAGACCTCGAACGCGCGATCCAGAAACTTTTGGACGATACCCTGTGTCCGCGCCGAATGAGGCCCCGATTTCCGCGCTTTGGCGGGCAGCGTCTTCACGCCGACCCTCTGCGGATCGGTGTCCTCCAAATCGGGATCAAGATTCGGTCCGTCAAAGATTGCGCAAAAGCGGTGTTCCTTGACCGGCAGCACGCGAATCCGCACGTCGTCAATTTGCATGATGGCGTCGTCGAGCAGCGTAGAAACGCGTTTGCAATCATTATTGCTGGGGCGTCCGGCGCGACGGTCGGTGATGAGACCCGCCGCGTCCACGGTGCAGAAATTTCCTCGCGCCGCGACCTGTCCGGCTTTCAAATCATAATTAATGCCGAGCGCCTCGAGCACGCCGCGACCGATTTGATAACGCTCCTCCATCGGATCGTAGCCGAAAAGCGCGAGATGTCCCGGACCAGATCCGGGAGTAATGCCGTAATCCACCGGAAGAGTCCGCCCGAGCGAGGCGCGTTTGGCAAGCGCGTCGAGGTTCGGTGTCTTGGCCTTTTCGAGCGAGGTTTGCGGACTCGCCGCAGTGTGAATGTCCCCGACGCCGTCCAAGACAAGCAGGACGATTTTCTTGTCGTTCTTTTCGGCGTGGCGTTTCAGGATTTCAAGTCGGTCGGTCATGGTGAATGAATATTTCGCTTCCGTGCGCGTCTGCCGCGCGATTGAAAATGCGGGAATATGTTCGCCCAAATCGCGGGCCAAGGCTAGGCTTTTGCGGAGGAAGAAGTAAACGCAAAGGCGCAAAGACGCAGAGGCGCAAGGATGACCAAGGCAAGTTAGACGGTTAGATAAAATGGGGACTGATGAAAACGACAACAATTTATTTCAAGCTGCGCGAACAATGATTGACGCCCTCAAACCGCGCCAAGATTGGAGTCGCCCGAAGGCACTCAAGAAACGTCTTTGCGCCTTTGCGTCTTTGCGCCTTTGCGTTGATTTCTTGAACGCAGGAGCGGTGATGCGGAGAAAATTGAAGCGTAATTCCAACGCGGCCTTCGTAACGACTGAGCCTCTATTTCTAATCGGCATTATTGTTTCCTTGGTGCTGCTCGTTGCTGTTGCGCTCGATGTTCCATCTATTTGGCGCGGGCCGACGTGGGGAAACTGGCGATGGACGTTTCAGCCCAAACCAATCTCGTCGTTGGGCGTAACCGCTATTCCGTGCGCGTTTTTCTTGATCGTAATACTCGCAGTCTCCGGCGGCGAGTGGGCGAAACGCCGTCCAAAACTCGCGGCGCGGGCGTTACTACTCACGGCTATTCTCTTCGGGTTCGGATTCCATTGGGGACTCACGAAGCCGGTGGGCAAGGGCAGCGTCGCGGCCTCACTGGTCCAGCGAACGGCGGATAGTTCATTCACCTCCTACTATTCCGTCGCGCGGATGGATTGGGCGGAGTCGCCGCGCGGACTCTACGCGAATTACAACAATTGGTCGCGCGGAACCGATCTATACCGTTACCTCCACGCGGTGACGCATCCTCCCGGTGCCGTTTTGTTTTACGCGCTGACAATGGACCTTTGCGAAATGCTACCACCGTTGACCGACGCGTTGGCCGGAGCGGCTTCACGCGCGGGGATTTCCGAATCGGAGTTTCAGCCGCACCTCTCGCGCTCCGAACTTGCCGCTGCGTTGCTTGCGCCGATTTTGCTCATGCTGCTGAACCTTCTCGCGTGTTGGCCGATTGCGCGGCTGGCGCAGATTCTCGGCCACGATCCAGTCTCCTCCGCGCGAATCGCCGCGATATGGCCGCTCATCCCCGGATCGGCCGTCACGACCTCGCAGCTCGACTCGGCATTGGCGTTGCCCATTGCTGGCTTGGCCGCGCTTTTGATGGTCGCGCTTGATCCCCGCCACCATCGCACAACCGGAATTTTCGCCGCAGTCTTGGCAGGCGTTATCGCAGGCGTAGCCACCAACCTCACCTATGGAGCGATTGCGTTCTTTGCCATCGCGGTCATCGTCGCTTTCATGTCCTCGCACAATTCCAATGATTCGCCGCTTGCCATCCGCCGATTGGGAATCGCAGCCGCCATCGCCGCGCTAAGCTTTCTTGCGCCTTTCATTTTATCTCCGGCCAACCCACTCGCGATTTTTCGCACGGCTCTCTCCAATCATCACCTGATCACTGCCGACCGCTCGTATCTAACGTGGCTGCTCTTCAATCCCCTCGATTTTATTTTGCTCTGCGGCGTGCCGCTGATCGTCATGTTTATCACATCGAGTCAATCGGAGTTCTCTCGCGGAGTCCTGTTGGGTCTAGGTCTGCTAACTCTTTCCGGTTCCGTACGCGGCGAGGTCGGAAGAATTTGGGTTCCGCTCATGCCGCTCATTCTCGCCGGAGCTTGGAAACCCGGAAACCCCATCGCCCGCTCGCAAGCCGCGATTCTCGGAACGCTCCTTGCACTCTTTGCCCTAATGCTACGATTGCGATGGCAGATTCCGTGAGTCCAAAAATGTGAGGAAGATTTGTATTTCACGCTCAAACGTATCGAACACTTCCAGAACTCCAAGAACAAGCGGGGCCATCTTGTCCCACTTCAGTTCAAAGGTGTAGGCGTGACGAAAAACGTGGCGGAATTCCAAGTAGGGACGAAGTAATGTTTTCAAATCTTCGGTTACGACGGCGGGGCGCTTCGGGGCTGGATGAACCATCACGTCCAGAAGCCGCGCGTGCCAAAATTCACCTGTGGGCGCTTCCTCATCCAATTCGATGCAAATCCGCTTGAAGACATTCTCAATGTCCGAATAGAAAGAATGAAGTTGCGATGCCAAAGCATCAATTTCAACTTCAGTGGGAGTCCGAACTTTGCATTCCTCGATCAGGCCACGGTGACGGTGCATGAGTGTGCAAAGCTGCTCGATATCCACGCGTATCTGAAGAGCGAGCTTACGCGACATGGACGAGTTCGTTTTCTTCCTTAAGGTAGCGCGTAAACGGTGTGTCTTCGTCGAGGTCCACAAGATCGAGCGGTCCGTTAAGTTGCTCGGCAGCCCGTGCCATAGCCTCGAAAAACCGCGCGGGTGGGAGTCCAGTGACCGCAAGATCAACGTCCGATCCGACTCGGGATGTTCCCCGTGCGGTCGAGCCAAAAAGATAAACTTCGCGCGCGCCCTCGTGTCGCAAGACTTCGGCGGCCTGTCGCACGTCAGCAGCAATGTCAAGCGACGGTTTCATGGGCGTTATTTTGCCACGAAATCGCTGATGAGGCAAGTCGGGTGGCAACGTGCCAACCTACGCCTCGTGGAGAAATTTGTGTACGGTCGTCGCAACGTGCGCGGGTATTCCCTTCGTCGCCGCGATTTGTTCTTCCGTCGCCTCGCGGAGCGCGCGCATGGAGCCGAACGCCCGAAGCAACGTCGCCGCGCGGATTTTGCCGACGCCGGGCAAATCTTCGAGCGCCGAACGTAAATTACGTTTCTTGCGCAGGTCGCGGTGATACGTAATCCCAAACCGATGCGCCTCGTCGCGAACTTGTTGAAGAAGGTAGAGGGTTGGTGAATTCGCCGCGAACGTGACCGGGTTCTTGCGACCCGGCAGAAAAAACCTTTCTTCCGTTCGTTCGGTTTTGTCGCCCCGGTGTTTCACTCGGCTTTTCGCGATGGAGACAAGACCAACGCCCGTGACGCCCAATTCCTCGAAGACCGCGCAGGCGACGTTGAGTTGTCCCTTGCCGCCGTCAATCATCACGAGATCAGGCGGAGGATCAGTTCCCTCCACGACTTTGCGGAATCGGCGCGTCAGCATTTCGCGCAACGCGCCGAAGTCGTCTTGTCCATCAAGCGTTTTGATCCGATAGCGCCGGTAACGCGCCTTGTCGGGCTGTCCCTCGCGGAACGCCACCTGCGATCCGACCGTTGCGAAGCCCTGAAGCGTCGAGATGTCGTAACACTCGATCGCGTCGGGAGCTTCATCGAGCTGGAACTTTTCCATCAGCTCGCGACCAATCTCCTCGCGCGTGGTTTGCCCGCCAACGTGCTGCTCGATCCATCGTGTGCAATTCTCCCGCGCGATCTCGATCAGCCGAACTTTTTCGCCGCGCTGAGGCGAGATCAAATGGCATGTCCCTTCGCGCCTTACTCCGAGCCACTGCGCGAGCGCCGCGGAATCGCTCGGCTCCGGATGCAATAATATTTCAGCAGGCGGCGTTTCGTTGCCGTAGTATCGCGCAAGGAATTCCGCCATGACCTCACCCAGTTCGCGGCCCAAATCCTTGAAAATGTAAGGACGACTCCGAACCAAAATTCCATTGCGGTAGGAGAAAAGCGCGAAGCCGAGCCGACCGCCCGAGCGTTCGCAAACAACGACATCGCGGTCGCCTCCTTCATGTTTGTGCACTCGCTGCGATTCGCCCGTGCTTTCAATCGCGGCGATGCGGTCGCGGATCGCCGCCGCGCGCTCGAATTCCATCCGCTCCGAACACTTCGCCATCTCTCCGCGCAGTTTCGCGAGAACCTCCTCGGTCTTCCCTTTCAGCACGAGAATCGTTCCCTGAATCCATTCGTCATAATCTTTTTTCTCGACCGGTTTCACGCACGGCGCGGCGCATCTTCCGATGGGATGGAGCAGGCACGGGCGAGTTCGATTGCGCAAAACGGAATCAGGACACGAGCGAATGGGAAAAACCTTCTGAAGCATCCGAAGCGTCGCGCGGGTCGAATGCGCCGACGAAAAGGGACCGAGATATAAACCTCCATCCTTTCGTTCATGTCGCCGCCGCATGACGACCGCCCGCGGCCACTCGTGATCCATATTGAACCGCACGCTCACATACGTCTTATCGTCGCGTAGGCGGATATTATATTTAGGCTGCTCTTTTTTGATGAGCGTGTCTTCGAGAAGAAACGCCTCGGTTTCGGTTGAGGTAATAATCGTTTCGACCGAACGGACGTAACGCATGAGAAACCGGACATTGAATCGCGCATCGCCCGCGCGGGTGAAATAACTTCGCACGCGCGAGCGCAAATCCGCCGCTTTGCCGATATAGATCGCCTTCCCCGCCGCGTCTTTCATGATGTAAATGCCGGGCAAAGCGGGCAGACGATCAATATCTTCGGCTTGCATTCCGGAGGGAAGAGCGTCCGGGATTTGTTCCGATTCGGTCGAGATCGGCGTGGATTTCACAGTAAACCTTCGGCCCATTGTTGCATGAACAAGTTAACGCAGAGGCGCAGAGGCGCAAACGCGTAAGGAGGTTGCTTGTATCCGATGGGAGCACTGCACAAAGGGAAGTAAACTTCATTGCGCCTCTGCGACTTTGCGTCTCTGCGATAATTTCTTTTCTTTCTCATGGCAGTTTTGTGTCCGTGCTCATCGCGGCCTCGGCCTTTTCCAATTCCTCTCGCGCGTTGGGGTAATTCGGATTGATCTCCAGCGCGCGCGCAAAAGCATTCCTCGCAAGCTTCGGATGCCCCATCCGCATTTCCGCGCGTCCTAGCCAAAACTGCGCATCGGCGTTCAGGGGATCCAGATTCGCGGCCCTTCGGCAATGACGCGCGGCCTCCCGAAAATCCCCCTGCTTTCCATAAAGCAACGCCATCGAAACATGCACCTGTGGATATCGCGGCAGTATCTTAAGCGCCGCCTCATAATTTTTTATCGCTTGCTCGTGCTTCCCTTCTTCGGCAAGCAGCGTTGCCAAATTATTATGCGCGAGCGCCTGCATGTTCCGCAGTTTCTCATTCCCCGCCTTAACCGCCACCGCCAGCGCGTAATGTTTCTTCGCGCCCGCCTTGTCGTTCCGCTCGAGAGCCGCGCGAGCCAGCATGACGTGCGCGCCCACGTAATCGGGATCGCACTTCACCGCCTCGCGTAATTTCTCTGCCCCGGCCTCATTTTCGTTCTTCATCATGAGGGCGAGTCCCCAATCGTAAAGCGCGTGCGGCGACTTTGGATTCTGCTTCGCGTTGCTCTCCCAGAACAGTGCCGCGTCGCGGTATCTCCATGCCTCTTCGGCCGAAAGCATTCCTAGAGCGAATATTGCGAGCGCGGGGATTCCTGCCTGTCTTATCCGCGCGGAATGACGCAATCCCGTCGAGACTAAGGCCGCTACCACTGCGAACGGAACCGCCGACGACAGATAAGCGTAGTGGTCGGCGGCGTAAGAGTAATACATCGTGGAAAAATCGAAGAACCCAAGCGCGGGAAAAATCAGGATGGCAAACGACGCGAGGGCAACCGTCAGTGATCGCGACGCCGCGCGATTACGCATCGCAAAAACCAATCCACACAAAACCAGCGTGAGTCCGATCAGCGAGACCGAACCCTCGAACAAATTCAAATTCCATTTTGGATATGTCGTCTGGAGATGAAATGGCCAAGCCAATTTTCCGAGGTAGAACTCCAGAGCGCGCGCGGCGATCCAGATTCGTTCCGAGATCGAATGTCGGACGTAATCGCTCGACGCGCCCGTGCGCGTTTTTTCCCACCAGATCGTCAGTCCCGCGAGCGCGAGCGCAAGCGCATAGAGCGGAATCGTCTGGAGCAAACGCCGCGTCATTCGTTCGGGTCGCCGCCAAAGTATAAGCGTTCCGAGCAACGGGGGGAGCACGCACGTTACCGTCTTGCTCAGCATGGACGCCGTAAACAAGCCCACAAGCGCGAGGTAGTTGTTCCGCGTATCGTTCGCTTCAAATCGCAGCCACGCGTGAATCGCCAGAAAGAAGAAAAAACCCGACAGCGTGTTTTTCAGTTCGCTCACATGAGCCACCGATTCGACTTGAATCGGATGGATGGCAAAGAGCAACGAGGCCAAGAGCGCGCCCGAGATGTTCAATCGAAACAATAGCCGCCAAAGCAAAATGGCGTTGACGGCATGGAGGAGAAGTCCAACAGCATGGTATCCGACCGGATGCTCGCCCCACACGCGATACATCGCCCAGAACGCCGACATGACCAGCGGATAAGGGCTGGGCGTCGAGTACGGTTGAGTCCAGATGTCATAAATGCCGCCCCACGATTTCAACGGGATCGGTTGGATGATGTAGAGCGCATCATCCCAGATGAAAACCGCGTTCAACACTGGCGAAAGAAACAGAAACGTGACGGCGAAGATGATGACCGCTGGCGCGAAGGTGTGTTCGCGGTTCGGTATCGCTGGCATGGGGGCTGAAGAGTTTGACATCACGATTCATACCCATTCTAATGATTTACATGAGAAACACGATGAATATCAAAACAAGGATCATTCAAACCCATCTACGAAATGTTCGCTGTCATCAAACGAGGTAGGTCAATGAAATATTGGGTGAATCTAATTTACGACCCGGAATACCGGGGCTATGTGGCGGATGTGCCCGAGTTGCCTGGCTGTATGTCGCAAGGCAAAACGGTTGAGAAGGCGCTTGCCAGCGCCAAAAAAGCTATCACGGCCTATCGCCGAGCAACAGCAGCCGACAAGCGATCTCGCACAGCACCCGGATTAATCTTGTCGGCGCAAGTCGAGGTTTGAAGTGGGACGCTTGGTCGGTATTTCTGGCAAGAATGCCGTGAAGGCATTCGAACGCGCTGGTTTTGCTTCCGGAGTTCCCGAAGGTAGTCACGTTACGCTTAAAAAGCTTGGTTACCCGATCTTAGTAATTCCGCTTCATCAGGAGGTCGCGCCCTTCTTACTGCGCTCCCAAATCAAGCGTGCAGGTCTGACAGAGAAAGAATTCTTAAAATTGCTGAAGTAGGAACGAACTTCTTCCCTCAGACTTTGACCATCCCCGCAACGCGCCCGATTCGTTCGCGAGTGCGTTCGGCTTGAGCGGTATCGGGATTCGCGTCCACAAACGCCTGAAGAATTTTCACGGCCTCATCGCGGCTATCCAGCGGACCCAAATATAAATCGGCGATTTGGTGGTGGATCGAGCAAACTTCATCGAGATCAAGAGCGCCACGCCGCTTGATCACCGCGCGCATTTGCTCGACGTAACCCTTGAGATCCCCCGTTTTTCGCAAACGCTCCGCCTGCTCCATCACCGCGCGAATATCCTTGGGGTTCCGCCTGATCCATCGCGCCAGTTCGAATTCGTCCATGGTCGAAAAGCCCGGTTGGGTTTTTTCGCCTCCCCGAAACTGACTCGGACCCAGAAGTGCTTCCGTCGCGAGATTCGCAAGGAAACCGCACAGCGCGAATGAGGCGATGGCCGCAACCACGAGAATCACAATCGCCGCCGGAGTGCCCGTGGCCGCCGCAAGCGTGATGAACATCGTGATGAAAATTTCGAGGAGCATGGAAGCGAACTCGCCCCCTTATCGAGCCGGGGTCACGAAGCTTCGGATTTTTCCTTCGCCGCTTTGATCATTCCCTTGACCTTCACGATCTTAGGATGGGTTTCCTTGAGATACCGCTGGTAGATCGTCAGCGCCTTTTCCGCGTTGATGACTGAGAGTTTGAATTTTCCCTGATCCCAATTCTTTCGCGCTTCTTCAATTAACATGTCGGCCGACTGAACGGCCACGGGATCAAATTTCTTGAGCGTGGAATCCCCGGCACTCCCCAGTATCGCCCCGGGCACGGCATTTGCGCCGGGACCAGCCGGCTTCGCGCCAGCAGCAGGTTTGGCGGCGCCCGGACCGGCCGCAGGTTTCGCGCCAGCTCCCGCAGGTTTTGCTCCGGCTCCCGCAGGCTTTGCAGCGGCCACTTTTGTGCCAGCGGCGGGTGCGCCTGCTGGCTTTGCGGCGCCTCCTCCTGCCGGAGGTCTTGATGCTGCCGTATTGGCTTTGGCCACATTAACAGCGGCTTTTTGTGCGGTTGGCGAAGTGCCCGTCGCAGAGGTTTGCGTCACGCCCGCCAAGGCTTGCTTCAAACTTTCCGTCGTCATTTTGGGCCGTCCGCCCTTACCGAGAAGCGGCTTCTTTTCGGATTGCTCCGGTGTTGCTGGCGCTTCGGTTGCCGCTTCAGTTGCGGCCGTATCCGAAACTGCATTTTCGGCTTCAACCCAGGGATTGTCCGCAGCGTTTACTTCTTCGGATTTTTCGGCGGGCGAAGCTTCGGCGGAGGTTTCGTTTCCTGAAGACTTCGTTTCGTCCGACGCCCATGGATTCGCTTCTGCCGTCGTGGATTCACCGGAAGCGGCTGACGAAGGCGACGCCTCAGGAGTTGAAGCCGAAGGCTCCGAATCCCACGGACTGGCTTCACCGGATTTGGTCTCAGTAACCGGCGATGTTTCATTCACCGTCTCTGCGTCCGCCACATCCCAAGGGCTTTTTTCAACCGAGCTTTCGATCGCGTTAGCTGCCCTCTGTTCGGAAGTTCCCGCCAATGACGTCTCAGCCCCGGCGCCTTCCGCTGCAGCAACGGACTTTTCTGGAGCTTGGTCTCCATCTTCGTCCGCGTCTAAAGAGCCAATTGCGTCACCCATGCCCGAATGAACGACTTCCCCATCGGAAGTCGTGTTCTCGATGACACGCCGACCGCATCCGAATCCCTCGACGACCCAGTACTTTCCCTCTTTGACGACGTGCATGCGAAAGTCCGTCGTGCCCTGCGACTGAATATCTGTATGGCGAACGGTAATGAACGCCTCGTTTTCGCGGATATCCGTATTGATCACCTCGTCGTTGGGACTACACGAACCCGCCTCAAGCACCGATACCAGCGCCAAATGTTTGCCCAAAGCATGAACTTGCGTGGGATCGGCGCCCGTCTTGAGACCAAATGGGTCTCCGCCGAGCGGATCGCCCGCCCCACCCAAGTTTTCCCAATTTGTGTTGAACCATTCCCAATCGGCCTTGGTCACCGTTTTTTCAAGCGTCATAAATCCGCTATCGGCCTGTTGATGGATAAGTCCATAGGCGACCTTTTGATAAAGCTTGGCGGCGGAGACGGGATCTTTTTGATTATCACGAATCGGATCGGGCGGCGGATTGATCAGCTTGGGAACCACAAATATTCCCAAAACACCAAGAATCACGCACCAGAATGCGATGGTTTTAGCTTTTCCGCCTGTGGCTTCATCCGACATCGTGCTCTATCCTTCTTGCCCGGTAATGGCGTCACAAAGACCGCGCTTTAGCTCACCGCGCATCAATAATTGCCTCCCTATCATATATTCGGGTTCCGTAAAGTGTCATTTGAATTCTTGAAATGAAGAGGCCCCGGGTTGGGCAGACCCGGGGCCATGGGGCAGGGATGAGAGGAAGTTTCTTGCGTTCGGCGAAATTCGCCGAAAAAATCTTGAAGATGACTTCACGATTCCCGCGAGCAAACTATTGCTCAAGCTCAGTAATCGTCTGGCCGACCGAAGCCAAATCGTGGCCGGGGAAGCCGGTGTCGCATCGAACTTCTTCATCCATTCGTCCGATAATGTAACTTCCACCTGAAGGCTCGGTGGGAAAGTAAGCGAGATACCCGGATTTCGAAGGATTCGGTCCCAAGACCAGATCGCGCTCGCCAGGAGTAGCATCAGGAAGTTTTTGATGTTCCAATGCCCATTGTTCCTTAACACCGTCAATCTTTGAAAGATTCTCCTGGCACGTTTTCATCCGGCTCTGTGAGCGAGCGCGAATCCACGCGGGGGCCGCAATCGCCACGACCATCATCATGATCAGCATCACGATCATGATCTCGATCAGAGTAAAACCCCGGAATTTACCGCGTATTGTTTTGTTGAGTGAATTTGGAAAAATGAGCGAAAACATGACCTGCCTCCAACTGAACCTTCGCCGACCCCGACGCTCTTTTGGAGAAGGGGCGGATGGAGCTAACCATCCGCCCCAATTCGTTTCAACCTTAGCGAGAGCAATTATTGCTCAAGTTCCGTGATGGCCTGACCAATCGACTGCAACGAATGGCCGGGGAAATTGGTATCGCACGCCGGCTCGACGTTTACGGCCGCGATTAGATACGTACCACCCGACGGCTCGCTCGGTTGGGTCTTGAGATACCCTTCCTTGCCGGGGAGAATGATGTCGCCCCAGGTGACCGGTGCGCTGGGAAGCTTGTTGTTTTCAAGCGCCCATTGCTCGATCGAACCTTCGATCTTCGTCAAGTTCTCCTGGCACGATTTCATACGGCTCATCGAACGAGCGCGAATGAAGCCGGGAACTGCGATCGCGATCAGGATGCCGATAATGGCAACCACGATCATGATCTCAACCAGCGTAAACCCTTTAATCTTACGGACAAGTTTCATGATTGTGCACCTCCTCATGACTTATTTTAGGGACTATGTCCCAGTTTAACCGCAGAACTAACCCAAGCAACGCCCGTACCAGAGTCGGGTCAGTTCTCTATTCAACATTTAAAACAGCGGCATACAAGATGTAAGTCATTTGAATACATATATATATACAATTACAGTCGGGATATTATTTGCAACGATAAGCTGGACTCTTAGTTGGCTTTTTTATGCAAAAACGTGCATTTGGGTATTTGTGGTTACGTGTTTTTGGGTATTTTGGTTCTCGTGCCATACCCTATTGCGCTGGCTATCCCGTTATCGCTTTCCACGTCGAAAGCATCCGACAACGTGGTCGTTGACCATCCCCGCAGCCTGCATGTAGGCATAACAAATCGTCGAGCCAACGAACTTGAATCCACGGGATTTTAAGTCCTTGCTCATCGCGTCCGATTCGGGGGAGGTCGCGGCCAATTCCTGGAGCGATTTCGGCGCGTTGCGGATCGTTTTGCCGTCCGTGAAGCGCCAAATAAAATCGTCGAATGAGCCGAATTCGTTCTGAACTTCGATGAACTTCTGCGCGTTGATGATCGCAGCGTCAATTTTCTGACGATTGCGGATGATCCCAGCGTCGTTCAAAAGCCTCGCTCGGTCGCGTGCGCCAAACTTCGCGACTTTCTGAACATCGAATCCCGCGAAAGCCCGCCTGAAATTTTCGCGTTTATGCAAAATCGTTTTCCATGAAAGTCCCGCTTGATTCGCGTCCAGAATAATGAACTCGAAATGCTTCGCGTCGTCATGCACGGGCACGCCCCACTCGGTATCGTGGTATTCGATCATCAACGGATCATCAGACGGCCAAGCGCACCGGATGATCTTCTTCATGTTATTTGCCTTTCGTCGGTAGCCATGTCCGCGCGTGTTCCATCATATCGCGCGTGGTCTCGGCGATTTCGTGACCAAAGGCCAACCACATGCCCACCGCCGCGAGCGCGAGAAAGACGATCGCAAAGGTTGCTTCGATTCGGGTGTGACCTCGACGGAGGGTGTGACGTTGAATGCGCTGCAGCGCGGAAGAATTTAACGCAACGACGCAGAGGCGCAAAGACGCAAGGAGGTCTTTGGCGTGCGGTAGGTTCATTTGGTAATTACGGTCTCTTATTTTCATATTCATCTTCCGAACCAGCATTACAATCATCATCCTACTTTAACATTTCGATTGATGTGATCCTCTTTGCGACTCTGCGCCTTTGCGTCTCTGCGTTGTTTTCTTCCCTTGGGCACATTCACGATCCAAGCGAACTTCGGATTTCCTTGAGCCGCGAATCGGGACGCTCGACGCTGATCGGTTTCATTGTCGCCGGAATCTCGCCGCTCGCGGAAATTATTGCCGCCGATGCCGCATCGCGAAAACGCCATTTGACGAACCCGATCGCAACCGTGCGGCCTATCCCCGCCAACGTCATTGCGGAGGTCACGTTTCCGGCGGCTTGGCCGTTCACGCGAATTTCGGCTCCCGCGCTGACCGAGTGTTCTCCTTCTACATCCAGTTTCACGATCTGCCGCGCAGGATGGCCAAGATTGCGAATCCGCGCGATGATCTCCTGTCCCGGATAGCAACCCTTATCGAACCCGATAGCCGGATCGAGCGAGGCTTCGAGCGGAATCGTGCCGATATTCGTGTCTTTGCCGAACCGCGAAATTCCCAATTCGATGCTGAGAAACTCCAGCGCATCGATCCCCATGAGGCCGCCGCCCATTTCCCGGCATCGTCGCTCAAGTTCCGTCATCACTTCGGCCAGACGATTCTTAGGGACGGCAAGATGGTAGTAAGGTATCGTCCACCGTCCATCCCGCATCGCACGGCAAGAGATACCTGCGATTTGAAAGGTAGGAATGAGCGCCCAGTCATTCGCCGTCGGCTTTCCGGCCAGCGATTCAATGAGCGCATCGGCTTTCCTTCCCACAAGACTGATTATTGTGTCCGTCGCCCATGTCCGCTCGATCTCGACGCGGTCCATCAATGTGAATTTGTCGGTCGTGATCGCGATGGCTTCAACATTGAATCGGTCACTCAGAAGTTCGAGCGACTCGCCGTCGCGATAAACTAAAAGTTCCGCGAGCATTCGTCCGTCGGCGTCGAGTTGCAATGCGTGCGCCCCAGATTGATCGGCAAGCGGACGGAGGTCCTGCGAAAGTCGCCGATGGAGATAATCCAGCGCGTCAGGACCTTTTGCGCGGAACGATGCCCAATCGGGATTGGGATTCAGCGCGACCGATTCCATGCAGGCACGATACTCTGCCGCTGCGTCGCCGAACCAACGAATTACCGAATCGTCATCGCCTGCGGATTCGATTCTCGCCCTGGGATACTCCACACGCGTTGTCTCTACAAAATCAGTCCACTCCTTCATGGCCGATTCCCCGCGTAGAGAAGTTGAAGTGTTAATTGAATTTGATCTTCCGTCGCGCGGAGCGAGGCCGACGTCGCGCCGAAGTGGAATCGCCAGAGGTCGTCATTCGGCGTTTCATCAAGCGCAATGATTTCGCCGCCGATCCCCCGAAGCGCGCCGCCGAAAATGCCGATGAACGGATCGTTGGCGATGGTCGTAAACGAGGTCGGCGCGGAATAAGCTTCAAAGAATCGGTCGGCGGGTAATTGCGCCAGCGCCCGTTCGCGGCCTTCACGCAGTTCGCGATCGCGATTCGATTCCTTTTCCGGCGTCTCCATTTTTTTGACCGCCGCCTGAATCGCTTCGAAACGCGGCGAAATAAAAAGCCACCGATCATCGGCGAGACAGAACTTCGCGAACTGTTCGAGGTCCACGTACGCCCCTTCGGAAACTTCCGCGCCGTTCAGCCGATAATAAACATTCTTCCCGACCTCGCTTTGATCGAGTTGGTAATTCAGCGTCGTCGCGACTTTTTTCAGCCACTTCTCGACCGTCGCACGGGCGTTTGTGCCCGGACGAATTTCTAACATATAGGTCGTTTCAATTTTTTCTTTGCGCCCGCGTCGCGGTCCGGGTCGGGTGAACATTCCCCAATGCGAACCGAGTTTGGAGACGAGTTCTTTTTCGAGATCGGCATCCACCGCTTCGCTGAGCGATTTCAAATAGCTATCTACGAGTTGACTTGCGGCGGGAATGCTCTCGCGGAAGATGCGGCGGAAATCGCTCCAGACTTGCGGAAGATCGGCGCGATAGACTGCGTAACCGAGCGCATCGTTGGGTATCGCACGAAGCATCGCGGCGCGCGCGGTCGTCGGCGTCGTCGCGACGTTTGCCTCTGCGATCTCGATCAGCGGCTCGTTGATGAAAAGGAGCTTGCCGATCCCTTCGCGCGGAGGTGGCGCGTAAACGTTGACTCGCGCGAACATCCTGTCGGGTTTGAGAAACATTCCGAGTGCGCCGGTTTTGATTTCGTTAAGTCCCAATTTCGAAATATCGCCGTCACGACCCAGAAGCGACTCGTCAACCCAGCCCTTGCCGCCCCGCGCGAGAGCTTGGAAGTCATAGTAAATTTCGATTTGGGGCGGCTCGTCGAATCCGCTCACCGCGCCCTTGCGGTCGGCGTCGCTCGCGAGGGAAAGATGCTTGCCCGGTTCGCGCAGACGTTTCAAAGCCGATTCCATTATCGCCTGGCCGCCCCACGCGCGTATGACGAGCCGCTTGCCGACGTAACGCAATTCTTCTTCGGATTCGAGATGCCGCGCGCGGCGAACTCCAGGCGAGGAGGTAAGACCGCTCAAACGCTCATTGCTCCGCTTCCCGCGCGGCTCATATTGTTCCTTTCTGACTTCGCGCGTCCATTGACGCCGCTCGTATTTGAAACCATACGCCTCAGCTTCAGTAATGTTTGCGTGTTCGCCTTTTTTCACTTCGCGTTCGAGAAACGGCGCGAGAGCATCAGCGCGACCATCGTAGTCGTAGATCACAAGATAGGCGTCGTCCTCTGGTTTGGGTTTGTCTTTTTCGGAAGGAGAACTCCATCGCGCAACAATGAGACCACCATTCAGCGCGCCCAGATTCTCTGCGTTCCGCGTGGACAAAAGATTAACCAGTTCTGCGGCGCGGCCTCCCATCGTTTTGCGGAGCGGTTCCAAAAAATCGCCCGCGTCGGGATTGTTATAGAATTTGAAAAACGCCGATTTTTGGATGAGTTCAAGTGTGCCGGGCACATCGCGAATCCAGACGACGGACTCGGCTCCGGGCGGAACCAGCGAAACCAGATCAACGTGCTCTGCCTCGACTTGCCGCGTAGGCAGCACGATAAATACCGACAAACTTACGAATAGTTGCAGAACATGACGACGTGCTGATCGAAATACGTTCATGCAGACATTGTATCATCTTGTATCAATTGAGATGCTGTATTTAGCCGCAAAAAAGCACAGAAAGCGCAAAAAAGATGCTTTTTATTTTTGTGTCATCTGTGCCTTTTCGCGGCTAATTCCCCATTAAAGCACGAAGTAAGAATCATCAAGGTTCGCGTTCAGTTTCACTTCGTCGTAGTAAGTGTCATCCACGATCCGGCTGCCTTCGTAGAGCTTCGACGCGCGGAGCATCATGGTTTGTGTGTCGAAGTAGAGAACCTGCCGTGTTTCGCCGTCGGCGTTAGGTTTGCCCGAGCGCTCGATCACAAAGCACGGGCGTCCCCGAAGAGTTTCATCGGGAAGGCGTTTCGTGTTCCAATCTTCGCCACGTTTTTCGAAAAGCCGAACCATCGAACCGAAATCGGCTTCGTCCGCGCGAGCGCCACGAAGGTCAAGCAATCGTTTATCCTCGGGGTCCATCGTCACCTTGATCACGCTCAGCACGCCGCCTCCATGCGCGCGGACCTTGCCGTTGCGTCCGAGCGCGGCAGCCCCGCCCTCATCTTTTCCTTCTAGAACTTCATTGCGCCAGAGGTTCGGACGCTTGAACGCGTAAGCGATGACGTTGCGCTGGGTCACTTTTCCCTTGGTGACGGTCGTGTCCATTTTGCAGGTGTAATCCTTGACCGCCTCCCACTTGGATTTGAATTCCGAGAGGATGGCTTCGGGAGGAGCGGCGTTGATCGGCGGCGCGGACTGAGATTCCGCCGCCCGACTGTGATGGAGACAAAGTGAGATGAGAAGAGAAAGAAGAATCAAACAGGAATGAAGAGGATGGACGGGATGATTTTGTTTTAGAAAGAGCGAAGCGCGGAATTTCATTTTGTCCGTCTCATTTGTTTCGTTTTTTTGCTTTAGAAAAACGCGTTCAGCACGTCGTTGTAACTCACCATCACCGCGAGGCCGATGAACCCCAGAACGAACACGGTGAAGATGGGATTCAGAACGCTGATCGGCACGGGACGGCGGAAAACAGCCTCAAGCAACGCAAGAACGATGAAACCGCCATCGAGCACCGGAATCGGCAGGAGGTTCATGAAAATCAGAATCAGGTTAAAGACGATGAACCAATTCAGGCTTTCGCGGAATCCCTTCTCCGCTTGTTTCTTTGTCATGACGGCAATGGCGATGGGGCCGCCCAGAGCTTTTTGCAATCCCTTGGCTCCCGATTTCTCGATAATCGTGCTGACCCCATGGATTTGCGCCTCAACCAATCGGACGAGATGCACAGCCGTGCGTTTGGGCGCGTTCGCCGCCGCCAACAATACGGATTCCTGAACCCATGTTTTTTCGAGGGATCCGCCCGAAGCAATGCCGATCATGCCCGTTCCGGGGTCGGTCGGATTCTCAATCGGAACGAGACTGAAATTTAGCGGCTTCTCTTCGCCTTTCCTCTTGACGCTGACCGCAATCGCCTCGTTTAGATTGGCTTTCACGATCTTCGACATCTGGCTCCAGCTTTCGACGGGGCGGTCGTTGACCGCAACGATCATATCGTCCTCTTTGATCCCGGCCTTATCGGCGGGACCCATCGGCGTGACTCCAGCAACGATGGCGGGAAATTCCCAAAATGCGCCGGCATACGTTTCCTGATTTTCTTCGGTGAAAGGCGGAAGCGAAAGTTCGAGCGTTTCACTTCCGCGCCGAACCTTGACCAAAAGTTTTTCTTTGGCCGACCCGGTTTCAATGGCTTTGGAAAGTTCGATGGATGCAGACTCCGCGTTATCAACGGCTTTACCCTGAATTTCGATGAGGAAGTCGCCGCCACGCAGTCCTGCGTTCCAAAGCGCGGAATTTTCCGCGATGGGAGCGATCCACGCCGGACCGGGTTTAGCCTGTTCGAAGCCGATACCAAAGAGCAGCGCCGTCGCGACCATCGCGATTAAGAAATTGAAAAAAACTCCGCCGCCGAAGACGAGAAGTTTGGTCAACAAATCCTTGTCGTAAAGCGCGGCCATATCCTGATGCGCCATCGAGCCGAGCGATTTCTTTTCATCTTCGGAAGTCGCTTCGGCCTCCGCCTTGGCATCTTCCTCGGCTTCCTCGCGCACCATCTGATGCAGCTTGACGAAGCCTCCAAGCGGCAGGCAGCGCAAGGCATAAACCGTTTTTCCATATTTGAACGACCAAATCGTGGGTCCCATGCCGATGGCGAATTCCTCGACGCCGACGCCGCGAAGCCGCGCAAACATGAAATGTCCTAGTTCATGGATGAACACGGCCAGACCGAAAGTCAGGACGATGCTGAGGCCGCCAATCAGATAAGGCATCATATTCACAGGATTCCTTGTGATCCCATCCAGCCGTATTCTACACGACGGGCGTTAGAACTCCAAGGGCAATGGGATAAATGCGACGATAAACGAACGAAGGCTATGGGGACTCTTAAACCTTGATTGCGGACACATTGGAATGCTAGAATTTCGCCTTAGCGACCAGTGTGGCCGGATTCATACCGACCCGGGCTTGTCCCCTGGCCGCTCCTTTTTTTGATGCTGCTGGATCAACCAACCGAGCGTATCCTCTAAAGATTCTTTGCCATGATGAATAATCGGTTCGATCAACTCGATCCCCGCGCGATCAATTTCTTTTAACGGGATTCCGGCTTCGGCTTCCTCCTTCTTTTTGGCGCTATAGGCGCACAAATCGCACAATTGAAGAACCAGACTTTTTTCGGATTGGATGAAGAAACCCTTTTCGATGATTCGCTCCAGTTTGAGGCTTCCTTCCGCAAAACGGAGCAGTCGGATGGCCTTTTCCACATCGCCAATGATCTCACGGTTTTCGTCCGCGATGAATATCCCAAGCGGAGCGCCGGACAAAGACTTTAGGTATTCGTCAACAACCCGTGCGACAAGGGGAAACGCGGCGACATGTGGGTTAATAATGACACCAGTACCAAATGTGATTTCGATCCAGCGAAGAAACCGCTTCTTAGAAATTGCGCGATATATGAGTCGGATCTTATGCTTTTGCGCAAGTTGAAGGCATGTGCTCTGAAACTCAAGGCGGTGGGCGATCTTGAAGCGGCGGAAATAGTTTTCGCCATTTCGAATAGCCTTTGCATGGATCTCAAACTTTTCAGGGCGCGGCGAGGGGAAAAACTTTTCCACGGCGCCCATGAGATCGTTTTCCAAGGGTATCCAAATCTCCTCGGGAACGACAAGAGCGGCAAGTACGAAGATGGGCTGTGCTGGATCAGCAAGATTAAGTCC
Organism: uncultured Candidatus Sumerlaeota bacterium; assembly: GCA_964586185.1. Lineage (GTDB taxonomy): Bacteria > Sumerlaeota > Sumerlaeia > MVZB01 > JAJFLK01 > CAZPIK01. The sequence continues at coordinate 17,760 of CAZPIK010000003.1, read as the reverse complement.
TGAGTTGCCGGATTCATCAAGGTAAACGAGGTACATCGGGCTTCTCTTCGACTATTGAACGCGCCCGAGCAGCGTATGCGCCGTGGCGTCGCGGATTTCGACTTCGGCGAACCGTCCGATCCATACTTTGGGGCCGGGGAGGATGACCATCTTGTCGCCGCGGGTTCGGGCGAGGAGGTCGCCGGGAGTCCGCGGCGCTTCGTCTTCGATCAATACTTCGATCCGCTTGCCGATGAGCTTCTGATTGATTTCGAGGCTGATGGTCTGTTGCCGCGCGATGAGCCGAGCCAGCCGTTCCTTTTTGATTTCGAGCGGAAGATGATCCTCGAACTTTTCGGCGGCGGGAGTTCCGGGCCGAGTCGAATACATATACATGTAGGCGGAGTCGTAACGGACTTCATTAACGAGGCTCATCGTTTCGAGGAAGTCCTCTTCCGTCTCGCCGGGGAAACCTACAATGATGTCGGTTGTAAAAGTGGCGTCCGGAACCGCGGCGCGCGCGCGTTCGATGAGGCGCAGGTAACGTTCGCGCGAGTAGCCACGATACATTTTTTTCAAAACGCGTGTGCTCCCCGATTGAACCGGAAGATGGAAATTCTCGCAGACGTTTGCGCACTCCGCGACCGCCGAGATATGCGCCTCGTTGCAATCGCGCGGATGCGAAGTGATATAGCGAATCCGAACGCCCTCGCAAACCGCGTTGACCCTGCGAACGAGTCCGCCGAAATCCACGGCGTTGCCCGAGGCATCGGTTCCGCGATAAGAATTCACGTTCTGCCCGACGAGCATGATCTCTTTGTAACCATGCTCGGCGAGATGCTTCGCTTCTTGAACGATAGATTCGGGAGAAATACTGACCTCGCGGCCTCGTGTGCTCGGCACGATGCAGTAAGAGCAATTCTTATTGCAGCCGAGAATGATATTGATGAGCGCCTTCAAGGGTCGCTGACGCAGAGGCACAACGCCCGCGGGAAAATCGCCGTCCAAAATGTCCACGCAGGTTTGCGGTTCGCCGGTGCTGAGGATGCGATCCAACAAACCGCCGAGTTGCGGAATGGCGCGAGTTCCCATGACCAAATCCACATGAGGAAGTTTCTCGTGAATTTTTTCCGCTTCCTTCTGCGCCATGCAACCGGTCACGCCGACGATCTTGTTCGGAAAATCGGTCTTGAGACGTTTCAATTGTGAAAGCCGCATGACCGCCCGTTCCTCGGCATGTTCACGCACGACGCACGTGTTATAGAGAATGACGTCGGCGTCCTTCTCGACTTCAGCGCGACTCCAACCCTTGGCCGCCATGATCCCTTCCATCATTTCGGTATCGGCCTGATTCATCTGACAGCCGAAGGTGGTGACGTGGTAACTGAGGGTCATTGGGGGTCGTTCCGATTTTCCCATATTGGGAAACGGCTTATATTCTCATGCTCTGTTAATGACCGCAATGGCGGGTTAAAAATGAAGTGAGGAAAGCGACTACGCTCCGGAAGCCCATTTTTCGGCCTCGGCTGAATCTTCGAAGAGCCGGAAACCGGGCAAACGATTCTTGAGCACAAGCTCGACGGGACGACCTACGCTTAGGTGATCGGGAGAAACAAGAACACCGAATCGGAGGTTCGCGGGAATGGACTTGGCGAGATCGAATCCCATAAGCCAGCGACCCATGCCGTCCAATTTAAGTTCCGCACGGCGAATATCCACCAGCATGGTGTCATATCCGCCGCTTCGCATGTGCTCAAATGCGGTCGGAAAATGGACCAAATCCCCCGCGCCAACCGATCCTTCGAGTTGGACGAGAAGATAGTTCGAGCGGCGCTCAAATTTCAGATCGGCCATTCCAAAACTCTTTAGAGGTATGCTCGGATGGACGAATAAAATGCGCAAGCCCAATCGAGTATCGCTGCGGTCATATTTATGACTTCTTGAGCGCGACCGAGAGCACCGGCAGATAAGTAATCCCTGTAATGCGCTTGAAGATTTTTAGCGAGCCGCGCAGGAACCGATGCTTGAACGTGGCGAATTGCGCTCGCCGATAAAGCGAAAACTGAAGGTCAATGCGGTCGTTCAGCCCCATGTGGGAAGGCTCCAAAATCGCTGGGCGATGGCCGCTCTCACCCGCGAGCAGGCCGAGCAACTCGCTTTCGGTTCCGCCGCGCACTCCTTCGCGCAGTAAAGTCGGCCACGATTGATTTCTGAAACGAAAGGAAAATCGCCGCACCGCCGCGTGAGCCAGCGAATCGGGAAGATAATTGATAAGGGGCAAACGCGTCGTGTGCCCTTCGGTGTGATAAATACGGTTGGGCGTTTCGTCAATAAAGAGGATGCCGTCCTTGTTCAGCATCCGCCAAAGCTTCGGCATCAATTCGCGTCGCTCATCCGGCAGCAGGTGCTCGAAAACCGCGTTCATGATGATGAAGTCGAACGTCCCGATCCCTTCGGGGAGTTCCGTGCCGGTGGGGGAGAGCTTGAGCGTCACGCGCGGATATTTGTAATGCTTGAGCCGCGCCTCCGAGCCGGAAAGCAACCGCGCGTTGAGTTCGATCCCCACGATCTCCGTTTCGGGAAACTTCCGCGCAAGGATCATCGTCGAAGCGCCGCTCCCACAGCCAAAATCCAGTATGCGCTTGCCGCAAAAATCTTTTTCATCAACGTAACTTAGGAGCGTCTTCATGAGGCGCTCCTCGATGCAAGTCGGATCCTCATCCCGCGCAAGTTCATCGCAAAGGTAGGCGGGACCTTTGATCTCCAGTAACGCTTCGATCAGTTCGGGGGGATAAGTTGTATCAAATGAAAGCCGGGGCGAAAAGACCGACGGATCGGCCAGCTCGACGCGCACACGCCGACGCCCATCCGGAAGTTCATCTAGGTGAATAGTGGATCCGGGGGGATTCAAGGTAATGTCGCCCACTTCTTTCATAATCCTTCAAGATTTTAGCCGCGAAAAAGCGCAGAAGGCACAAAACAATTTTACTTTTGCGTCTCTTGCGCCTTTTCGCGGCTAGAATTCAAACTTGGCATAAGTCTTACCTTATTTCTTAAGCGTCCACGTCATCTTGACCTCTTCCACGGCCTTCATTCCGCCCTCCGGGTCCACCCGGATCGGCGTGGTGGTGAGAGTTTCCCCTTTACGCTCATAAAGCATCAGGTCGAAGCTGAACATTCCCATTTCGCGGGCGAAGTTGACGTGCGTCACGGCGGGTCCGAGCGCAGATTGCCAGAATACAAAGAAGCCGTCCTTATTCGGTGGCGGGGGATTTTTTGCAAATTCGGAGTCCGGCGGAAAGTGCATGGTAAAAGTTCGGCGTCCGTCCGCAAGCACTTCAAGCTCCACATCTGCGTCCAGTCCCAGTTCTTCGTTTTTCGACATCCAAGTTCCGACAATCGGATTGGCCAGAATGTCGGCTTTCTTCTTGAACACCCAATCGGCAGTAATATCGGGAGCATGGGATTGGGGCGCAAGGATCAGCGTCTTGCCATCGTCCTCGAATGCATACTCGAAGTCGCCGGAGTTCGCGACTTTGGTACTGCCGCTCCCCGATCCTCCTCCGCTAAAGGTAAGTGTCCGGTCTTTGGCTTTGACCTTGCCCTTCATATCCTTTTCCAAAAACGGACTGATCCAACGTACGCCGCCATCGCCGTCAAATGCGATGGAAGTAAAGCCTGGCGCAATGGGCATGATCGCATTCTTGGTGTAAACAAACGTCCATTCGCCAACCAAGGCTTTTGGATCGGGCGGGGGTCCAGTAGGTTTGCCCGCGCCGGGACGGTTCAGATGAATGACCTCATCTGACTCCGGGTCCATCATAAGTCCCAACCGACCATCGGACTCTAAGGTAGCCTTCATACCTTCATCTGGGGGTTCGCCTTCTTTATAATATATGAGATATGTCCCAGAGGAATCGCGAGTCCACTTGGCATTTTCCTCACCTACCACTACGGACTTGTCCGCTTTGAAAACCACTTTTAGTATTTTATAAATCCCCGTGCCCACCCATTCGCCAATGACAGGATCATCTTTTGGATCAACGGCCTGGACTGCGGCTTTGGGTTTAGGTTTGGCTGGATCAGGTTTTGGCTTGAGGACGCCTCGCTTCAGATAAATTACTCGACGGTGGTCATCCTCAGCGTCTCTAACTGCGAGCCGCCCATCTTTTTCAATAACGCCAGTTACAAACGATCGTGTGGAATCGGGCTTTTCGCGAAATTGGTATGTCCCATCCGCATCCCGGAACCAGTGGAACTTCAACTGTTCCACTGATTGATCAAATGTCATGGTTGCCGTGCTATCCACATTAAATACATACTTAAACGGGTCGCCTTCAAGACTACCAATCCATTCACCGAGTATAGGATCTGCTTCTGGCGCGCCGCCGGAGGTCGCACAAGCGGTCGCGAGAGCGAGCACCATTAACGCGAGCCAAATATTCTTCATGAGGTTACTCCATACCTAAACTGGGGTAGGCTGGAACGCTACGCGAATACGGGTTTGTTTACAATTTATCTAATCACTGCAAGGACTTGATCTTTCATGTCTTAATGGATTATGCGTACCCGCACTGTGTATGATCAAGAACCAGCAGGGAAGGGCGAGAGAACGGGATGAAATTCGAACTGACCGTACACGCCGCAAAAGCATTGGCCGAACGCGAAATTCCGTTGGAGTGGGTGGATCGCACATTGACTGAACCAGAGTTGAGACAACTTGATCCTGACGATGCGACAGTAACGCGCTACTTTCGGCGGATTCCTGAATATAACGGGCGGGTTCTTCGTGTGGCCGTCAACACGACGGTTGAACCGCATCGGGTTGTAAGTGTATTCTTTGACCGTGGGATGAGGGAAAAAATATGAGACTTCACGTGGACAAGACCGCCGATGCCCTCTACTTGCGGCTGGATGATTCTAAAATAGTGGAATCGGATGAAGTCGCGCCCGGAGTCATTCTGGATTACAACGAGCACAACGAAGTCGTCGGCATCGAGATGCTTCATCTATCCAAGCGCACATCGAACCTTAAACCGCACGCGCTCGAATTTGAGGCGGTTTAGGCCGCGTATTCCTCCCCAACAGTTCTTTCTTCAATCCGCGAAGCGGATGGCGTAATAAAGCGAAGCGTGAAGTCTCGCGGAGCGAGACGAACGCTGGAAAAGGCGCCATCCAAAATCCTCAAGCCCACGTACGTGGGCGACGGAGATTGAAATTCGGAAACGGATCAAGAAACACAAACCAATTGTGTGCCGACGAAATCGGACTGCATCTTCGGAAGCCCGTCTTCAAGCAGCATCTCGATGACTTCTTGAAGATTGGCGTTCAGCTCGTCCAAGGTCTCGCCCTGACTGTGCGCGCCGGGGAATCCGGGCACATAACCCACAAACATGCCCGTGTCGGGACAATGCTCAATGACCGCCGTGAAGGTATGCATGATCGCGTCTCCCGTTCGGAAATTTACCACGCTAATTGGTTGCTCCGCAACGGCCTTAAAACTTCAATTCTTGAACAACATTCGGCGGCTGTTAGCATTTGTCGTTCGCTATTTCTTCCGCACCTGAAGTTCCGTCCGCTTGAGTCGCGAAGTTGCCGCGATTTCGATTTCAGGATGCTCAAACCCGATCAGGTCCTTGTGGTTCGCGCAGACTTTTTCAATCGCCTCCAAGACTTGTTTCGCGTCGGCCTCGGTTCCGAGGAAAAGTTGGTGCGGAATCCACACGGCCTCTTCGTACGCCGCGCGCCAGCTATGCGGGCAATCGTATTCACGCGAAGCTGCCGTCGCTGCCCATGCGGGATAGCGTTTGGCGTTCACTTTCATGAGCGGACTTGCGTAAAGGCATTCGTAAAAGAGGCCGTCGCATGGAACCCCTTCGGCATTCAAGGCGACAACGAACGCATCGCGCGAGACGCCGCCAAACGCCTCGGCGTTATATTTGAAAACGTACTGGTAGGCCGCTTGAGTCGTGATGCGCGGATCACGTTTCAAAGTCGAAAGCCCGGGAATTTTCGGCAAGCCCTCATCCATGACTTTCATGTTTTTGTTGCGCAATTCGTGCTGCGCGGGGAGACGTTTGAATTGAACTTCCAAAATCGCCGCCTGCAAATCGGAGAGCCGATAATTATGGCCGATGACTTCCGCGCCGAGCGCTCCTTCGGGACGTTGACGCCCGCAATTGGTCAGTGCGAAAAGGTAATCGAAGACCTCGTCGTGATTCGTCGTGACGATTCCCCCTTCGCCCGCCGTCATCAGTTTGCTCGATTGCATCGAGAACGATCCCGCGTCGCCGAGCGAGCCGACTCCTTTGCCGTTCCATTTTCCGCCGTGGGCGTGCGCGCAATCTTCCAAGACCTTGAGGCCGTGCTTCTTTGCGATTTTCATGATCCGATCCATGTCGGCGATGCGACACGCAAGATGGACGGGGATGATCGCCTGCGTCTTGCTCGTGATCGCGGCTTCGATGGCGGCGGGATCAATCGTGTAGGTCGCCGGGTCAATATCCACGAAGACCGGCGCGCAGCCGTTGTAAAGCGCGGCGGCGGCGGTCGCCTCGAACGTGTAAGCGGGGACGATGACCTCCGCGCCCGACTCGACGCGCAACGCCTCAAGCGCAATTTCAAGCGACACCGTTCCGTTCGCAACGCATTGCGCGTGCTTCGCGTTGTGGTGCTTCGCGAACGCCTCGGCGAAAGCCTTCGCGTGGACGTTCGGCATCGGATATCCGCCCCACTGACCGGACCGTACGACCTCAGTAACGGCGCGGACTTCTTCCTCGTCGTGAATCGGCCACGCAGGCCAGGGCGTTGTGCGGACTTTGAATCCGCCTTGAAGGGCAAGTTTGGACATCGGACGTATTTACCTCGCGGTTGTCAATTCAGCGCAGAGCGCTCTCGAAGCACATGATTTTGCTCGATGCGCGGGCGAAGCTCCATTCTTAAATTTCAGCAATCGAGCCAAAATCGGCATTATCACTCGCCGTTAAACAAGAAATATGGATAATGAAGAGAGAGATGGATTTAGTTACCGGGAGAAAATGGCGATGGGGCATGTCATGCAAGAAACGACACTCAGCGGCGTGAACTCCGAAAAAGTTTCGCTACTTGTAGATACTGGCGCGACCTATTCATTGGTTTCTCCCGAATTGGCCAAGCGGCTGGGGCTTGCTCCCTTTCCGACGAAGGAAAAAGTGACCTTGGCGAATGGTCAGAAAATCGAGGCTGATATTGCGCTCGTTCGAGTCCAAATCGGGGATCGATCCGTGGCCACCCCCGCACTCATCATGGATTGTGACGAACCTTTACTCGGCGTCGAAGCGCTTGAAGCACTCGGCATGGCCGTGGATCCCACCAGCGGCACTCTCAAACCCATGCGCAATTACTCACTCCGATTGGGTGGATTGCGTTAACGAAGAATTCCCTTCGGACAGCACCGCAAAAAATCCAGTCCGCCAAACCGCATTGAATTTGGGGCGGTCATCCTGTATGAGTGGCGCGGGAGCAGCATTGCGGTGGGAAAGAAGCTCAGACAGTTCGCGGCTTGGCTGGCGCTTGGGGTTGTTCTTCTGAACGGCTCCATTGAGCTTGGGCTGCTCGTCGCGAAGTCTCTTGCTGAAACTCACCCTCCCGTCGAAGTCGCCGAACCTGCCGCTGAGCCGGAGGATTCGGATCATAATTGTCCCCACTGCACCGACGCCTGTTTCACGGGGCAAGGCCACGTCTGTATGAAGAAGCCCGCGCCCGTTGCGGGTTTGGGAATCGCCTTCAATGTTCCTCCTTGTCGTGAAGGGGGCTCCTCGCAAAACGATTTGTTTCCTGCATCGTTGGCCTATTTGTTCTTGTCGCCTGATTCGGAAGTCCCCTTCATCGCATCCATCAACCGCGAGAAGTCACCCGCATTTTTCGATATTCCGGCCAGCATGACTCGCGGGCCGATTGCTCCACCTCCTAAAACCTTTCCGAGCTAAATCCCGGATCGTCCGGCGAATCCCGTTGCGTTTAGGTGTAGGTCGGGTCTCCGACCCGACGTCGGCTCGAAGAGCCGACCTACGATAACCTAGCGTCGTTCGGATTTCGGTTTTTCCCCTCTTAATAGACTCGGAAAGGTTCTGCTTCCATGTTTTGCATATCGCGGCTGCGATCCTGCGGGATTGCGGTCTTCCTCACTTTCTTGTGGGCTGCCTCAGCCTACGCGCATGTGGATTGGACGCGCGTCAACGCCGCTGATCCGCAATTGCTGGGGCTTTATCACTTCAACAGCAACAGCCAAAACCCCGGCGAAATCTTCGAATCGGATACCTGCGTTCCCATCGGGCGCGGACTCTATATCGGAACGCCGAGCGGAGCCAATCTGACGACCTCGATTGATCTCGTCGAACCGATCTTTGGTCCCCGTTCGATCCGTTACGCCTCGGCGCAAAACGCTGAGACGACCGAGACGCTCTTAAATCTCGCGGGCGATCTCACCATCGAGTTTTGGTTCAAATGGGAAAACTCGATGACCTCCTCATCCATTGAAATTGGTCTGCGGAGCGGCGCGCGGATTGCCTTAACGCGTGACATTACAAATGCTTCGAAGGATCGGTTTGGCATCGCGGGGACGCATGGCGACTATCGCGACGCACCGGGCTTTATTGATTGGCCGACGGCGGGGGTCAGCGAAGCTCCGTTCGATGAATGGCTTCACGTCGGCCTGACGATTCATTCGACCGGACAGCATTTTGACACCGTCGCGGCGCATGACGTTTATAGCACCGGTTCGCTCGCGCGATTCTTTCTGAATGGCCATCCCACGGGGAGTTTTCCGTTCACGCTCGACCTCACGGGACTCAAGGTGCATGACGCCTCCAAACTTCGGGTCAACAATATTGCGGGCGGCAACATCCTGATTGATGAGGTCGCGATATGGAGTAGAGACTGGTCGGACAACGGCGCAAATCTGGATCCGTTTGACGACGGGCGCGGAGTGGGAAATTGTCGAATGCCGTGGACGCGCGTGAACGACTCCGATCCGTTTGCGCTCGGCGTTTATCATTTTGAACCGCCGTTCCACGATCCGGGGCAAATCATTCCGACGGTTCAGTGCCTGCCGGTTGGGCGCGGTCTGCTGATTGGCTCGCCCGCGGGAACCGATATGGTAACTTCCGTGGACGTTCCCTCTGGAATCTTTGCCTCCCACTCGATGTATTTTCAGTCCGCGCAATCCTCGGCCAGCGTGGATACGCTATCCGGTCTCGCAGGCGATCTATCCATCGAAGCGTGGTTCAAGTGGGATAACTCATTGACCTCGGCATCCGTCGAGTTCGGCCTGCAAAGCGGCGCAAAAATCGCATTGCGCCGCGATACGCTGAATCCGGTTAACGACCGATTTGGCGTTGCGGGAACGCACGGCGATTACCGTCCGGCTCCCGGGTTCACGAATTGGGGCGCGGTAAGCCCCTCCATGGCTCCGCTCGGTCAATGGTTGCACGTCGGCCTCGCGATTCATTCGGTGGGACAGCACTATGAACCCTTGCCGATTGATCACGACGTTTACAGCACGGGAACTTTGGCGAGGCTCTATTTGAACGGCGAACCGGTGGGAGTCACGACGACGAATCTCGATTTGACAGCTCTCAAGGTTCACGACGCGAGCAAACTCCGCATCAACAACCTCATCGGAAAGACTTATTTGGATGAAGTGACGATGTGGAACAAGGACTGGAGCCAAAACGGCGCGGTCGCGGGACCTTTTGATAATGGCCGCGGCACGGGGCTTTGCAATTCGGCGGGACCGGAGTGGATCAAATACGATTGATCTTGTGTCCCGGATGGGCGGCGGGGTCATCGGTCGGGATGACCCCGTCATTCACCTCTTTGAAACAGTTTGGATGAAAAGGAGAATGCATCATGAAACGGAATATCATCGTGGTTCTTATGCTGGCGCTTATCGCATGGGTTCCCTTCGCGATCCGCGCGGAAGAAAAGGCCAAGAGCTTCACGGGCGAACCGATAGACCTCGCCTGTTATCTGGTTGATGGTCACAACAGCGCGAGCTGCGCCAGAAACTGCGTCGGCAAAAAAGGGCAGCCCGCTGGTTTCTTGATCGAGGAAAATGGCAAGAAGGAACTTTACCTCGTCATGACCTCGGGCGGGTCGAAGCCGTCGGAAATCTTTGCCGAACTCTGGGGCAAGAAGGTCAAAGCGACCGGCGAGATCGTCGAGCGGGAAGGACTTCGCGCCATCATCATCGAGAAGGCCGAAGAGGCGAAATAAGGCGGATTCAATGTCCATGCATCGCGCTTTCACTCTCATCGAACTTCTGATCGTCGTGGCGATCATTGCGATCCTTGCGGCCATTGCGGTTCCCAATTTTTTGGAGGCGCAGACGCGGGCGAAAATTTCCCGCGCGCAGGCCGACCAGCGATCCGTCGCCACGGCGCTCGAAGCCTACGCCGTGGATCACAACATGTACCCCCCCTACGATAATCCCCGCGATTATGCGTTGGGTTTCGGCGAGCCGGTTGTGTTCATTCCAACTTCGATCACGACTCCGATCGCGTATATGACAAGCCTTCCTCTCGATCCCTTTCCCGGCGACCGGACGGGATTGGATCATTCGGAGCCGACGACCTATTTCTATATGCACAACTATGAAGTGATTTACCTTGGGAAGTTTCAGCCGGCGGGGCACGTCCATCAACACTTCCTGAGCTTGACCGGTCAGGAGCGTGCCGTGGAGTGGACGCTTTGGTCGTTTGGCCCCGATCTCGACGACGATCACGGCACAACACTTTATGATCCCAGCAACGGCACGGTAAGCAATGGCGATATGATGCGATTTGGCCCGTAAGTTGGTATTCAATTGGCCTAATCGTTGCTCCAACCCTGAATCGGGTGTAAGCTTGGCTGCAGATGTACGATATGGGACGCTGCGGCTGAACGAAGTCCCCATTTCGGGGTTGGAGGAACAAAATCATGATGCGAATAAATCGAGTTTTGTCGCTTGGAAGCGCGATTTTTGCGATCGCTTTTGGTGCCTCCGCCGCTGTGGATTTCAGCCGCGATATCGAACCGGTTCTCGAATCCAAGTGCATGGAATGCCATAGCACGGTTAAAGGCGCGCCCAAAGCCGGACTTCGGCTCGATACCTCCGAAGGCATTCTGCGCGGAAGCAAAAAAAATAAGATCATCGTTCCCGGAAAACCCGATGAAAGTCTCCTTTATAAATTAGCTTCGCTTCCCAAAGACGACGTGGACGTGATGCCGCCCGAAGGAAAAGGGGAACCCCTAACGCCGGAACAACTTAACAAACTCCGCGAGTGGATCGCCGAGGGTTGTAACTTCGGATCATGGACGGCGCATGATTTCGGCGCAACGAAATCGGCCGCGACTTCGGAGAAAAAGAAGGATTCGCCTGCACCCGCCGAAGCCGCGAAGTCCGTCGCCAAAGCGCCGATTTCCTTCGCCGTTCCCGTTTCGCCTGTTCCCGTTGATAGATCGCTGAAGGGAGCCGCGCGTCAGATAGATGAACTCGTCGCGGCAAATTACAAAACGCATAACGTCCAACCGAATCCCGCAACGGACGACGCCACGTTTCTCCGTCGTATTTATCTTGATGCCGCCGGGCGCATTCCAACCTACGACGAAACGGTTTCATTTCTTGAATCTGCCGCACCGAATAAACGCGAACAATTGATCAACGCGCTCCTCGGCTCCGAAGCCTACGTTAGCCGTCAATACAATTACTGGGCCGATCTCCTGCGGATGCAAAGCCGGTTCCGGCAAGTCAGTTCGGGGAATTATCAGGATTGGGTGAAGGACTCGATTCGCAAGGAGAAACCGTACGATCAGTTTGTCCGCGAGTTGCTGACCGCCGACGGGCACATCTACGAAAACGGCGCGTCGGGATATTATCTCCGCGATAGCGGAATGCCGCTTGATAACATGGCCAATACGGTGCAGCTGTTCCTCGGCACAAGCCTTTCGTGCGCGCAATGCCACAATCATCCCTTCGATAAATGGACCCAAAAGGAATTTTTCGAAATGGCTGCCTTCACGGCGGGAGTCGAGACGGTGCGCCGGCCTGAAAAGGGGGAACGACAAAAGTATCAAGTCCTTGCTCAAATGGATCTCGATAACAACGTCAAACAAACGGCGCGGAAGCTGGTTCGCGACACCCGATATGGTTTTGTCAGCGAAGACCCCAAACGGCAACTTCGACTTCCCGACAATTATAAATACGAGGACGCAAAGCCAAAATCGGTCGTCGCGCCCGCGGCTCTCTTCAATGCGGAAGCCGCCCCGCTCCATCCCAAGAGTCGTCTTCAGGCTTACGCCGATTGGATGACTTCGCCGGATAATCCCCGTTTCGCGATGGTCATTGCCAATCGTCTCTGGAAGCAGGCGATGGGGCGCGGTCTCATCGAACCCGTTGACGACATCAAGGACGATACTCAGGCTTCGAATCCCGCGCTCATGGCTTACCTCACTGAACTCATGAAAAGCCTCAAGTACAACCAAAAGGAATTCCTGCGAATCATTTACAATACGAAGACCTACCAACGCCAATCCTCGGTCTTTGAAGGCGGCGATGCCGTTTACCATTTCCCCGGACCCGTTTTACGTCGGATGTCCGCCGAACAGATTTGGGATTCGGTGATGACGCTCACAGTTCCGGGAATTGATCAACGCCAGGGCAAGCGCAACAAGGGTTACGGCGAATCGTTGGAGGAAATCGAGCGAATTCGAAACATGTCGCCGGAAGAGTTGCTGGGTCTTGCCGAGGAACTTGCGAATCGCCGAGGACCGAAGAAAGCGCCAGCCAAAAAAGCCGCGCCCGAAGTCGGTTCGGATGATGAAATGATGTCGCCCGCGGCTCCTGCGAAAAAAGCGAAAGGACTTTCCGACGCGATGAACGAATCGTCTTCGCCTTTTGTCTTGACCGCCGGAAAGGCAAATCCGAAGCGCGCCTCAAAAATCGCCGAGCGCGAAGAAATGATGGAGCAACGGATGCTTCAGCAAGTTAAAGCCAAGGCCAAGGCGCGAGCGATGGCCAAAGCCAAGGCCAAGCCGAAGGAAGTTCCGTTCAATCCCGGATTCGTCCGCGCATCCGAATTGCAGCAGCCCGCTCCCGCCGGACATTTCCTCGAACAGTTCGGTCAATCCGATCGCGAGACCATCGAAGGGGCGAATACAACCGCGACCGTCCCGCAAATCCTGACGCTGCTCAATGGCCCCGGTTACAAGGAACTCGCCAAACCGAATTCGCAGCTCAATCGCACGCTCGACCTCACGGGTCGCACACCAAGCGATATGGCCGAAGCGGTTTTCCTCATGATCTACAACACCTATCCGACGGGCGCCGAGCTTCAACTCGCGCAAGAAACGATTGGCAGCGATCCGACCAAAGGCGTTCAGGAACTTGTCTGGGCGCTTCTGAATACACAACGATTCATGTTCATCCGATAATTCGGCAAGGAGCCATTAGCCATGAAATCATTTCTCAATCATCAGGACGAAATCACGCGCCGCTCATTTATGTCGTGGGCGGCGACTTCGTTCCTCGGCGTCACGGCGGGACCGCTCATCGGCGCGAATCAGGTCTTCGGCAATGCCGCTCCTGCCGAGGGAAAAGCCAAGCAGGTCATTTATCTTTATCTCTCCGGCGGTATGAGCCACCTCGATACCTTTGATCCCAAACCTGGAACCGAAGAGCAAGGTCCCACTCAGGTTATAAATACCAACGTGGATGGCATCCGTATCAGCCAGCATCTGCCGGAAATGGCGAAGCGGATGAATCATGTCGCGGTCGTTCGTTCGCTCAAGTCAACGCAAGGCGATCACGAGCGCGGCGTTCATTTTATGCATACGGGATACACCAAACGCGGAACCATCGTTCATCCATCGCTTGGCGCATGGACGACCAAAATGAAAGGTCGGATCAATCCGACGATGCCCGCCAATGTGCTCGTCTCCGGCGGGAGTCGTCATCCGGGCGCGGGATTTTTCGAGGCAAGCTGCGCGCCGGTTCCTATCGGCGACCCCGAAGCGGGATTGCAGAACAGCAAATTACCCGCGGGCGTTACCGAAGAGCAGCTGCAGAAACGCCTCACGCTCGTGGATCAATTCGACCGCGAGTTCCACAAGGAATACGACACTCAAGAAGTCCGAGCCTACAACGATCTCTATAAGGAAGCCTTGAGCCTCATGAAGAGCCAGGACTTGGCGGCGTTTGATCTCAGTCAGGAATCGGACGAAACCCGCGCGCGGTATCTTCGACAATCACGCGGCGAAGGCGGCGCGAATGCAAAGGCCAACGCCAGGGAAACCGATTTCGGCATGGGCTGCTTGCTCGCGCGGCGTCTCGTCGAGCACGGCGTTCGGTTCGTCGAGGTCAATTCGGGCGGCTGGGACACGCACGTGGACAACTTCGAGCGGATCGAGGACCTTGCGGGTTCGCTTGATCGCGCTCTCTCCGCATTGCTCGATGATCTCAAATCCAGCGGCCTACTCGATTCAACTCTCGTCGTGGTCGCGACGGAATTTGGTCGTTCACCCAAGATCAACGAAACCGAAGGCCGCAACCATCACCCCAAAGCATTCTCGTGTCTGCTGGCGGGCGGCGGTATCAAAGGCGGACAAGTTTGGGGCAAGACCGATGAACGCGGAGAAGACGTCATCGAGAACGAAGTTGGCGTTCCCGATTTCAACGCCACGATCGCGCAAGCGCAGGGCATCCCGCTCGACAAAATCCTTTACTCGCCATCGGGTCGTCCTTTCACCGTTGCCGACAAGGGCAAACCCATCATGGAACTTTTCTGACGCGGAATTGCTCTTCAGCCACGACGAAGCCGTTTTCCCATCCGCATCATCAACGTTTCAAGAAAATGATTTGAAGCCGCGCCGAAATAGTAGGGGGCTTCAGCGGCGGCGGTCTCGGCGGCCATTGCGGCTTCGAGCAAGCCTTCGGTCGAGAGTCCGTCGCCCAGCGCGCGGAGTTCGCGTTCAAGATCACGATTCAGAATGGATGTTGAACCCATCGCGAGCGCAAGCGCATCCCGCAGGATGGCCACGAGCGTTCGCAAAGTGGACGACGCATCGTTGGGATGGATTGAATTCAATCGGTCGGCAACACCAAACACCGAAGCGAATCCGTGCTGCTTGAGCGCGGCCATTTCCCGAACGATTTTCTCCCGTTTCTCCAGACCGCCCTCTCCGAGCAATTGCAGCGCAAAGCCGGGGCGTCCCTCCGCAAGTTCGGCGGCGAGTTTCGCGCGATCCGCCCCAACCTTTGCGCGTTCGACGAGCCACGGCACGAGTTCCTCCGTCGAAACGGCTTCAAGCGGAAGCGGCGCGCATCGAGATCGAATCGTGGGCAATAGCCGCGCAGGATCGCTGCAAATAAGGATGAGTTGCAAATGCTGGGGCGGCTCCTCGAGCAACTTCAGCAGCGCATTCCCGGAACTCACGTTCATCCGTTCGACGAAATGCAATAGACCGATCTTTGATTCCATCTGGATGGGATATCGCGAAGCCCAATCTTCAAAAGCGCGGACGTCGTCCACGAGCAATTGACCCGATGGAGAATTCGGTTCGAGCAGAAAAACGTCCGGGTGTGTGCCTCGTGAAATTTTATGCGAACCCGAATGCGACTCGGCGTCCGCGCCCTCACTCGCGGCGACGATTTCACGAGCCAGCGCCCAGCCGAGCGTCCGTTTGCCGACGCCCATAGCTCCAGAAATAAGGATCGCTTGCGGAAGCTTGCGCTCGCGAATGGAACGCAGGAGGTAGTCTCTCGCGGCGGCGTGTCCGAGTATCCGCGCCAGTGTCAATTGGCGTCTCGGATCAACGGCATGGGCGGTTTCAACGGGACTCAATTCACTTGTCTCCGAGTTCGAGAAAGAGCATCAACATTTGAAGGCTTCAATTTTGAAAGGATGCCCAAACCGAATTAGCGTTTCGGCGACGAGTTCGGCGGTATCGGCGGCCATGTTTGTGCAGAATCCAACGCGGGCTTCGCTTTTGAAATCGGGGAACGGCGCGACCAACGTATTACAAATCGTATCGCGCCACCCGGCGGCGGACTGCTTTTCTTTCCATTTCGACTGATAATAAATCACTGCGTCCTTCAACGTTTGCCCGACGGGGTCTTCGGGATTCTGCGGTCCCAGCAATTCGCCGAGAATCATTTCGCCCGCGCGAATCGCACCGCATGCACCCTCGCCCGTAATCCCGCCGCGGCGCAGCGATTGATACGCGCGCCACGGAACGCCGAAAGTCTCCGCGAGGCAAACGCCGCACGAACGGTGAGGCGTGAGCTTTCCCTCGTAAAGTATGTGCGCCTTTTCACGGGCGCGCTTAATGAGATGAAGTTCTTCAGGGCTAAATGACAGAGCTGGGGAGGTCATCATCCAAACCGCCTCCCGCCGGAATTACATCGTCGAGGCTTCAAGCTCGTTCACGATCCGCATGAGGTCGTAGGTCATCTCTTCAATCTCTTCCGGCTCGGAATTTCCAATGCTCTGGCGGAGACGGCTCGAAAGATCGCGCAAGTCGTCGGCGCGAGGATGATCGCTATACTGTCCGAGCAAACTTTCAGCGCGTGAAATGACGTCTTCGGCCTCGTCTTGAACGTTCCGGCGAATCTTGTCGCGCAATTCGCGGGCAACCCGTTCGCGAGCGTCTTTGATCATCCGCGATTTGTCGGAATCCGATAGGCGGTTGGCCGTCGCGTTGACGACGATCTTCCGCTCGGCTCCTGTCGCAAGGTCTTCGCCGCGAACTTCGAGAATGCGATCCGCGTTGAGACGGAAGGTCACCTCGACGCGGGGAACTCCGCGCGGGGCGGGCGTGATCCCCTCGATTCGCAGAAGATCTAGGAACGTATTTTCCGAAGCAACCGGTTCCTCGCCCTCATAAATCGGGAAAGAGACGGTCTCCTGAAAATCGCGCGTCGTCGTGAAAATGTCCTTGGCTTCCGTCGGATAGGTCGAGTTCCGTTCGATGATCGGACCGAACTGGTCGTTCTGGAGACCCACGCCGAGCGAGAAAGGAGTCATGTGAATGATGACCGGTTTTTCTTTCGCATAGTGCGTGGCCAGCGTGTTCTGAATTTCCCCTTCGATTGGCGCGAGGACGATCGTCTGAATAGCCGCTCCGAGCGACACCACCTCTTCGGGTGAAATATCGCGCGAAGGACTGACGCCGAGACTTTCTTTAACGATGCGTTGAACCAAAGGAATGCGTGTCGAGCCGCCGACGAGCAGAATCGTATCGAGTCTTCCGCGCTCCAACCCGGCGTCCGCGATGCTCGCCTCTATCGGCTGAATCGTCTTGCGAACCAAATCCTCAATCATCATCTCGAACTGCGAGCGCTCGAGCGTGGCTTCAAGATTCAACGGCCCTTGATCGGTCATCGCGATGGCTTCAATCGTGATGTGCGATTCGCGCATTTCGGAAAGTTCGATTTTGGCTTCTTCCGCTGCGTCGCGCAGCCGCGCCATTGCGACGGGATCGTTGCGCAGATCGAGGCCGTGCTCGGCCTGGAATAATCCCAGCAGATGATCCATAATCCGACGGTCGAAATCGTCGCCGCCGAGTTTGGTATCGCCGTGAATCGCCAGGACGCGAAACACGCCCGACATAATTTCGATGATCGAAACGTCGAACGTGCCGCCGCCCAAATCGTAAACGAGAATCGTCTGATCATTTCCCTTGTCCAGACCGTACGCCATGGCCGCGGCCGTTGGCTCGTCAATGACGCGTCGGACGTGGAATCCAGCGATCTCGCCCGCGTCTTTC
>CAZPIK010000002.1:0-39482 GCA_964586185.1 uncultured Candidatus Sumerlaeota bacterium | reverse complement strand
TGAAGGCTGCGTTCGATACATCGAAACCAAACCGCCTGACCGTCTCATTGTGGATTTCGATGTCTGGGCGCAGGCGCCGCCCGCAGTTCGCGCCGGTGGAATTTGCGACGTGCTTTCTATTGCAACAGGCCTTTGGGACTGGCGATACGCTCACGAGAGGGGATTGAATCCTCCCCACGCCCCTTACATTCCTTATGTTGCGGATGTGGCCGAAGCGATTCTGCGCGGGGCGCTCGAATGCGCCGAATCCGCCGGACGAGGCGAAACCCGGGGACTGAAGCAACTGCTGGACACGCTTGCGCTCGAAGTGCAGCTCTGCAATCTGATCGGACACTCCCGTCCCGAGGAGGGAAGCGAACACTATTTTGCCTATGCCGTTGAAAATGCCATGGGCAAAGGACTTCCGCATGGCGATCTTGTTGGTCCTGGAATTCTGATTCTCGCCGCGATTCAAGGCCAGGATATCAAGCCCCTTCGCCGCGCTCTAGAAGCCTGCCAGATTCCCTTACGCAATATTCCTTGGAAAATCGTTCTTGAAACTCTCGAGCACCTTCCTGCGTATTGTCGCAAGCACGGACTGGCTCATGGCATTGCGCACGATCTCAAGAAGGAAATGTATGCTTCTCTTGAGCCTAAAGACATTTTAGGTGTTTGATTTGGAAGGATCTCAGTGATGAGTATGACTTGCCGAACACTCGCTCAATTTAAACTTCTCGTCTGTCTCGTTATTATTCTTCGCTCGGTTGGACGCGCCGAGGCTCAGCCGAAAATCGAAGCGTTCGTTTCCCGCTTTGACTTAACCAAACGCCTTGATGCCGTTGAAGCGCCCGCCTTCACCGCAAGCCCAAACCCCGCCGAAGGTGAAACGATTGTCATCAATTCAACAAAGACCTTTCAAACGATTCTGGGACTTGGTTCCTCCTTTGAGCCAACGACTTGCTTCAATCTGTCTAGACTGTCCGAGCAGGAGCGCATCGAGACGATCGAGCGACTTGTTCATCCCGAGAAGGGGATCGGCTTCAATCTTGTCCGCATCTGCATCGGCACGCCCGATTTCACCGGTGATCCCTGGTACTCCTACAACGACTTGACCGCTGGACAGACCGATCCCAAGCTTGAGCGATTTTCCATTGATCGAGATAAGAACTACATCATCCCCGCGATTAAGATCGCACGCGAGAAAAACCCCGACATTCTTTTCTTTGCTTCGCCCTGGAGTCCGCCCGGCTGGATGAAAAGCACGGGCACCATGATCGGTGGGCATTTGTTGCCGGAGCATTACGACACTTACGCTCATTACTTTGTGAAATTCATTCGCGCTTACGAAGCCGAAGGTATTCCGATTCACGCCATCACGGTGCAAAACGAACCCGGCGTTGACCGCAGCAAGGAAAAGGATCCCAAGTGGCACTATCCTTCGTGCAAGTGGACAGCCGAGCAAGAACGCGACTTCATCAAGAACCATCTTGGACCGCTCTTCGAGCGCGAGGGGATCAAGACCGAAATTTGGTGTTACGACCACAACTACAACACCCAGCCCACGCCCGATGGCGACGACCCTGGGATTGATTATCCGCGCACCATCCTCTCCGATCCGGCAGCCGCGAGGTTTGTGGATGCGGTCGCTTTTCACGGATATGCGGGACAACCAAGCGGGATGACCACCTTTGCCTCCGAGTTCCCAAATATTCCGATTCATTTCACAGAGGGATCGGTCTTCGGTCTTGCCGGGGCAAGCCGGCTGGTAACGCTATTTCAGCACGGCATCTCCGGCTACAACGGCTGGGTGAGCATGACCGACACGCAAGGCAAACCCAACAATGGTCCATTTGATGCGGATAAGACAATGATTCTGCTGGATCACGAAAAACAGACGACCATCTATCCCTTCGACTATTATATGCTGGGCCACTTCACGAAATTCATTGCACGCGGGGCGAAACGCATTGAAGCCAGCGTGAGTTCAATCGGCATCAAATGCCTCGCGTTTCAGAATCCGGGAAGTGAGACGATTCTTATCATCGTCAATTCTAATAAGTCTCCGAAACAACTTGGCGTTTCCTTCGGTAATTGGCACGCCGAGTTCGCCGCCGATGCGCAGTCCGTCTCGACGCTTTGCTGGCCGTAAACCGAACGCGCTCGACTGCGAGAAGAAGGTCTTCCAAAATATTTCTCAAAGAATGATTTCGATGTCCGATTTTGCTTGCTTCGCTCTCCGGTTTTGTGATAAAGACTTCGACATGAAGGGGAGTAGCACCGGCTGAGACAGGCCGGGGCGATTATCGCCAGAACGTCCGGAGCACCCGGGCCGGTAATCGCATCCCAAGACTTGCAAGACCTTCAGCGCCCAGTTGCGCTGGAGGTCTTTTGCTTTGAAGGAGCAACTTTAATGGAATCACAAATGATGGCTTGGATTGGATTTCACGTTTTTATGCTCGCCATGCTGGCCCTCGACCTTGGGGTGTTTCACCGCAAGAGCCACGAGGTCAAGTTCAAAGAGGCGATCATCTGGTCCGCGGTCTGGATCGTTCTCGCGCTCATATTCAACGCGGGCGTTTGGAAACTGCGCGGTTCGGAGGTCGGGCTTCAGTTTCTAACCGGCTACCTGATCGAAAAGTCCCTTAGCGTGGACAACATTTTCGTCTTTCTAATCATATTCAGCTACTTTGCGGTTCCGGCAGCCTATCAGCACAAGCTCCTTTTTTGGGGTGTGCTTGGCGCGCTGGCCATGCGCGGCATTCTCATCGCCGTGGGCGTGGCCTTGATAGCCCGGTTCCACTGGATCATCTACGTCTTTGGTACGCTGTTGATACTCACTGCGGTCAAGATGCTGTGGCAGCACGGCAAAAAAATGGACTTGGAAAAGAATCCCGTTCTGCGTCTATTTCGAAAGGTCGTGCCTTCGACGCGCGAGTACCACGGCGATAAGTTCTGGATCAAGCAGGGCGGGAAATGGCTCGCCACGCCGATGCTGGCCGTGCTCGTCATCGTCGAGCTAAGCGATCTGGTTTTTGCCGTGGATTCCATCCCCGCTATTCTTGCCATCAGTTCCGACCCGTTTATTGTCTACACCTCCAATGCATTCGCGATTCTCGGCCTCCGATCGCTCTACTTTGCGCTTGCCGGCTTTGCGCACAAGTTCCATCTCCTTCACTACGGTCTGGCCGCCATTCTGGCCTTCGTGGGGACGAAGATGCTGCTGGTGGATGTTTACAAAATTCCCGTTGGCATCTCACTTGCGGTGATTGCGGCGTTGCTCACGATCTCCACTGTAGGCTCAGTTCTGTTTCCGGCCAAAGTCGAAAGCGTTTCGGTTTCAGAATCAGACTCACCGAAGCCGGTCGAATCCTGACCGTATCCCAACTATAGAAAGGAACTGAATTATGTTGTGTCCTGCATGCAAAATCGAACTCAAGATGGCCGACCGTCAGGGCATCGAGATAGACTACTGTCCTCAATGCCGGGGTGTGTGGCTCGACCGCGGTGAGTTGGACAAGATCATTGAGCGCACGACGGCAGCTGTCGCGTCCTCGCAGCCCTCTCCTCTCCCGTCTCCTGCGCAGCGGGGGCAGGACTATCCCAAGCGCCGCCATCAGGAGGATGACGACGATTCGGATTGGGGCCAGCGCTCTTGGAGTGACCGAGAAAGGCAGACCGGACGCCCCTACAGGAAAAAGTCCCTGCTAGGTGAAATCTTTGACTTTTAGTCATGTGCCCACCGATGGCAGCTTGGTGCATCATCGGCGCTTTTACCCCAAGATGCGTTCATACTTGGATATCGGCACGATTCGAAATCGGTTAATCAGAGCATTTGCAACGGCAGCGACCTCAGTCCCCGAAGGACAAGTGTGTTCCGCCATTGCAATTCTGCCGGTACAATTTCAAACCTTGGGAAGCGTCGCAAGAATTCCTCGAAAAGAAGCGCTCCCTCAAGTCGGGCCAAAGGGGCGCCCACGCAATAATGGATGCCGTGCCCAAACGTAATATGGAGATTGTCATCACGTTTCAGATCCAGTACATCGGGATCCCGAAACTGACGAGGATCCCGGTTGGCCGCATTGATCATCGCGAACACCCGCTGGCCTGATTGGATGGTTCGATGTCTTATTTCGACATCCTCCTTGGCAATGCGGACGATCGCGCCCACCGGCCCGTCGTATCGAAGCAGTTCCTCGACGGCTTCGGGTGTTCTCTGGGGACTGCGCCTTATCCAATCCAATTGTTCCGGGTGACGAAGCAACGAAAGAAGGCCGTTGCCCAGGAGATTGGTCGTGGTTTCATGCCCGGCAAAGAGCAGCCCCAGGGCATTCGTGAGCAATTCCGCCGAGGTAAGCCTGTCACCCTCTTCCTCCGCGCGAATCAGCGTGGTCAACAAATCATCTTGTGGATTCGCTCGGCGTACCTCGATCAGCCTCGCGAAATACTCCTCCATGGCGATAAGACTGCGCTGGGCGCGATCCCACTTGTCGGGTGCGCTCGTCGCGCTGCCGATGAAAAGCGCCAGCTCATCGGACCAGAACTTGAACTGATCCAGATCGTTCGTCGGCACTCCTAGAAGCATGGCCATGACGGTGACCGGAAGCGGATAGGCCACATCGGCGATAAAATCAATCATCTCGCGCCCCCGGAGCGTATTGAGAATATCGAGTACAATTTGTTCAACGCGCGGACGGAACTCGGTCATGCGCTGCGGTACAAATGCCTTGTTCTGCAGTCCTCTGAGTCGTGTGTGGCGCGGCGGATCGTTGAAGACAATCCAATGCGAGAGGGATGATCCAAGCCGAGCGTAGGCTTCTCGCCGCGCGGTTGAGAGGCCATTCATGAATGGAGTTATGCGGTCGGCTGAGAAACGCGCATCTCCCAAGATAAACTTCACGTCACGGTACGCCGTGGCGACCCATCCTCCGAGTCGCTCGCACCAATGAACAGGATCATGCTCCCGCAATCGTGCGTATGCAGGAAATGGATTTGCCTGAAATTCAGATGATGAAGGGTCAAAGTCCTGCACGGTGGCTCCAACTCATAACTTGATTCGGCGAATGGTTGCTTCATCGGAACCGCTTCCGAATAAATCCATGACCTATTCGCTCAGGCGTGAATTTCATACACTTCTGATGAGCTTGTCAATCCGTGCCCTGCGGACCCAAGGACGGAATGCATATGGACGTCTGCTGAATCTTGGCTACGGAAGACCGATTCTCGTTTATCCGATGAATCCCGTAATGCATCACACTGAATTATTCCGCCTACTCTTGGGTGCCAATGGCATTTACGACACTTTTAAAGACTTCGATGGTCTCCATTTCATGCGCGTCGAAGAGCGGGTCAACACTGGTTTTCACGATAATCGTCTTTCTCGTGGGATTCACATAGATAAATTGACCCCAAATGCCGATGGCAACAAACTCCTTCTCCTCTCCGCTTGGAACCCACCACTGAAATTGATATCCAATATTCCAGTCGGGGCCATACAAAGCCCTCGGTTGAAGATGCTTCTCCGAAGGGACCACTGAATTCCTGATCCAATCCGCGGGAACGATTTGAACGCCATCCCAACGCCCTTCATTCAGGTAAAGCCGTCCGAATCGAGCAAAATCCAAGGGGGTGGCGTTGAGCCATGCAAAGGCCAATGGATTCCCGTGATTATCAGTTGCCCAAGAGGCATCGGCCTCCGTCCCGATGCGCTTCCATATTTTGTCTTCAAGATAAGCGGCAGCGCTCTTGCCCGTCACACGCTCAAGAAGAAGGCCCAGCACCGCCGTGTCAATACTTGCATAATTGAATTCTTGCCCCGATGGCTTTCTCGACGCCAAGGAGGCGGCGTACTCAATAAGGGAACGGCCTCCAGCCAATTGAATCATCATCGTCATCAGGTCGGATTTGGCGTCGTCATACACCTCAACGAAATTTATACCCGAGGACATTTGCAATATATGGCGAATGGGGACGCCCTTATACCCTGACTTTGAAAGTTCCGGCACATATTCCGTAATCGCATCATCAATACTCTTGATACGACCTTCTCCGACTGCAATCCCGATGAGCGCCGACACAAACGATTTTGCCACGGACATTGAAGTGGGCATGGACTCGGAGGAATAGCCCTGAAAATACATCTCACAGACGATTACGTCATCCTTGATGGCAATAAACGATGTTGTCTTTGTTTTTTCGATGAATTCAAGCACAGACGATGTGTTGCCGCGCCATTGGTAGGTCACTCCGTCGAGTTCGCGAGTTGCCTTTTCGAAGTGGAACGGCGTGGAGGCTTTCTTGATCGTGATTACAGGGAATATGCGGTCAATGTGCGCAAATGCCTCCGCCCTATTATCGGCGCTGGTCATTGACATCAGCTTGGCCAATTGGATTCGATCAAGACCCTGCGCGTGAATCGCGGCGCTCGCAATGCTTATGAATGCAATCGTTAGGAATGTCCTTTTCACGTGGCCTCCCTCTCTCGGCGTTTCGTCCTTGATCTCGGTTTATGTGCGCCGCGATTACAACGTCCCATAATGCACTGTTGGAATCAATATCCACACCTCGGGATCACGTCCAACACGATCGCGCTCATCGGCTCCGCGCTTGACCATGCGCAAGGCGAGGCGGAACCGAACTCGCAGATCGCCGCGCTGGGAAAGGAGAAGAACTTGCTTTGTCATGTTGACGCGCGCATCGGCGTTATCGTACTTTCGGTGAAGCGCGAGACGGAGGAATTTACTCCCCCCCCGATTTTGATTTTTCTGCGCCTGGCGTAACCTCCGTTTTCGCTGATCTACACAAGTTTGGTTTCTGCGCTAAAGGTGCCTCGACGGTGTTTTTCCATAATGCCGATCTACGCAAGTGCCGCCTTCGCGATGATGAACATACCCGATCGAAACATGAAGGAATAACGCCGTGTTGAAAGACCTGTATCCCCTTTATCTGGCAAACAAGCCGCTGCAGCCGAATCAATCGCTCGAGGTGCAGGACAAGTTCACTGGCGAGATCGCAACACGCACCGCGCTGGCGGATGCAACGATCATTGACCGTGCCATCGCGGCAGCGGCTCACGCGGCGGAACCGATGCGACGACTTGCGGCATATGAAAGACAGGCGATCTTGAACCATTGCGTCGCGCGGTTCACGGAACGCGCGGAGGAGCTTGCTTACGCGCTCTGCGTCGAGGCCGGAAAGCCCATCCGAGATAGCCGGGGTGAGGTCGCGCGTCTCATCGAAACGTTCCGGATTGCCGCCGAAGAGTCGGTGCGCATCACAGGCGAAGTGATTCCGATGGACATCACGGCGCGGGCGAAAAATTACACCGGCATGTGGAAACGCGTACCCATTGGCGCGTGCTCGTTCATTTCGCCGTTCAATTTTCCGCTCAATCTCGTGGCTCACAAAGTCGCGCCAGCCATTGCCGTCGGATGCCCGTTCGTGCTCAAGCCCGCCAGCGCCACCCCCATCGGCGCGCTGCTCATTGGAGAAATATTGGCCGAAACGTCGCTGCCCGAAGGAGCTTTTTCCATTCTACCCTGCAGCCGAAACGGAGCGGACTTGTTCACGACGGACGAGCGAATTAAGCTGCTCAGCTTTACCGGCTCGCCCGATGTCGGCTGGGATCTCAAGTCGCGCGCCGGCCGCAAAAAGGTCGTCCTCGAACTTGGCGGCAATGCCGCGTGTATCGTGGATGAGGATGCCGACATTGCCGACGCGGTTCAGCGCATGATCATCGGCGCGTTTTATCAATCGGGACAAACATGTATTTCGGTGCAGCGGATTATTGTTCACGAAAAGGTTTACGACCCGTTTACCTCTCAACTCGTTGCCGCCGCGAAAAAGTTGAAAATGGGAAATCCTCACGACGAAGACACGTTCATCGGTC
Organism: uncultured Candidatus Sumerlaeota bacterium; assembly: GCA_964586185.1. Taxonomy (GTDB): domain Bacteria; phylum Sumerlaeota; class Sumerlaeia; order MVZB01; family JAJFLK01; genus CAZPIK01. Next base: position 31,618 of record CAZPIK010000002.1, on the reverse strand, counting down.
CAATCATTTCAGAAAAGGAAGCCATGCGGGTTGAATCGTGGATCAAATCCGCCGTTGCTCGCGGCGCGAGTCTGCTCTGCGGCGGCGGGCGCAAGGGAGCGATGGTCGAGGCGACGCTTCTTGAGAACGTCCCGCGCGACGAGAAGATTTGCGTGCAAGAGGCGTTCGGTCCCGTTGCGGTTCTCTCACGGTTCAGCGATTTTAACGCCGCGCTCGCCGAGGTGAACGACAGCGCTTACGGTCTTCAGGCAGGCGTCTTCACACGCGATTTGGAGAAGGCGCAACGTGCGTGGAACGAGTTGGAGGTCGGCGGCGTCATTATCGGCGATATTCCATCTTTCCGGGTGGATCACATGCCCTACGGCGGCGTTAAGGCCAGCGGCTTTGGCCGCGAGGGCATCCGCTGGGCCATCGAGGATATGACGGAAATCCGGCTCATGGTCTGTCGGTTCAAGTGACGGAAAAATTGGGAACGTAGGTGATTATTCTATCGCGATGGAGGGATGGGTTTTAAAGAAGAAGAGTTAAAGAAGACTGGCGGAGAGGGAGGGATTCGAACCCTCGGTGCCGTTTCCAGCACACACGCTTTCCAAGCGAGCACCTTAAACCACTCGGTCACCTCTCCGCATAGCTCATTCCCTGGTAGGAAGCAGCCGTTTCCACTCTAGGGTTATGATAGGGCGTCTCGCAAGTTTTTTTGAAAAAGGATGAACAACGAACTCAATACACGTCGCGGCGGTATCGTTTGTCCGTGGCGAGTTGCCGTACGTATTGATCGGATTCTTCGACCGACTTGCCGCCCGCAATCCGAATGATCTCGCGCAGAGCAAGGTCCACATCCTTGGCCATTCGGCTGGCATCCCCGCAGACATAAAGATACGCGCCGGACTGCAGCCACTCGAAAAACTCTCGCGCGTTTTCCAGCATCCGATGTTGAACGTAAACTTTGCTCGCTTGATCGCGGGAAAAAGCCGTATCGAGTCGCGAAAGAACGCCGTCCTTTTTGAACGCGGCGAATTCACTTTCGTAAAGAAAATCGGTTTTCGCGTGTTGATCGCCGAAGAAAAGCCAGGTCTTGCCTTTGTCGCCGTTTGCGCGGCGTTCCTCCAAGAAAGCGCGAAAGGGAGCGACGCCTGTTCCCGGCCCGATCATAATAATCGGCTTATTCGGATCGTCGGGCAGTCGGAATGCTTTGTTGTGATGCGTGAAAACCCCGACGCGATCATTCTCGCCGACGCGCTCGGCGAGATAGGTTGAACAAACTCCCTTGCGCGTTCGACCATTGGAAACATAGGTGAGCACGGCGACGGTTAAGTGAACCTCGTCAGGATGCGCTTTGGGACTCGACGAGATGGAATAGAGTCGCGGCAGCATCCGCTTGAGCGTCGCGACAAATTCCGGTGCATCGAATAATGCGCGGGGATGTTCGATCAGCAGATCAATAATTTCGCGGTCGCGCAGATAAGCTTCCAACTGCGCCTTATTCGCGGGATCGAGCAGTCGCCGGAGATCGGGGTCGCCGGTTTTTTCGACCAACGCGTCCAAAAATGGCTTGGGTGGGCGGGTGATTTGGCAGTCGGAAATCAGGGTTTCCCGAATCGGCTTCGCCGTCTCGCCGTCGGATGCAGGGATGGGTTCATCGCCGTTGCAATCGAGGGCTTCAAGCAGTTCCTCCACCAGCGCGGGATCGTTTTTGGGGCGGACTCCGAGCGCATCGCCGGGTTCGTATGTCAGCCCCGATGCTTTGAGCGACAGAGCAAAATGGCGGGTGTCCTTTTCGGACCCGGCGCCATTCAGTTTCCGATGCTCGATAATAGGAGCGGGGAAGGGATTTTTTTTGCTGAATTCGGTCATACAGTGAGTTGAGTGGCGCGCCCGAGAGGATTCGAACCTCTGACCTCTTGCTCCGGAGGCAAGCGCTCTATCCAGCTGAGCTACGGGCGCGAACCTTGGCAAACGCGCCAAAGATCATCCCTTATGCAATGGGACTTGGTCAAGGTTTGCCTCCGGCTATTTTCTTCGCGCAGTCAATTCCGTATCGCAAAAGAGCAACGTTCCCGCGATGGCGGAGATGGGAATGAAGAGCGCGTTGACGATAGGAATCGTCAGAATGGCGAGGGTCATGGCGGAGAATCCCCACGTTCGCGCGCGATGATTTCGAAGGAATTCCTTTTTTTGTTCCCATGTGTAAATTCGGCGATCCATTGAAAACGAGGTATATTCGAGACTCAGAAAAGAAAGTGTGATCATCATCGAAGCCGCGGACGAAAGGAAAGCCCCTGCGACGGGAATCAGCAACAACGCATACGCCAACAGTAGAAGGACGATGACCTTAATGAATCGGCGAATTTCACCCACGAGGCCGACCCACAGCGCGCGGAACATTCGCGAGAAAGAAAAAGCTACGGCTTGTTCGCCACGATAAATCCATTCGGTTCGTTCCGATAAGAGATCGTTGAATGGATTGGCGATCAGTGTGGCGACTGGGATAAATGCAAAAGCGGCGAGGAGAGCGGCCAAAATCCAGAAAATGATTTCGATCAACATACCGAGCGCGGCCCAAGTTTTTCCTTGTCCGTAAAACGTGGACTCGAACCATCCGTGGCCGTAATGCCAACCCAAGGCGAAAATGAGGATATAGACGGCGAGGCTCAATACGAAAGGGAGCGTGGCCCACGGCCAAAGCGAGGCGTTACGCAATAGAAACACAACGCCACGCCAAGGGTCTCCCAAACCGTGGACGAATGCGGTTGCGCTGGCACTCGGTGTGGATTTTAAATCGGCCATCGGAAATCAAGAGACGCGCTCGTCTTCAATGCGCAGCGTCGGTGTTCGAGCCTTTGACGATCAAATAAACTGCCATTCGCGCGGCGGCAAAGAGCACTCGCATCGCTTCATCGGGATCGCTCTGTTTGATCTTCATGAAATGCAAACCGGAAAAGGGGGTGTATTTGACGGTCGTTTTCGCGCGGAGTCCGGCAACGCGCGGACGTTTAGTGAAGAAACCGAGTTCGCCCGTGATGGTTGGGCCTTTGATAATCGAAATCGGTCGAGCTTCGCCTCCGGTTTGGGTGCGCAGGACTTCAAGTTCGCCTTGATGAATAAAGTAAAACCCATCGGAGGGATCGCCCTCGCGGCAGAGGAATTCGCCTTCAGAGAGCGTTTCCTGCGGAGCGTATTTCTTACTGAGTCCCTTGGGAAGATTGCGTTCGATGGTTTGCATGGCCGCCTGCGTTTCGTTTCGAACGATCTCGCGATTTTGAAAAATTGTGGAAGCGGGAACGAAGGAAATTCCATCGTTGGCCTGACGCAATCGCTCGCCCAAAATGCAGATCAGATTCTCGACAAGCTTCATTGTCGCTTCGGAACCCGTGAATTCCTTCATTACGTAAACGAGATTGTTCGGGACCTCGAAGAGAAGCGAACGCTGCAGCGCGCGGGCCGAGGCTGTCCGACCGGCCTTAGTGAGGAGTCCCATTTCGCCAAAAACTTCGGGACTGATCAAGCGTGCCACTGTGTATTCGTGGCCGTCCTTTTTTCTAAAAATCTCGACCGCGCCGCTCATAATGATGAACATACTATCGGCGGGATCGCCTTCGGAGAAAATGATTTCCCCTTCCTCGATCTCGCGATAATTGCGACATCGGTGAACGATTTCGATTTGAGTCGGTGTGAGTCCGTGCAGGATATCCACGTCGGTTTTACTCTCGCCTTGACGTCGCTTGTTCTATCCATTGCCAACGCGCGATCATGATCCAAACGGATTCAAGATGCAATGTAGTTAGAGGATGGCGTAGAATCCAACGAGCGCGGCAAGCCGATTCAGACCCCGCCGCGATGATCAATGAAAGCGCGCCAAGCACCGAAAAAATCTCCTCCTCCTAGACGCTCGCTTTTGCGGTGGGCGTTGCTGCTAATGGGCGTTCCGGCGGTTGTGACTCTTATTGGCTTGGTGGCGGTGGGAGTGTGGTTCACCCAATCGCTGAAAGACTTCCAAAATTTCCTCAAGAAATCGCGTTCGGGATATGAAGCGCTCAATGCAAAATATCCGCTCGCAGCAAACGGACAAGCGGCGACACCTGAACGAATCGAAGCATATCTACGCGCACGTCGCGCGCTCATGGAAACGATTACTCCAAGCGTCGAAACGGTTGCGCGCGATTTGCTGCAACCCGATGATTTCAGTCCATTCAAAGGTTTCACTCTTTGGCGCGCCTCGGCCGATTTCCTAAAAGCCGCCGCCGTTCGACATCAGGAATCGCTCGAACGTGAGAAGATGGGATTGAACGAATATCTTTGGATTCATGGCCTTATGGTTCGCGAAATCCTTCATGCGGATCAAAAGGACGAACGACGTCTGGCGTTGGCCGACGCCATCGGACGGATGGAGGGGCTGAAGGATATCGAAGTCATTGCTCCCATTGGAGATTCGTCCGCCGAAGATTATGTTCGCAAATTGGAAACGCGTTACGCGGGCAAGGCCGCGCCCGACACTCGACTCGTAGCGGCGTTTGATAAGCCTCCGACGATCGGCGCGGTTATTGATATCATTGCCGCTGATCCGGGACTTAATGCACCCGAAAAATCCGCACAACTTTCCCCTCATGCCTCACAGTAACGACGTCACACGCCCGCCACGTCCTCGCCGCCGACGCAGCCGCATTCAGCGATGGTATGTGTTGTTTCTGGTTGTTGTTGGTTTTGGCGTTCTCGGAGCATCGCTCGCCGTTGGCCTCATGATGGGTTACATCAATAGTCTTCCTCCCATCGAAGCGTTGGAGGAATACGCTCCGATTGAATCCACCATTATTTATGACCGCACGGGAGCGCGAGAGATCGCCGAGCTTGCCGATGAGCGGCGTCACGTCCTTCCGATTGAAGAAATTCCCGACATGATGAAGAAGGCCGTACTCGCCATTGAGGACGACCGATTCGACGAACATTTTGGAGTGGATCCGTGGGCTATCGCGCGTTCGGCGGTTGCGAACTTCAAGAGCAGCGCGAGTTCACAGGGGGCCAGCACGATCACCATGCAGCTTCCGCGCAACATTCTTCCGGAGGAATATTCGCGAGAGAAGAAATGGTCGCGCAAAATTAAGGAAGCCGTCATGGCGTTTAAGATCGAACGACGTTATTCCAAAGACCAAATCCTGGCCTTCTACCTCAATCACATTGACATGGGACGCCAATCGTTCGGAATTTACTCCGCCGCGCAGACTTACTTTGACAAGGAGCCGAAGGACCTGACTCTGGCGGAATGCGCGAGTCTTGCGGCCATTCCAAAGGGACCTTCAATGTACAATCCGCTGGGGGTTCATAATAAGGAGCGCCATCGCGGTCGGCGTGATTACGTATTGAAGCGCATGCGCGAACTGAATTGGATCAGCGCTGAACAATATGATCGCGCCGTGAATAGCCCTGTTCTAACTCGACCCGGAAGGCGGCGTTCGAATGTCGCGACGAGCGACTTCCCTTATTTCACCGACGCTCTTCAGCGCGAGCTAACCGGATACTACAAACTGTCGGAATCCGATCTGCGAAAGAAAGGGCTTCGCATCCGTTCCACGATAGATCCGACGATTCAAAAAATCGCGCAGGAGGAGCTTTCCAAGGGGCTGATTCATGCCGAAAGCATGTGGCAGGATCGCAAGCCCGCGCGATTTCAGAATGAAGCGACCGATCTTCCGCCGGGACCCGTCGCGGGACAGATGCGCCTCATGCGGATCAAGTCACGCCCAACTTCCAACACGCTCGAAGTGACTTACGGTAATTACACAGGAACGATGACCTATAAAAATGGATTTCCCTATTATAATTCCGACATCGTGCTTAAAGCCGGTGGATTAATTGACGCTAAAGTCATCGCGGTGGATTCACGACGGCAGCGAATGGAACTCGAACCGGGTGACACGAAAAAAATCCAAGGGAGCGTCGTCGTCATGGATGCGCGAACCGCCGAGGTGTATGCCTTGGTCGGTGGGGACAATTTTTTCGATACCGCCAACGATGGCCAATTCAATCGCGCGTACATGGGCGGCAAGTCCGCCGGTTCTACCGTGAAGCCATTCTTTTTTGCTGCCGCGCTCGAAATCGGGTTTAAACCGCATGACATCATTATAGATGAAGAGATTTCGATACCTAGCGTTCCTGAACCTTACAAACCGCGCAACTACGAAAAGCGATTCTTTGGTCCCACCACGCTTATTGAAGCGCTTGAGCATTCGCGTAACGTCCCGACCGTTCGACTTTTTCTCAAGATGGGCGTCAAGCGCGCGCTCAATCAGGTTGTCGAATTCGATTATCATCCGGGGCACAAGACGTGGCTTGATCGCTATCCTCATGAGGTATCGGTCTGTTTGGGAACGGTGGATATGTCGGCGCTGGATGTTGCGTCCGCTTATCAAGTGTTTACGCATCGCGGGATATGCCGCCGGCCACAGTTTTTCGAAACATTGACCGATAAAGCTGGGAAAAAATTACTTTCTCCCAAACGAGATGAAACCATCGCGCTCGATCCGGTTGTTGCGTATCAGATGGTCAATATTCTCAGACAGGCCGTTGTAGATGGAACAGGAAAGACAAGCATCGGCGACAAGTTTCCATCGCCCCCTTATCCTCCCATCGGAGGGAAGACCGGAACTACGAACGATAACACGGATGCGTGGTTTACGGGCATAACTCCCGATCTGGTGATTTGTGTTTACGTGGGCTATGACACGCCCCGCTCAATGGGACCGCAAATGACGGGCGGCAAGATCGCAGGGCCGATCTGGGCGAATACGTTCGCGCGAACCTACGCCACTCGCGATCCCAGTCAATGGAAGATGAGCTACGAAGCTCCTCCTGGGATCGAGACGGCGGATATATGTTCTGAAACAGGTAAGCGCGCCTCGGAATTATGCGCGGAGAATCGGCACAAAGTTTATCGTCGCATGCCTTACAAACGCGGGACGGCGCCATTCGAAACATGCGACGGCGCTGTTCGGTCTCCGCTCATTGGTCGCCAGTGGGTGAGCTTTGAAGCCGAAGGCGAAGCAGAAGCGCCTACGGTTGATGATCCAATGTTCGCTGATCCGAACAGCGCCGAAGAGAGTATTGAGTAGTTGATCAGGCCGCAGGTTTGGGCGAATTGAATTCCGTAAGCGAACTGCTTTGTTGATGCAGGAGCAACGGCATCACCACCATAGATAGCCCCGCAAATCGGATGCGGCGCTGAATCGCGTAGGCGGTCTCGTTGTGAAGCAGCCGATGGAACCACGCAGGTTTCTCGAAGAGGAGTTCCCCGGCAAAGACGACGCTACGCGGATTTTTGCGCGCAATTTCGAGGCACAGTTCCGAGGCTTCTTCGGCTACGTCCGTTCCGATTCGATAGGCTGAGTCCGCTTCCAGTCCGAGTTTTTTCGCAAGCCCGACATACCTTTCCAGCGTATTCGCCGTTCTCTTCTCCACTGTTTCGACCAGATGGTGATCCTTAAGGAACGCGCTGTCCACGGAGCCGATCGAGACAAACACGACCTTGTCGAATGTATTCGGAAAGTTTCGGAGCACGTTCAAAAAAAGATGGATGCCGAGCCCGTCGTATCCGCCTACGAGAATAATGGCGGTCTGTCGAATTGAGGACGCCATTTTGAGAAAGGATTGCGACCCGCCTTGCTCAAGCATCTCTGGCAGATCCGAGAACGTTTGCTTCACTTCGATGATCCGCTTCTGGACGTTTTGGTAGTGACGCCGAATGGCAAAACATACTGCGATCAACGCCGAGGTAATGATGACCGTGACCCAAGCTCCCTTGTTGAATTTTTCAACAATCATCACAATCAGAATCGAAAAGCAGAGCGTAAATCCGACCACGTGAATCGCAAAATTCCGTTTCCAAACTTTCCCTTCGCTTCGTTCCCTAAGCCACAACCGCAACATTCCCGCCTGCGCAAGTGTGAAGGTAACAAAGACGTTGATGCTGTACATGATGACAAGGATGCGAATATTGCCCCCGGTATAGGCGAGGAGCGTCATGGCCGCACAACCCATGAGGATGATCCCGTTCTGCATGGTGAGGCGATCGGAAAGTGCGACGAACCGACGGGGCAACCATGAGTCGGTCGCCATGTTGGCCATGATGCCCGGTCCGCCGATGAAACCAGCCTGCGCCGCAACGAGGAGCAGAAGTGCTTCGGAGCCGATGGTGATGAGCACGAACCATTTGCCGACGGCAAAACCGCCCCACTGAATATGTCCCGCGACTTCGTTCGCAAGCACAGCGTTCATCGTCTTGCCTTGGACATGTTGGACATTCATAAGCATGTAACAAAGCAATAATCCGCCCGCAGTTACGGCAAGGGAAATGGCCATGTAGATCATGGTTCTTTTTCCGGTCGCAACTTTGGGTTCACGGAGCGCGCTCATGGCATTGGAAACGGCCTCAATACCCGTATAGGTTCCGCCGCCCATCGAATATGCGCGGAGGAATACAGCGAACAAACCCCATGCGCCGATTTCCTTTATGCCGTTACTCGTGCCTTCGGATACTTCCGTGACCACCGCGCCGACTCCCGAAAGGTGTCCCAGAATTCCTCCACCGAGCAACAGGATGTGCGAAATGAGGAAAACCATGAAAATAGGTACCAGCACCGTGATGGATTCCTTGATTCCGCGCAGGTTAAGCAAAAGCAGCAAAGCAATCGCCACAAATTCCGTAGGCATTTTGAGTGCATGGAGACTTGCTGGTAACAGACTAAATACCGCGTCGCCTCCGCTGGCGATGGAGACGGTAATGGTCAGAATGTAGTCAATGAGCAGCGCCGAACCCGCAATGACTCCAACAGGCTTGCCGAGCAACTCGGAAGCGACCAGATAGCCGCCCCCGCCCTCTGGAAATTTTTCGATGATCTTGCTGTAACAAAGCGAAATGACAAGAACGGTAAATGCCGTCGCCAACATCAACCAGAAGGCCAGGTAATGGTGCTGGCCTAATTCGCGATAAGCTTCCTCGGGACCATAAGCCGAGGAAGAGAGTCCATCAGCCCCGATCCCGACCCACGCGAGAAAGGCTATAAGTGACAATTGATGATGTAGATTGGGATCGCGGAGATCTTTTGCGCCGCCGAGTAGTTTCGGTTTAAGGGAGGCCCAAACACCCTGGGACCTAAGGTCCCCGTTCGATTCTTCGCTCACGTTCTTTTTCCTCTCTGCGGCCTACGAGGTTAGCTGACGGGCTAAGGTTGAGAAGATCCTACCTCCCGCCTACTGGCGGTTCGCCCCGTTACGTTAGGGTTGGTTCCCCCGCTCGCGATCACATGAAATCGCGATTCGGCACTCGGCCATAGGATAGTGGGAATCCGTTCTTCGTTCAAGAAAGAAGCAATTCGCCGAACTCAATCATGGAAAAATCGGATCGAACCTCCTATAAAATTGATCACACGGGACGGGTTTGCCCGGAATGTGAAAGCTAGAAATATTCTGGTAATTGAAAGTAGGCTCGCGGCGGGAGACGATGCAAAACGTACAAAAACTCCTTTCCGAGAGCAACGTCCATGGCGCGGCGCGGCGTTTTGTCGAAGTTGTTCGCGCGGGTAGCGGCTCGCTTGAACGTCATTTGAAGGAAATGGCCGCGATTTTAGTTGCTGAGTACGACGCCTTATCCGTCAAGCCCGTTCTTGAGTTCTGCCAGTATGCCAAGCAATTGTTTCAACCGGCGCAAATGGAAGTTCTGCTTGAGGGTTTGCGTCCTAAAGCCGAGAGAACACAACATTGGATAAGAGAACTTGACGACGTCACCCGCGAGCGACTTGGAAGGGAAGCGCGAAAAGAAATCACGCTTAATAACGTTCGGGGCGCGGCCCAGCGCGCAACATTGCTGCTGAATCGCGCAAAAAACCCCGCCGACCGTGAGCGAAACGCCAGATTCTTGATTAGTGCGCTTGCGGGACTCGTTCGCGATCAAGATCGCTCGATGGAAGTCATGCGATTCTTGGCGCAGGCGCAGATGTTCGATGGATTCAGTTTTGACTGGCGCCAGGTTTTTGTGTCCGCGCTGGAGCAGGCTAAACGCGGCGGCATGATCGAAAGCGACCGCGAGTGGACGAAAATCTTCACGACGGCCTGCGTTTCGATTCGAGAATTTCTTCCCGGTAAGCGCGACGCGGGCGAGCCGACCGAGGAACAAACCCGACGTTTTACCGACGAGGCTCTTTCATTGCTTCGCGCGGGAACGGTTTCGGAAGACGATGAAGACCTGATTGACGCGCTTGCCATTCTCAAAGAGTACTGCCCGACTGATCCTCCAACAATCCAATCTGTTGCGGGAGTTGAGCCGCGTTTGTTTCTGGATTTGGGACCCCGCGCGAAACTTGCCGCCGTGCGCGGTCTTGGAAAGATCGGTGAAATTGCGTTGCTGCGCGCCCGTATCTTGACGCTCGCGCAGACAACTCCCGGCGACGATAAGGTTGAGACATTCACCGCGATCATGGGCGGATTGCGGCATAATGATTTTTTCTTCTACCTGAAAACCGCGTTGCGCGACGCCAAGACTCCTAAACGACAGGAGGCCATCGCGGATGCCGTGAGCCGCATCGCCAACACGGAATCGGTGGACATGGTATTGGGAGAGTTGGCTAAGTGCGTGAAGAAGGCGGTGGATCCGACCGAGGAACGACGCGCAAAAATGTTCCTTACCGCGCTCGGACGAATTTCCAAAATGAAAGGGGTCGAGGCTTCGACGCGTGTCAAGCTGGCCAACGAGGTGATCGCGTTGGTAGGGGAGAAGAGCGTCGAGCTTTCATCCCATGCCGCGCTGCAAATTTTTTCCGCGAAGATTGACGAGTTTCAACCTGCGCAACGCGCTTGGGCCGCAAGGCAAATGACCCGCGCGTTGTTTGCTTCGGATCAGAACGCAATGCTCGCCGCCAAGTTAGCTGAACGGGGCGGCGCGGTTGCAGCAAACGCATCGAATCCGCTCGGTTCGCGCGGACCGGCCGTTCAAGGTTTGACGCGTTTGGGCCGGGAAGCGTTGCCTGAAGTGCTCGAAACGGCCGAGCCGCTCGTTCGCAAAATCACGGGCGCGTTCAATGCTTTTGCGGAAACGATGCAGAAAATCGGGGATGAACGCGCCGCGCCCCTGCTTGAGCGTATGATACGCGTGTCGTTCATGGGAGCGGGTGAAACGTCAAGTGACCCGCTCTATATTGAAAAGGTTTACGATCCCGCCACAGCCGCAATGAAGGATTTGGAGCCGGACGACATCATCCATTCGCTGATGTTTGCGCTCGACAAATGCGGCGGCGAAGGGGGTCGGCGAGCGCTTCTCGGCATTGCGGATCAGCTTCAAGCGGGGCAACTCGTTTCACCGGGAGGCGAGACCTCTTCATTTTTGCTCGATATCAAGCGTAAACACGGCACGGTCGGCAAACGCGAGGTTGCCTCGCAGGAACCGCGTGAAGTTTTTGCGGATGAGGTGGTTGAACGCGCTCTAGCTTCGGCCAAGGGAGGAATGTTCTCGAATAAAATCAAGCAGATCGAAGGCATTTCCATCTTGGGGCGAGCGCGTCGTCCCGATACCGTCGGAGTTCTGCTTGCGAATCTTTCCAATAAAGACCTCATGGTTCAACGCGCCGCGGAAACAGCCTTAACGCAATTTGTCTCGCCACTTCCAAGCCCCAAAGAGTTTGAGCAATTCGTCATCGCATTTTTTGAAGAACATGCGCGTTTCAGTAAGGGCGAAGCGATGGAGAAAGTTCTTCAAATAATCGCAAAGCACTTTCCCAAACGCGCTCCTTATGACGAACATTTTCGACGATATGCGGAAATGAACATTGGTGATGGCGCGCTCTTGTTCCGACTCCAATCGGCCATCGAGATTCCCGATGCGCCGTCCAAGGCGCCCATTCCGGTCGTCGCGCCTGAAGTTGAAGCGGAAAAACCCGAAGTCGAGAATGAAGCAATCGAAACCGGCCGAGATGATGCGCCTTATGACGGATCCCCGCCAATCGCGCCTTCGCGTGAAGAAGTGAATCTAAGGGATAGGACTGATGTCGGCGCTGTCCGTAGCATGGGTCCGCTCACTCCGCTCGACATTAAACGCCAATACATGATGAAACGGCAGGCGTGGATCAAGGGCGGCAAACAAGGCCCCCCTCCTGAGCCACCAGCATAGTTTTAAAAAGAATCCAGTGGACGATTTTATCGTTCAGATCATTCATCCTATCAGTCCCATTCGTCCTATTTGTCCCACTTCACCTCTTTATCCCTGTTCTATCGGAGTTTTATTTTGGAAGCCTTTAAGAAGAATAGTCTTGTCTCGCTCGAAGTTACTGATCTTGCCTACGGCGGTGCGGGCGTCGCCAAGCTCGATGGATTCGTGGTCTTTGTCGAACGCGCGGTGCCGGGGGATCGTGTTCTTGCTCGCATCATCAAAAAGCAAAGTAATCACGCGAGCGCCGTCATCGACAAAATCGAACATCCGTCGGAACATAGAATCGCAGCCCCGTGCCCGCTGTTTGGAGGTTGCGGCGGCTGCTCATGGCAGAACCTTCCTTACGAAGAGCAGCTACGATGGAAGGAAAAGCAAGTCGCCGAAACTCTTACGCGGCTTGGCGGCGTTGAGCTTCCTCAAATCCTGCCGATCATTCCATCACCCGAGGCGTGGAATTATCGAAACAAGATGGAATTTACGTTTGGCGAAGATGTGGATGGCAACGTCATCCTTGGATTTCACCTCCCGGGGCACTATGACCGCATCTTCAATGTGCCGAGTTGCCTCATTCATCCGCAGCCGTTTGATGGCGTTATGAAAGCCATTGTAGATTATGCGCGCGAAGAGAAGCTGACCGCCTATGACCAGCGGCGGCACGAAGGATTGCTGCGACACGCCGTTGTCCGTCATTCGAAAACGACCGGTGGCGTTGTGGTTTTGCTTATCACTAACGCGGGCGAACTTCCTTCACCCGAACGGCTTGCCGAAAAAATCAAGGCGGCCTGTCCGGAGTTGCAGGGATTTGTTTGGGGGATCAATCGCGGCGTGGCCGACGTTGCGACGACGCGGGAGAAAAAGTTCTTATGGGGCGATCCGATTTTGAAGGAAACGATCAACGGTCTGACGTTTGCAATTTCACCCCTTTCGTTTTTTCAGACGAATACTTTGGGCGCGGAATTACTCTATCGAACCGCCGTCGAGATGGCTGAACTCACGACCACCGACCGCGTGCTCGACGCCTATTGCGGTGCAGGGACAATCGGACTTCATTGCGCGCGGCATGTCCGGCGAGTAGCTGGGGTCGAGATGAACACCGAGGCCGTCTGGGATGCGCGTGCCAATACGGCCGCCAACGGAATTGGTAATGCGGCCTTTATCGCCGCGCCGATGTCTGAGGGGATGAAACTTGCGCGTCACGCCGCCGGGGGTGATTTTACCCGCGTCATCATTGATCCGCCGCGCGGCGGAATGGATAAAAAATCGCTCGCGACGCTCGTCGCTGCGCAGGCTCCCATTTTTGTTTACGTTTCCTGCAATCCCGCGACACTCGCCCGCGATCTCAAAACGATCTGCGAAGGCGGCTACAAGATTGACGCGTACCGCCCCGTGGATATGTTCCCCCACACTTATCACATCGAAACCGTGGCGCGGTTTAGAAGGACTTAAGGAAGTTAGATTTATTGTATGCGCAGATTCGATTCAGCCAGATATCTATTACGGTCTACGGTTAGACATTTTGGTTTATCGATTGAAATACTTCCATACAACATAACCCACATAACTGAACAGCATGATGCGGATCGCGATTGAGAACCGCGAATAAGAAAGCGTTCCCTTCTCGCGGGTGCAAGTAAAAGGTAAGTCGTTCCGCCAAAATCTGCCGCCGTTCAAACCGAATTGGTAGGTACGCTCGGCAGTCCGTATTCGGAGCACATAACCAGTTATAAAAAAATACTGGGTGACGGAGTATAAAATTGCCTCCCGGATGTCTCCATATGGAATAATCCAATCTCCGCAAACGAGCCGATCACTCCAGACACGCAGAAAACCACGCCGAGAAACAACCCAATTGTGAGAGTATCTTGGGTGCCCGCTCTCAGCAGTTGTCGCTTTGGTCATGCATTTGTAAAGCAAGATGGGTTCTGAAGTAGTTATAGATTCCATGGCCGAAACTATACCAAGGTCTTAGTTTTGTCGAGCAAGGTTCAGGCGTTTCGTCCCAATTTCATGAACAAACTTTGAGAATCCAGCAGCCAGTTATTTACGGTCTTTGTCCAGATTTTCTCTCTCTTCCTTTGCGTCCTTGGCGCACTTTACGGTTAAATCTTCCGCTATGACTCAACCCCATCCACCCACCATTATCCGACGCGAGGTGTGCGGCATGACCGCGCTGCTCGTTCCGACGCCCGGATCGGGAATTATTGCCGCGCAGATTTTCATTAAACGCGGCAGCGCCGATGAGGCCGCGAACGAAACTGGTGTCTCGGCCTTCACCGCTTCGATGCTAAAGCGCGGAACAAAAAACAGAGGCTCCGCGCAAATGGCGTTCGAGATGGAATCGCTCGGCGCATCGGCGGGTTACGGCGGCGGAGCGGACGCGGCCACGGCCTCGCTGCAATCGGCGACGGATGATTTCTCCGACGCCTTCACGATTTTCTCCGACGCGCTCATGAATCCAGTTTTCGATCCGCGCGAAATGGAGATCGAACGGCAAACGCTGATCTCTGCGCTTCGCCGGATCGAGGACGAAAAGTTCGATTACACCTATCGCCAATATATTAAACGCATCTTCGAGGGGCACGGTTATGGTCGCCCATCCGAAGGTGAGATCGCCGATGTTGAGGCGATCACCGCTGATGCTTGCCGCGCATGGCATGATCGCGTTTATCATCCTTCGCGAATGTTGTTGGCGGCTGTGGGTGATTTCAATCCCGATAAAATGCGCCGAATGATCGAAAAGCATTGGGGAAATTGGGCGTCGCGTGGAACCGTTAATTCGCGGACGGAAAAACATTCGCCTCTCGCTCGAACGCCGAGTTCACTCACACTGGAAAAAGATTTGGAACAGGGTTTTATCGTCATGGGTTTTCTGACGCCGGAGGTGGCGCATCCGGATCATGCCGCCCTTCGATTGGCTTCTGCCGCGTTGGGTGAGGGCTTTTCCGGTCGGCTCTTTCGTCATTTGCGCGACGAGCGATCGCTCGCCTATGCCGTGGGCTCAATGCTTCGGTCGCTTCGGTTAGGCGGACACATGGCGCTCTATATTGGAACCCAGCCCGAGCGACTCGATGAAGCGCGTGACGGACTTCTTGCCGAAGCGGAAGCGTTGCGCGAACGTGCATTGGATACCGACGATTTAGAGCGCGCGCGAAAATACGTTATCGGAAAATATTTGATGGGTCATCAATCGCACTCCAGCCGCGCCGCGCATCTCGCCCAGTGGGAGGATTCAGGACTTGGGGCCGAGCACGATTGGAAGTATATTGACGACTTAAAGCGCGTGACGGCGGAGCAAATTCACGACGCCGCACGCAAGTGGTGGGTCAACCCGACCGCCGTCATCCTCAAACCCGCAGCGAAATCGCAGTCATGAACGCTGAAACTTCTCCGCCCCCCAAGCCTAAGAAGCAACTATATCGCTCTCCGGTCGCGTTAGAACCAACACCCCGTGAAGTCGCCGATTGGGTCAAGGGGACGCTCGTGAACGCCGAATTCGCGCCGCTCAAAATTACAGGTTTCGCGACGCTCGATCAGGCGACGGCTTCAGAGATTTCATTTTTATCGGGAGAAAAACATCTTAAGACCGCCGCAGAATCGGTGGCAGGAATTTTGATCGCGCCGCACGGACTCGACCTCAAGGATCGCGCGAGGATCGAGGTCGGAAACGTTTGGAAGTCAGTGGCCAATGTGCTGACCCGCCTCTATCCACCGCCTGCACACGAACCGGGTATTCATCCGACGGCAGTCATCGGGCGCGATGCAAAAATCGCCGAAGGGGTTTTTATCGGTCCCTATTGTCGGATCGGCGATGGCGTCGAGATTGGCAAGGGGACGACTCTTATCTCGCACGTTTCGATTGATCCCGGTTGCAAAATCGGCGCGAATTGCCGATTCCATCCGAACGTCTCGCTGCAGGGCTTGGTGATCGTCGGCAATCGCGTGATTCTCCACTCGGGCGTCGTGCTTGGAGCCGATGGGTTTCGTTACGAGATGGGCGATGCGGGGCTGCTCAAAATTCCGCAGGTCGGCGCGGTGATCTTGGAGGACGAAGTCGAAATCGGAGCTCTCTCTGCCGTGGATCGTCCCTTCCTCCACGAAACGCGAATCGGATGGGGAACCAAGATAGACAACCTCGTACAGATCGCGCACAACTGCATCATCGGCAAACTATGCGTTATTGCGGCTTGCACGGGCATTGCGGGATCGGCGACGGTCGGTGACGCTTGTCTTATCGGAGGAGCGGTCTCGATCAAAGAGGGAACGACAATCGGCAACGGATGCAAGATTGGCGCATGCTCCGGAGTCATTGGCGACCTTGCGGCTGGGTCGGTCGTCGCGGGAATGCCCGCACGTCCTCCGCGTGAAATGTTTCGCTCGCTTGCCCTAATGAACAAACTTCCCGATATGCTAAAACGTATTCAGGAACTTGAACGCGAAAAGTCATAGCCCCAATCATGCCCGAAGCATAATCGGTTCGAGAAAATCGTCCACCGCGCGGTTGAAATCGGACGGGCGGTCGAACATCAGGTGATGATACGCGCCCGTCAGCGTGACCGTACGGGCGTTTGAAAACCGCGAGGCGATGGCTTCCGCTTCGGGTACGCCAACGAGCATGCTTTGGTCGCCGTGAATGACGAGAGTCGGGCAGGTAAGTCCCTCAACGTTAATTTCCATGAAATCGGGCATGCTGAAACCGACGGGACGGTTGGTCCCCTTGTCGTCAAATTTCCATTGCCACGATCCATCGGCGTTTTGCCGAATCGAATGCCCAGCAATGTGCTGAAGCAATTCGGGATTGGCGGCGTTGCCGGGAGGCATCAGTCGAAACCGGCGCATGATCGCATCGCGGTCCGGATAGGGCTTGTTAATAAAATCGGGCTCAGGTTTGAAATGATGCGGCCTTCGCATGAGCGGCGTATCGGCGAGGATGAGCGCGGTGGGAACCATACCAAAGAGTTCGTGTGCGCGAAGCACAACTCGTCCGGCCATTGAATGCGCGAGTAACGCGATCTTTCTCCCGCGGAATAAGTTTAGAAACTCATGAACGTCGGCGGCGTAGCGGTTAAAATCCACGCCCCCTTTTGCGGGACTATCGCCATGCCCGCGAATATCGAGCGCGACGCAATCGTATCGCTCGACGAAAGGTGGGACAACGGGATCGAACCATCTTCCATGCGCGCGACGTCCATGGATCATCGCGAGGACGGGCGCATGATCATTCGCGCCCCATCGCGTGTAATGGAGACGAAGTCCGTCGGACGAATCGAAATAGTGAGAACTTGCCGCGACTGCGCTTGGAATCCAGCGTTCGTAAGAGAGATCGAACGGATCGTCGGGAGGTCCGTCGGTCGAATCGGAGGATAGAGGTGATGGGGCTGCAGGCATGCGACGGCGATTATCAAGAAAAAGGAGACGTCCCGCAATAGAACGTCTCCTCAAAATCATTCAAAGTGATTAATTTCAGTTACTGCCCCTGCGGCGCGGAATACTCGCGCTTGCGCTTTTCCAGTCGCTCGTCAAACCGTTTCTTGAATTCCGAGCCTTGATTATCTCCCGCCGAAGGCCCCCCGAAGAACGCGCCCATAGCGCCTTTCATTGTTTCGGGCAATCCGAACTTCCCCTGCTGTTTTTTGTAGTTGTCGTAGGAGTATTCCATGAAGCCGATCATCATTTCCTCGGTCGTGGCTTCACCAAAATAAACGTCTTGATTGGGATCGGGGTTGTTAGGATTTGCCGCTGAATTATCCCAGTGGGCAATGGCGCGGACGACTGTTCCCTTGGGCATGACTTTCGGTTCGGCCATCGTATAAGCGATCTGCCAGTTGAAATCCCACTTCGGAACGGAAAGCAGAATCTCTTTGCTTCCATCGGGATATTCGGCTTCGAACATGAAGTCCGTGCCGCGAAGGTGCATATGAGGAACAAGTCCAAGAATTTTCCCGCTGTCCACGAATTTGAAGGACGAAATGGATTCGTAGCGCGGTTCGCCAGCCGGAATGCGAATCGTGGGATCCATCACCCAAGCCGTAGTCGTCGGATTGGTTACCGGAGTTTTTGCGTATTTGACCGCGAACTCGGATTGATCCACGCCACCTGTGCCCGGGCCCGGAGTCTTATGGTAGTGAATCTGCAACAGGACATTTGAGTTAGCGGGCAGAAGTTTGCCATACGATTCAGGATAGTTGAGCGCGTTCGTACCGGGCGCCCAACCCGTCACAAAATTCATGGACATGAATACAGAGGGATCTTCAAAGAGGTTGCGGACTTGCTTTCCTTTCGGAATGAGAAACACCAGAACATGGTGAACCATGGTTTTATTACCCGGTCGAATTTCCGTGCTGCTAATCCACTTGTCTTCCGTATTTGGATTCTCGACGATCACATGTTCGTAATGATCCTCAAGATCATCCGATACCGTGTAAGGGGCCATTTTGAATACTTCATCAGGCACTCCGATTCCATAACCGCCCTCGGCGTACGTCGGCTGAGGAGGAGCCTTGGAAAGATCACCCGACGGCGCGCCTTGATCTACCCAAGAAACGATCGTCTTGATTTCCGCTTCAGTCAGATTTGCGTCGTTTTTGAAGTGGCCGTATTGCGGATCGGCGAACCAAGGGGGCATGGTCTTGGCCGCGACGGTTTTCTTAATAGACTTCGCCCATGGCCGAGTCTCCTCGAAATTGAGAAGCGACATCGGTCCGATTTGTCCCTGACGATGGCATTCCGTGCATCGCGAATACATGATCGGAGCAACGTCCTTAGCGTACGTGACCTGAGCCGAAGGGGCGTCATCCGCCCACGAAGTGACCGGCAAAGCGATCATGGCGGATACGCCAAGCGCTCCCGTAATCAAATTTCGGCTTTTTTTTCGCAGATTCATTTTTACATTACCTCACCAACATTTTACAAAACGAGTAAAGAGTCCAATCTCATCCTGCCATCGAGTTTAAGGGGCTTTAGCAGATTTTTATTAACGTCGCTAAACCGGCAACACGGAACTCTTTTACCACGGAGGGACTGAATTTTCATCAACTACTTCGTCCGTTCCTCGTAAATTTAGACTGAGCTTACTGCGGTGAGGTTTGGGAAACTTTTTCAGCTTTAATGATACCGAACCATGCGAGCGGTTTCAGAAATGGAAGGATTCTGAAAAGCAGCCTATCCAGACTATTTGCAATCCGAAGAAGTGCAAAGAAAAGCCGCTTTTGAGGTAAGGCGAATTGAAGCGCGAAAACAGGAAAGGAGAACAGATAATAAGGAAGCGTAGCGCCGCTCCCGATCTTATCTAAGAAAACAGACTGCATTTTCCGGGTAAAGTAATGGGTGATGCCTATCCATTCCTTGGGGGCGAGCGTTTTGCGATAAAACCAAGCAAATGGATTGCCGGGTTGGGGCTCGATGAGAGCGGATCGAGCGCCAGCTCTGAGGATACGACTCATTTCCGACGATACAGCGTAAATATCCGTATGAATCAGCGATGACTTACTAAAGATGGCATGCTGAGAAGCGGCAGCAAACGGCAGCGATTCAGCTAATGCATTGACCGTTATCATTCGATCCGCGCATCCAATTGCTACTGCGCGACGACGCAGTTCCCTGAGTCTGGTAGAGGAAGCATCAAGCGCGATGACTTTGTATCCCCGCCGTGCAAAGAACATCGCATGGCTCCCGAGTCCAGCTCCTAGATCAAGAATTACGCTTGGGTTATGTGTCTGCCCCTCAAGCCAACGGAGAGCCTCGATCACATCGGGAGTTCCGGCAAAAGCGATTTCGTCTTCGATTTCCGCAACGGTACCGCCCTTCGCCACTCCTTTCAAATTATTGGGGTCGAGATTCTCTGCCCAAAATTCAACGGCATCTGGAATACCTTGCGATTTATTTGATGTGGAGTCGGTGGTGGGCTTTTCCATGATTGCGAGAGCATAGGTTAAATAGATAAAGTCTTGAAGGGACAATTCGGAAACTTCATAATGAGTTCGGCTTAACGGAGTGATCCTTTCAGGAGCGTGAAGCGTTGCGCCTCATGGGATTGTAAGGAGATGCCGATAAAGTAAGCCGCGAGACCGACGTTAAACGCGTCGAGCGCCCACGTTTTCAATGGCCCAAGGAGAGCCACCCATGCAAACAGTTCAATCGCGAATTTACACCAACGTCATCTTGACGGCCATTGCGGTCCTGCTGGCCGTATTGGCGTTCCGCCCGGCGTTTACAACTTCTGCTTGGGCGCAAGATGCGGAAGAAGAGGACACCGATCGCCCCCGCGTGAGAATTAATGACGACGCGTCAGAACGAGCGAAGAGAAACTTGGCTGAGTTCGGTATTGCCAAGGGCGATGAAGAATTGGCCAAGGCGACGGAGGCCGTGGCGAAATCGAATCGTGAGATCGCAGATGCCATTCGTGAAACGGGCAACAATCAAGCCGAGGCTTTGCTTCAAGTTGCCAAAGCGCTTATGGCTGCTGAGAAATAGGCCACGCTAAAGAATTACGAGACGAGTGCGCGGCTTGTTTTAACGCCTTGAATTCTGCCCCGCTACGCACTAGTATCTTTCCCGCGCCCGAGTCAAGCATGTGACTTCGGGCTCGGGTATGGGCGGTTAGCTCAGATGGCTAGAGCGCTGCGTTGACATCGCAGAGGTCAGAAGTTCAATTCTTCTACCGCCCACCAAAGTTTTCAGGAATCACATAACACCGAGCGGCGGGCGTCCTTGGTGAACCGTTGCATAAACCCGATAAACGCTTGTGCGGTGAACATGACCTTGTAGAGCCGGAAATGCAGAGTTCCGCAATTGCTGATCGAGCGATCATGTTGTGCGAATACCGCTTGCCCGTGTCGCGCACCACGGAAGTCATCCGTTTGGGCGCGTAGCTCGTGCTGGACTGGTGGTCGCTGCGCGCGCTCATTTTGTCCGCGCAATGAAGCTAAGTCCCGGCGGCCTTGTCCTGCGCGGCGATCTTCCGTATTCCCGTTTGACCCACCTGCGCGCGATGATCAGACGTAATTCTTGCGATGTCCTCATCATTGGCTAACAATTTCCTAAGACGATCTGTTCGGAGGTTGGGCGAAAGGGATCGAGATTTTCCCTCGCTCGAAACACCGACATGAAGACAACCCGATCCAAAGACATGGCCAAGCCTTCAATTCTCGTCATTGAAGACGACGACGATATCTCCGAGTTAATTCGGTTTAACCTTGCCAAAGAAGGATACGCCGTTGCCTGCATGGATTCGGGCGAGAAGGGATTGCGAGCCGCGCAGGCCAAAGCGCCCGGATTGGCTTTGCTCGATCTGATGTTGCCGGGAATGGACGGATTGGAAGTCTGCCGCGCGCTTAAGGCCGATCCAAAGACTCGTAATATTCCCATCATCATGGTGACGGCGCGCGGTGAAGAGGCCGACATTATGACGGGGCTTGAGCTGGGAGCGGACGATTACGTCACGAAGCCGTTCAGTCCGCGAGTCCTGCTTGCGAGAATCAAAGCGGTTCTTCGGCGAGGTGAGCGCGAGATTACGGACGATCATTCCGTGCTTAAAGTTCATGATCTTGTCATCCATCCCGGTCGGCATGAAGTGATGGTTCATGGTGAACGGGTGGATATGACGTTTACTGAATTCCGAATTTTGCATTTTCTCGCGCGGCGTCCCGGATGGGTTTTCACGCGTTATCAAATCGTCGAGGCGGTTCGTGGCGAAGGTTATCCCGTGACCGATCGTTCGGTGGACGTTCAAATCGTGGGACTCCGCAAAAAACTGGGCAAGGCCGGGGATTGCGTCGAGACCGTGCGGGGCGTAGGGTATCGGTTCAAGGAATGACCGATGCCGCGTCGCCGACTTTTCCTCCAAATTTTTCCGCTCTTCATCGCCATATCGCTTGTGTCCCTGCTATTCGGGGCGTGGTATGTCCTGCGGGTTGTCCGTGAAGCGCACGTAAGCGAACTAACTTCCGAATTGACCGCGAGATGTCAGCTATTGGTGGAACCCGTGCGCGCGCAGTTGGGCGTGAAGTCCGCTGCCGATTTTCAAGGATGGTGCCGCGAATTGGGGAAACAGGCGTCGAGCCGCGTCACCATCATTTCGCACGAAGGAATCCCCTTGGGCGATTCGGATGAAGACCCCTCCAAAATGGATAACCATCTGGATCGTCCTGAAGTCGCTTCAGCGCTTGCCGGTCGCGCGGGTTCATCCATTCGATGGAGCCATACGGTGAAGCGCGAAATGCTTTACGTTGCGCTGCCGATTGTGAATCAGGAAAAAGTTTCCGCGGTCGTTCGAATTGCTGTTCCGTTTGAGTTCGTCGAGAATTCTCTCCAAACCATATTTTGGAAACTTGCTTTTGGGGCGTGTGTTCTTGCGGGACTTTCGACGGTCGCGGGTTACTTATTTGCCCGTAGAGTTTCGCGCCCCTTGGAAGAAATGAAGCGAATCGCGGATCGTTTTGCGGCGGGCGATCTTTCGCCGAGGATGCCTGTCGAGGGGAGCGAAGAAGTCGGCGGTCTTGCGGATCGAATCAACCAAATGGCCGCGCGGATGGACGATCGGATTCGCGCTCTCGCGCTTCAACGTAACGAAGAAGACGCAATGCTACTCGGGATGGTCGAAGGCGTGCTTGCGGTGGATGCGCACGAGCGAATTCTGAAGATGAATCAGTCGGCAGGGCGATTGCTGGGACTTGAGCCGACCCATGCGGCGGGTCGGGATTTGCAGGAGGTCGTTCGAAACGCCGATCTTCAAAAATTAGTGGCGGAAACGCTAAAGAGCGGCCGTCCGAGCGAGGGCGAAATTTTATTCACCGATTCGGGTGAAGAGCGCTACATGCAAGTTCATTGCACGTTGCTTCGCGACGAGCGGTCGGGAGTAATCGGTGCCCTCGCGGTTTTTAATGACGTTACGAATTTACGGCGACTCGAACGGGTCCGGCGCGATTTCGTCGCCAATGTCTCGCACGAACTGAAGACCCCGATCACTTCGATCAAAGGTTTTGTCGAGACGCTGCTCGCGGGTGCGCTCGATGAACCCGATGAAGCGCGGCGATTTCTTGAAATCGTTGCACGACAATCGGATCGGCTGAACTCGATCATCGAGGACTTGCTGAGTCTTTCGAGGATCGAACAGGAATCGGAGAAAGGGGAAATCGCGCTGGAGCAGAGTTCTGTTCGTGCTGCCGTGCAGGCCGCGATATTTGCATGTGGGCATCAAGCGGAGGAGAAGAACATCACCATCCGCTTCACGGAAGGTGAGGCGTTCGAGACCCTAATCAACGCCGCTCTGCTTGAGCAAGCCGTCGTCAATCTCGTTGACAATGCGATCAAGTACAGCGAATCGGGCGACACCGTCGAAGTCAGCATCGAGAGAAAGGGAATGGAAATCGCGATTTCCGTTAAAGATTTCGGTTGCGGAATTTCCCGCGAACATATGCCGCGTATTTTCGAGCGGTTCTATCGAGTGGATAAAGCCCGAAGCCGCAAACTCGGGGGCACGGGGTTAGGTCTGGCTATCGTCAAACACATTGCGCAGGCGCATCAGGGCCGGGTGACCGCCGAAAGCGTTGTAGCTGAGGGGAGCGTATTTACGTTACATTTTCCCGAACGCCCGTAACCCTCCTAAAATCATTTCGCCGTATTCTCATTCCATCCTAATCAAATCCTAACGTTCGTACTTCATTGTTCCGTCATTGGAACGCGGCAAAAGCCGCACGAATGACGAGAAAGGAAATACAACATGAAGTCGAAACAAAGCGTGACCAGAAGTTTATTGAATCCCTTCAAAAGGTGCGGGAAAGGAATCTGCTCGCTTGTCGCTTTGGTGGCATTCGCGGGAACTGTCCAGGGTGCCGAAAAGCTCACGGGCAAAGTTGCAATTGACGGCTCCAGCACCGTCTTCCCGATCAGTGAAGCGATAGCCGAGGAATTCCAGGCGAGCCACCCCGACGTGCAGGTGACGGTCGGCATTTCTGGAACCGGCGGTGGATTCAAGAAGTTCATCGCGAAAGAAATTGATATCAGCGACGCCTCGCGGTTCATCAAGGGACCAGAAGCCGAGGCTGCGAAGGCGGCCGGGGTCGAATACATCGAACTTCCCGTTGCTTATGACGGACTCTCGATTCTCGTTAACCCCAAGAACAAATTCGTGGATTCGCTCACGGTCGAAGAACTGAAAAAAATCTGGGAGCCGGAAAGCAAGATCATGTCTTGGAAAGATGTGCGTGCAGGATTTCCCGATCAGCCCATTAAGCTTTACGGTGCGGGTCACGATTCCGGAACGTTCGATTACTTTACCGAAGCGATCAATGGCAAAGAAAAAGCGTGTCGCGCGGATTACACCGCCAGCGAAGATGACAATGTGCTCGTTCAGGGAATTTCCGGCGATGTCAATTCGCTTGGATTTTTCGGTTTTGCCTACTATGAAGAGAACAAGAAGAAGCTGAAGCTGCTGGGCGTGGACGGCGGAACGGGAGCAATGAAGCCATCCGTTGAAACGATCCGCAATGGAACCTACAAGCCGCTCTCGCGTCCGCTGTTTATCTACGTCAGCAAGAAAGCGGCGGAGCGTCCCGAAGTGAAGGCGTTCATCAAGTTTTATCTGACTCACGCAAAAGACTTGGTCGGCGACGTCGGCTATGTTGCGCTTCCCGACAAGGCGTATAAGATGGCGCTGGAACGTTTTGAATCTGGCAAGGTAGGCTCGGTCGGCGCGCATGCCAAGCCCGGCATGACGATTGAGGAATTGCTGAACGCCGAGGAGGGGAAATAAGCCGAATCTTGCTTGCGACTATTCAAGAACCTGAAGAAAAAGGCAGCGGCGATGCGCCTGTGGGGAAGAAATTGTTCCCTCCACAGGCGCCCGCCGTTCTTCGCGTTATCCCCAGGCTGGACGGCAAAGAGCGAATGTCCGAGCGGATTGCTCGCTGGAGTCTTTGGGCATGCGCTTTGCTTTCTATCGCAACGACGCTCGGAATTATTCTTGTCCTGACGGGCGAGACGCTGAAGTTTTTTCGTGAAGTCACTCCTTGGGCGTTTTTGTTCGGGACGGAATGGACGCCGCTGCTTGAACCGCGACATTTCGGCGTTCTTCCGCTTGTTTGCGGGACGATGTGGATTGCCGTTGGTTCGGGTATCATTGCAATTCCGTTAGGTCTTGGCTCGGCGATTTATCTCAGCGAATACGCTTCGCCCCGCGCGAGAGGTTGGATCAAGCCGATCCTCGAAATACTTGCGGGTGTTCCTTCCGTAGTTTACGGATATTTTGCGGTCAGCTTTGTTACGCCAATCCTCATGAAGATTTATCCCGACACGGGTGTGTTTAATGCAGCGTCGGCAGCGATTGTTGTGGGAATTATGATCATCCCAGTCGTTGCTTCGCTCTGCGATGACGCACTCCGCGCGGTTCCTGTTTCGCTCCGACAGGCAGGAATGGCGCTCGGTGCGACTCCCGCCGAAGTGACTTCGCGTGTCGTCCTTCCCGCCGCGCTTTCGGGTGTTTCAGCTTCGTTTGTGCTCGCATTCTCGCGAGCCATCGGCGAGACGATGGCCGTTACGCTTGCCGCCGGCGCCACTCCACGACTGACACTCAATCCCATGGAAAGCGTTCAAACCTTAACCTCGTATATCGTCCAAGTGAGTCTTGGGGACACGCCGACGGGAACCATCGAATATCACACACTGTTTGCCGTCGGAATGCTGCTTTTTCTAATGACATTTGTCATGAATGTGATCGGACATTGGATCATGAATCGGTATCGCGAGGTATATGAATGAACCCCCTTCTCTCCAGTCCCGATTCGAATCTTCCGTACCGCCGCAAGAAGGAAAAGTTCTTTCGCGCTGCATGTGCGTTTGCGGCGTGGTCGGGGATATTTTTATTGGGTGTTCTTCTCTACAACGTCGCGGAAGGTGGGTTGTCGCGAATCAGCTGGGACTTCATCAATCGATTTCCTTCGCGGTTTCCCGATAAAGCTGGCGTTAAGGCTGCGCTTTGGGGAAGCCTTTGGCTTATCGGACTTACCGCCCTCTTTTCCGTTCCGCTCGGTATTGCAGCGGCTATTTATCTTGAAGAATACCGGGGCAAGAGTCGTTTCGGTTCGTTCATGGATATCAACATTGCCAACCTCGCAGGTGTTCCCTCGATCATCTATGGATTTCTTGGATTGGCGATTTTTGCTCGCGGAATGGATTTGGGTCGCAGTGTCATTACGGGCGCGCTGACAATGAGCTTGCTCATTCTTCCGACGATTATTATCGCGTCGCGCGAGGCTATTCGTGCCGTTCCGCGATCCATTCGATTGGCTTCTTTTGCGCTGGGCGCAGGGCGATGGCAGACGATTTGGCACCATGTGTTGCTTGCGGCGGCCCCCGGAATTATGACCGGAATTATTCTTGCGCTTGCCCGAGCCATGGGTGAAGCCGCGCCGCTTATCATGATCGGAGCGCTGACCTACGTTGCGTTCGTTCCAAAATCGCCGCTTGATTCTTTTACGGCTCTGCCCATACAAATTTTCAACTGGGCTTCGCGACCGCGCGAAGAGTTCCATGAGTTGGCGGCGGCGGGGATCATCGTCCTGCTCGCCGTTTTGCTGACGCTCAATGGCATCGCGGTTTATCTTCGTAATCGCGCACAAAAGGGACCTCGATGGTAAGTGCACTTGAACAATCCGCGCCCGCGGCCAATGGAACCCAATCGAGAGTGTCGGAGTGGGTTCTCGAATCGCACGATCTTTCCATTTATTACGGCGCGACACAGGCGATCCAATCCGCAACGCTTGCGATTCCAATGAACCGGGTGACGGCTATCATCGGTCCTTCGGGCTGCGGCAAAAGCACGCTTCTGCGCTGCTTTAATCGGATGAACGATTTTATTCCGGGGATGAGGATTGAAGGCAGAGCCCTCTTTCGAGGAGCAGACATCTATGGACTTGGTGTTGATCCCGCCGAAGTCCGTCGCCGCATCGGCATGGTTTTTCAAAAGCCTAATCCGTTTCCGAAGTCCATTTATCAAAACGTCGCTTGGGGTCCGTGGATTAATGGGCGACGCGAGGGGTTGCAACAGTTGGTTGAGACTTCCCTCAGACGCGCAGCTCTTTGGGATGAAGTGAAAGACCGGCTGCACGAATCGGCGCTTGCGCTCTCCGGAGGGCAGCAGCAGCGGCTATGCATAGCTCGTGCCGTCGCGATGGAACCCGAAGTGATTTTGATGGACGAACCGTGTTCTGCGCTTGATCCTGCTTCAACCTCGCGCGTCGAAGATTTGGTGACGGAACTCAAGGAAAAGTACACCATCGTTATGGTCACGCACAATATGCAGCAAGCATCGCGCGTTTCGGATCACACGGCGTTTTTCTGCAACGGAAGGCTGGTCGAATTCGGCGAAACCCAACGGATTTTTACCCACCCCGAACGCCAGGAGACTGAGGATTACATCACCGGACGATTCGGTTGATAAGGAGGAGAGTTCCGTGTCGTTTCATTTGCAGACTGAGATTGGCAAGCTGAAAAAGAAAATTTTGGCCTTGAGCGCCGTGGTGGAAGACGACGTGGGTCGCGCTATTCGCTCAATCTTGGAGCGTGATACCAAGCTCGCCATGCGCGTGATTGACATGGACGAGGAAATTGACCGGACCGAAGTGGACGTCGAGGAGGAGTGCCTGAAAATCCTCGCGCTGCATCAACCCGTTGCAATTGATCTTCGATACATCGTTGTCGTCCTCAAGATCAATAATGACTTGGAGCGCATTGGTGATTTGGCGGTGAAGATCGCTGAGCGCGCAATGTTTCTTAACAATCAACCCCTCTTCGAAGTGCCTTTTGATTTGCGCGGCATGGCCGAGAAGGTTCAATGGATGCTGCATCGAAGCCTCGATGCGCTCGTGAATTTGGATTTGGAAGTCGCGCGAACCGTTTGCGTGACCGACGCCGAAGTGGACGCCATTCATTCCGGAGTTTACGACCTGGTGCTCGAGGAAATCCGTAGGAAACCCGAACATTTGGAGAGCCTGCTTCGGCTGCTTTCGGTTCCGCGTTGTCTTGAACGAATTGCCGATCATGCGACAAACATTGCCGAGGACGTGATCTACATGATCAACGGCGAGATCGTCCGGCATAACAAGGCGTTCTATCAAGAAGCCTCGGAAAAGGCTTCGGCTTAGATTCAAACAAAGAAAAGCAGCGTAACGATTGCAAAACATGGAATGAGAATCGCGCCACTATAGAGCATGTAACCGAAGAAACTCGGCATGTGAATGTGGTGCATTTCGGCGATGCTTTTCACCATGAAATTCGGGCCGTTGCCGATGTAAGTATTCGCGCCCATGAAAACGGCTCCGCACGAAATCGCTTTCAGAAGCTCATTGGAAATCGTGCCCGATGCCGTCGCAACGCCGTGGAGTAAATCGCCGCTCGTTGCCTGAAGCGATCCAGCGGTCTCGAAAAAGACGACATAGGTCGGCGCATTATCGAGAAAGCTCGAAAGCACTCCCGTCGCCCAAAAATAATGCGCGGGCGAGGTGAGTCCCATCGAGGGACCTTTGATTTGAAGAATTTCGACCGGCACTTGCATCGTGATGAAGATGCCAATGAAAAGACATCCGACTTCGATGATGGCGCCGAAATCGAACGCATTGGCCTCCCGAAATTCTTTTCGCGTGAGCGCCAGCGAAATTCCCGCCAGCGCCAACTGAATCCACTCGCGCAGAAAAATATTCGGGACGACCCAGTTTGTTCCCACCAGCGTTTTACCCGGAACGAGCAATGCGACGGCAATCACAACACCAATTAAGAGAGCCAGATTGAATCCGCCCGAGATCGTAAACGGAATTTGATCTCCATCCCCTTGCTTAAGTCGTTCTGGATCTTCTCGCTTGTAGTGATAGATATCCATGACGAGATAGACCACCAAAAGCAACGCGGCGCAAGTTATCCATTCCACCCACAACTGGAGCGTCCATAGAAAGGGAACTCCTTTCAGGTAGCCCAAAAAAAGAGGCGGATCGCCGACGGGCAAAAGCGAACCCCCAATATTGCTCACCAGAAAAATGAAGAAGATGACCGAGTGTTTGACGTTTCTTCGATGCTTGTTGATTTCGAGCAACGGTCGGATGAGGAGCATGGAGGCACCGGTTGTGCCAATGAAGCTGGCAAGGAGCGCGCCGATGAGGAGTAACGATGCGTTGGTAGCAGGGGTTGGCTTGAAGGACCCCCGGATCAATATTCCGCCGCTGATCGTATAAAGACTGAATAGCAAAACCATGAAGGGGAAATAATCGCCGATGACGGAGTGATGGAGCACGGCTCCGACCGCCGCCATTCCTTTCTCCGAACCATGGTATCCTTCGCCGCGTAGCGCGTAATACAGCAGCGTAATCGCCGATAGCACGAGAGCGACAAGCATCTTGTTCGAGTGCTTATGCCACCAATGCTTGATGCTGTGCAAAAGCGGCGCGACGGCAATCGTGAGCAGGAGAAAGCAAAAGGGGAGCGCCCAGAAAACTCCCGGTGCCGAGTGAGATGCGTGATGAGTATCCAAGTTAGTCCCTTTTTATTGGTTCAATGTTTGTCAGGGCATCTGGTTGCCTGATGTTTTTTTTCGTTCGTTCCTGCGCTGTTGGCTTTTGCGAGAAGGTCTTGCGCTCCAACTCCAAATTGCCCCAAAACACTTGCCACCTCGGCCAGACTTGCGTTTAAAGGTTCGATCCGATCACGACTCACAATTCTTACCGTGCCAGATATTGCGGAAGGAGAACTGGGAATCATGACGGTCACATTGTCATTTTCATTATCTTCGATGAGGTAGGCGAATTCGCGAAAGCCTTGGGACGAAACCAACATCACGGGTTTGAAGTCCCCCGCATCTGCCGATCCGGCCATTCCCCGCGCCATGCCCTTGATCGCGCGATAACCGGGAAATCTCCAAAGCAACATTCGCTCGAATCGCACTCCTTCCGCGCGGATCAAGGCTGACCGCATGAAGAGTCCGCACACAAAACAAAGAACTGCAAGCAAGATGGCGGCCAACAAAACAGGAAACTTCGGTTCATTCACGATCGTTTTGGGAAACAGGTGTGCAATGGGATCGGACAGCCCTTTCATCATGAGCGTTCCCTTGATGATAATTCCCAACACAACACCAATGGGAAGGAGCACAAAGAAACCGCCCATAAAAGTAGTTTTAAGAAATTGGGCGATACGCCGCATCTATGAACCCGCTATTTCAAACTCGCGCGCCAAGCATCATCGCTCATCACAGCGCGAAATCCGAGATGTATCTGCCCAGTATCTTGAGAGGTTTTCATGCGCGCGGATGGACGGTAGCTGGCACAATATTCGTCGTTGCATAGAAATGATCCGCCACGATTGATTCGCTTGGGCGTATAAGGTTCATCGGGATCGAGGCTGTCTTGGGGTCCTTGCGGATTCGCCGCAACACCTTGGTCGGCCAAGGTCTTGTAGTAGTCCGCACGATACCAATCCGCGCACCATTCCCAAACATTGCCCATCAGATCATAAAGACCGTAGGGATTTGGGGGATAGGATTTGACCGGAGCGGCCAGAAAGTGCCCATCGGCCTTGGTGTTCTCGTAAGGAAACCCACCTTGCCATGAGTTGGCCATGAATTTTCCGCCGGGATTTAATTCGTCACCGGGCCATGCATACCGTCGGCCTTCAGCCCCACCGCGAGCGGCGAATTCCCATTCGGCTTCAGTCGGCAGACGCTTCTTCGCCCATTTGCAATAAGCGACGGCGTCATCCCAAGCAACATGCACAACAGGATAATTCCCGTGTTCTTTGCTGAGCGAGCTTTGCGGACCCAAAGGGTGACGCCAATCCGCGCCCGGAACCCACTGCCACCATCGAGCAGGATTATCAAACGGCACAGGACCTTCTGTCGGCGAGAAAATCATCGCTCCCGCAACGAGTACGGAGTCATCAGGCTTCTCCGTGCCCGGTGGGAGCTGCTTTTTCAATTCCTCCCATTCGGGTTTCCTCTCGGCAATGGTGATGTAGCCGGTCGAGTCCGCAAACTTGCGAAATTGATCATTGGTTACTTCGGTTTCGTCCATCCAGAATCCGTTCACGCGAACTCGGTGGATCGGAAACTCATCGGGACGAGCTTCTTTGCCAACGCCGCCCATTGAAAACTCGCCGCCGGGGATCCAAACCATGCCGGGAGGCCAAGGCTTTACGGGCCAACTTGAAGTCGCCGCGCTCGCCTTGTCTTCAGTTTTAGCTTCAGAAACTTTCGCGCCATTATTCGCTTTTGAAGGCGCTTGATCACGTTCCTTTTTGGCAATCAACGCCGCCCTACCGGAAGGGGCGACGCAACATGGTTTCGGCTTTTCTGTTGCGACGTTATTCGATGAGATAACGGGCGCGGCGGATGGCAAATTAGTCGTTGAAAAAAGCAGCGCAACGCCAAGGAGAGGGGAAAGAACAAGGATTTTGGTT
>CAZPIK010000001.1:4145-40036 GCA_964586185.1 uncultured Candidatus Sumerlaeota bacterium | reverse complement strand
CACCCGGAACGCCAAAGATGAATCTTCCCCATGCAAACACATACACACCCAAGATTATTCCAAGCAGAACGATGGGAATGCGCGCAACCTGTAACATTGCAAATCCACGTGTATTGTCCTTGTAGAAGAAGTCATGCGCAAACTTGTATTCATTAAACACATCACCGTGATCCCAGTGGGGATTAAGCGTGCTGAAATTAACAGGTGAGGTTAGTTCCTCATAAAGACGAAGGGAGATGCCCGCAAGTGTTGCGATAAGAGGAGGCGCGTCCTTCTTCAACCGAAAGTCATTTACCTTCAAATAGGAGTAACCCGCTGTAATATATACGGGTTCGTCATAGGTTGCCGAGCGCTTAAACATTCCATGTAAGCAGAATGCGGCAAAGGCCGACAGCATAACTGCAACCAAGACGTAATCCTTCCTTCGCACGGAGTGAGAGGAAGGGCTGGCGGTATTACTCATCGCGGATGTGAGCCCTTTCGCTCAAGTTCAGCTAACAGACGACGACTAGACTCATGTTGTGGCGAACGTTCGGCAATCTTACGAAGAAGTGCGAGGGCTTCATCCGGGCGTCCGGATCGCGCCAGAGTCAACGCAAGCCCATATCCCGCGGTCGGGCGATCGGGATCAAGGGCGAGCGCGTTCCGAAACGCTGTTTCCGCGTCAAGGTATCGGCTCATCCGCGCATAGGAATTGCCTACATTCGTCCACATCGAGGGATCGTTGGGTTTTAGCTCGATGGCCATTTCATAACATTCAATCGCTCCTTCTTGATCGCCTTGCGCGGCCTTTGCGTTTCCCCAGTTGTATAGCGCCACATCAGATTGCGGATTCACATTTAGGATATGTTGATAATACGTGTCGGGTGTTCGGTAGGTCGCGGAAAGCTTCGCCGTTTGCGCCGTCAATAAGCCTATAGCTATTACGACTAACGCAGACACAAACGGTTTTGAAGGCGCAAAGCGACCTGAGATGAATGCGACCGCGGATACAACGCCAGCTAAGGGTACGGTAAGAGCGAGATAGGAAAAGCGATCCGCCACGTATGAATGTCTCATATAACTGAAGGAGACCATACCGAGGGTAGGCAATAAAAGGAAAGTATAACATAAGAATGAAAGGACAAAGAGCGCTTTGATTCGTGACGTGGCGCATACAAGCATCATTGTTATCATAAATATAGTTGTGAACACATAAGCAACAAAAGGCGCCAATGAGAAATCCCATCGCGGGTAAAGAGGCGTATGATGGAAGGGAAGCAGCGTCTTTCCCATGTAAAAGTAAAGTGATCGTAAAGGAACCGCCCAACGATCAAGCATGGAATGCTCAATAATCTCCGTTTCAAAGTGTGACCGGTGCGCGCGGACGTATGCGAGATCAATGAGCGCGAATGCAATACTAGCAGCAAAAAGGGGGGTCAACCACGGAGCAGCAAAGGCCTTTGGATTATGAAGCGCCTTCCAAAGCCACAAGCACAGAATGACGAGTGGAATGCCGATGACGGCGCCTTTGCAAAGG
Organism: uncultured Candidatus Sumerlaeota bacterium; assembly: GCA_964586185.1. GTDB lineage: Bacteria > Sumerlaeota > Sumerlaeia > MVZB01 > JAJFLK01 > CAZPIK01. The sequence continues at coordinate 38,517 of CAZPIK010000001.1, read as the reverse complement.
AGGGCCATCACAAATGGAATAATGGCATATCGTGCATAATTACGCGGCTTATTAGGTTCGCTATTAACATTGTTTGGACTGATGGCAAGAAAGACAGCTATCAAGGCAAAGAATCCCGAGAAGACATCCTTTCCCTCAATGATCCACGCAACCGATTCGACGTGCATCGGATGAACTCCGAACAGTACTGCCGCCACCCATGCTCCGGGAATGCGAAGTCGCGAGAGGATGAGTCCCACCCACACAGAATTAGCCGCGTGAAAGAGGATATTAATGGCATGAAACGCAGATGGATTATCGCCAAAGAGCGCTCGCTCAAGCCAAAATATTGTGTAAGTTAACGGCCAATAATGTTCCTCGTAAGTATTCTGCGCGGGATCAAACCAGATGGCGAGTAGTCCAGTTGTCGAACGGAGCAGAGGATTTTCCCAAACAGCTTCGTCATCCATGACATACCCAGCGTTAAAGGCTGGAATGTAAGCGATGAGAGTTAACACGACGACACCCAGCGCCATGAGCAATGTGTTTTTCCTGGATTCCGGCAGCGGCTCGCGCATCTCATAGGCCTTTGCGTTTATGATCTCGGCCGACGTTCCAGGATAATCAAGACGCGAAAAGCAATTAGTGGCATTGCAAACATGAGCGCATCATCCAATTTTAATAACAAATCATAAAGCCACGGAGGTCGAATGCTCCAGTTCTTGAAACCGCCCGCGCATTGAAAATCAAAGAAGCCAAATTTGCGGATGGTTCCGATTCGCCATTCCGGATGTCGAATTTTCCATTGCGCGCGTTCCCGCCGACCGAAAAGAACATTGGCCATGCCAAGATTGCCCACCCAAGGGTCATCTCGCGCGGCGTCGGGATGTTGATAACCCTTCAGCCAGATCGGTTCGTGATGCAGGGCGTAGCCAAGTCGGGAGAGCGGCGTAATCCAGGGTTCGACCATGATGATTTTGCCGCCATCGCGCACCGCCCAAGCCGCGCGTTCAAAAAATAGATGCGGATCATCCAGATGATGAAGCGCATCCACGCATATTACGTTGTCATATGCCGATTCTTTTACGTCCATTTTCAGTGCGTCGAGCGTAAAATCAATCCAAGGCGTTGGAAGGATATCGGTACAATCCAGACCTTCGCCCCAAAGTTCCTTCATGAGTCCCGCGCCGCCGCCAATTTCGAGCGTGCGTCCCTCGCGGGCGTGCGCCTTCATCATCGCAACCCATTTTTGGTAACATGCTCGGATCGCGTATTTGGAATGCCAAATCTCCCGCCGCCTTTGCAATTGCGCCACGGCCTCGTCATTACTCATTGTGTGCGAGTTGGTTTCTGCGCTCATAAAAGCTTGAACCGTTTGAACGCGAACCAACACATTTTAAGCAACAGCAATCCGTGTTTGAATCGCTCGATCTTGATTTCGCCGTAAACGCGCGCGCGGTATCGCACGGGTAGGTCGGCAATCTTCATATTCTGCTTGGCCGCGCCGAAAAGAAGATCGAAATCGCCGAACGGATCGAAATCGCCGAAGTAATTTCGATTGGCCGCGATTTGTTCGTAAGCCTTTTTGGAGAGTGCCTTCGTTCCGCACAACGTATCTTTCACGCGCTGACCCAAGAGCCATGTGAAAAGAATCCCGAACATGCGGTTGGCGACGAGATTCAAGAACCGCATCGCCTGTTTTTCCATCGGGTAGGAAAGCCGGTTTCCGTTGACGAACTCGGCGCGGTTCTCGGCGAGCGCGAGATAAAACTTTTCCATATCTTCGGGCGGAACGGTCAAATCGGAATCGAGAATGATGAGCAGATCGCCCGTCGCCGCCGCAAAACCCTTTCGGACGGCGTCGCCTTTACCGAGCTTCAGCATTTTCTTTGATTGCGGTTCAGTATCGCGCGGGACTTGATGGATGAGTTTTATATCGCGCTTGCCGCGATGTAATTCGATTTGTTTTTCGATTTCCTCGACGGTACCATCGGAAGAATCGCCGTCCACGAAAATGAGTTCGGTATGCGAACCGAGATCGGGCGTGCGCGCAACGGCTCCCTCAACATTACCCCGCTCGTTGCGCGTCGGGATGATAATGCTGACCGATTTCGGGATCGGTTCGCGAATAGCCTCGCCTCCCGCCGGGCGTCCGACGCAATAAGTCAGAAGATTCAAATGCCGCAGCAGCGGAAGATGCGCGAGCAGACGGTTGCAGAGGTGACTGAGTCCGGGGATCGGAATCGGAAAGAGTACGCGCGAGCCTTCGTGGACGATCTCGAATCCATTGAGGCGAAGAAGCGCATTGATATCCTCGACCGAAAGCCAGTTCTGCGCGGGCCAACGGCGGCGGAGGTGAAGCGCCGTCGCGAGCGCAATGATCGGATCCCAAACGAAATTGTAATAGGTGACGATGACGCGCGTTTGCGGTCCGCAGTTGCGTCGCATATTCCGGAATACCTTCCAGACGTCCATGAAATCACCGACGGCAAGGTTCAAGAGAATGTAATCGAACGTCCCCTCGATCGGAATCGCGATTTCGGCGTCGGCTTCAATGAACGTCGCATCGGGATTGCGCGCGCGGGCAATCTCGAGCGCCGCCGGACTGAAATCCACTCCGACCGCCCTCGATGGCGCGAGCGCGGACAAGATCGCGCCGTTCCCGCAACCGATATCGAGGATCGAAGCACCCGAAGGAATCAGAAACTTGAGGAGGCGAATGTTCTCCCGCAACAATTCGCTCGCGATCCAGCCACCATCACCGCACAGACGATAGAGGGCGTCCACTCGTTCGGCGCGGGAGGAATTTTGGGAAGCGTCTTCCATGTCCACTTAAATAGCATCTAAATTACAAATACTTAACCGCAAAGACCGCCAAGAGCGCGAAGAGTCGAACCTATATGAACGTGTTACGTTGATCGAAAATCTCAATCTCATGCTCGTATTTCCTTCTTTGCGTTCTTGGCGGTCTTTGCGGTTAATCCTCGGTGATTTCTCCATGATTAAGGACCTATATTTCGCGAAGATAACCTTCGAGGTAAATGTCATTGCCGATGGGAGTCCAGTGGGAATTCAGAATCTGGATGGATTGATCCATTGTGCCGATTCCCAAATCGAGCAGGGGATTGTGGGCGCCCGAACCACCGATCAGTTTCGGAGCGATAAAGGCAACGATCTTGTCGCAATATCCTCCGCGCAGCAGCGACGTATGAATTCGTCGGCCTCCTTCGGCAAAAATGGAAAGGAGTTTTTCGGTGTGAAGGAAACTCATGAGCGCTTTCAACTCAATGTTTCCGTCCGGGTCTGCGGCAACTTCGACGACGCGGCCACCGAGTTGCTCGATCCGCGCGCGTTTCTCAAGTGGCGCGGAGCCAGAAGTAACGATAATGACTTCACCGCCCCCCTTTTCGGTTAGGAGTTTTGCGTCGGGCGAGATGGAAAGCTTGGGGTCGAGGACGATCCGTTTGGGTTGCGGTCCATCGTAAAGTTCTAATCGGACGTTTAGAATTGGGTCATCGCGCCGGATGGTTTCTGCGCCAACGAGAACGGCGTCGTGAAGGTAGCGATGGTGATGCACAAGCCGCCGCGAGAATACACCGCTGATCCATTTCGAGTCGCCTGAATCCGTCGAAGTGCGACCATCGAGCGTCATCGCCCATTTAATTGTGACAAAGGGACGGCCGAGCGTGTGATAAACGATAAAGTGTTCGTTTAGCCGCCGCGCTTCGCGTTCCATGCAACCAACCTCGACTTGCATCCCCGCCAGACATAGTTCCGCAATCCCTTTGCCCGCTACTTTTGGGTTGGGATCCTGCATCGCAATGACGGCACGTTTGATCCCGGCTCCGATCACCGCCTGACTGCATGGCGGGGTTCGTCCGTGATGGCAACACGGTTCGAGCGTGCAATAGAGCGTCGCGCCGCGCGAGCGATCCCCGGCCTCGCGCAAAGCGTTGACCTCGGCGTGGGCTTCGCCAGCCTTGGCGTGAAAACCGCGCCCGACGATTTCGCCTTCGCGAACGACGAGCGCGCCGACCATTGGATTGGGCGAAGTTCTTCCCCGCGCCCGCGCCGCCAATTCGAGCGCGTCATTCATGTGTTGGATATCAATGGGCGTAATGGACATGGCGCGGCGTTCCGCTTCCGTCAATTCGATTGCGAAAACAACCGCGCCACGAAGGTTGGAAAAAACTACTTCGCCGCCGCCAGCTTATGCGTCTTGGCGTAAAGCTCGATCGTATGCGCGACTTCCTCAAGCTCCTTGCGCGTGAGACCCGGATAGACGGGAATTGAAAGGACCTGCTTGGCCAGCATTTCGCTCACGGGGAAGTGCCCCTCGCGGTATCCGAGCGTCTCGAAGCAAGGTTGAAGGTGAAGAGGAACCGGATAATAGATTCGCGTCTCGATTCCGCGCTCGCCGAGGAAGGTCTTCAGGTCGTCGCGGTTCGGATGCCGAATCGTGTAGTTGCTGTAAACGTGCGACATGTCGTCCTTATACTCGGGGAGCGTGAAAACGTCTTTGCTCAGCCGGTCGTTATAGAACGCGGCGTTGGCAATTCGGTCTTCGTTGTCTTCGGTCAGGTTGGCGAGTTTGATATTGAGCATTGCCGCCTGAATCGAATCGAGTCGGCTGTTGTAACCGACGTCCACGAAACGGAGATCCGATTCGCGTCCGTGATCGCGAAGCAACTTGACGCGCGCGGCGAGTTCGTCCGATTCGGAAACGATCATGCCGCCGTCGCCCATGCCGCCCAGATTTTTGGTGGGATAGAAGCTGTAGCAACCCGCAATGCCGTAGGTTCCGAGCGCGCGACCGCCGACCTCGGCTCCACACGCCTGCGCGACATCTTCGATCAAATAAATACCGTAATCCGCCGCGACCTGCGCGAGCGTTTCGATTTCCGCCGCCTGTCCGAACAGATGAACAGCGATGATCGCCTTCGTCTTTTCCGTGACGGCAAGCTTGGCGGCTTCAACGTCAATCGCGTAGTCTTCCTTCACGTCCACGAAGACAACGTTGGCTCCCATGCGAAGGATCACGTCGGCTGTTGCAACAAATCCAAACGCAGGACAAATGACTTCGTCGCCAGGTCCGACCCCAATCGCATGAAGGGTGAGGAGAAGCGCATCGGTTCCCGATGCGACGCCCAAAGCGTGCTTGGTACCCATTTTCTTGGCGAAGTTGGCCTCGAAGGATTTCAAGTGGGAACCCAGAACAAAGTCATTGTTCATGAGGCAATCTTCGCAAGCCTTGAGCAACTCGGCCTTTAGGGGCTTGTGAAGTCGGGTTAAATCCATGAATGAAACGGCCATGATTCTTGAGTCCTATCCGTAATAGAATGAACGATCTTGCTCTTGCAATCGTGACGGGTCATCGCCAATAAACGACCGCCCGCCCAAGGTCAAATTCATGACCCCGACGCGCGATGCAGGGCAAATCCGTGGCATCTTATCCACGTTTGGGGTGATCTGCAATCAAAATTCCTCATTGATTTTTCACGAAGTTCATGGTGGAATTCCATCGCTATTTGGCAAAATGCCTATGACCTAACTTTAATTGTTTCAATTATTTTAGTCGTATTGTTCCCCGTCCGCACACCGACGAGGACAAGCTCTTATTGTCCGTATTTTAGATTCGAGGTTGACCCATGACCGAAAGCCCCACAATGCCCACTTTGGCGACACAAATTTTGAATTTGGCGCGGCACAACGAAGTTAAAGAGATCGAAGCCTCGTGGTTGGAGTTCGTAGAAAAACCGCCAACCGAAACCGATTTCTATACTCAATTTGTGCAGGCCCTGGTCAAGAACGGAGCGGAGGAAGCGGCGCATAATTTCATGGTCATGCTCTTGGAGGCGCTGCAAGGGCGTTCCGATTGGAAGCTGATGTACCGAATCTTGGGCATCATTGCCGGGAACTTTCCGCAATCGGAGGCGATCCGAAAATTCACGTCGCGAGCGCTCCGCGAAAATTTCAGCGGACAGCCGAACCTTGATGAGATGCTCCGCGCCTCGAAGATTGACGCCGATTCGCCGGTGGATCAGGCGATCAAGCGGTTCAAGAATTTCCTGCGACTTTCCCCCGGGAATGTTTTTCAACATAAGACGTGGGGTGAGGGGGTGGTCAAATCGCTCGATCTCCGGACGGGGAAGTTGACGCTCGATTTTGCGACGGAAAAAAATAAGCCGATGACGTTCGAGGGGGTCAAGAATTTCCTGACCTACCTTCCGCCCGATCACTTCCTCGCGCGGCGGGCGAAGGAACCAGAAAAGCTCTGGGAATTGGCCGATGAGAATCCCCTCGCGGTCATCAAGATGGCGGTCGAATGTTCGGGACGTCGGCTCAAGCAAGCCGCGCTCAAACAGCTTTTAGTCGGCGTCGTCGTTCCGGCTTCGAGTTGGAATTCGTGGTGGACCCGCGCGCGTCGCGAATTGAAGCTCGACGCGATGACCGACTTCGATTCAAAGGGGGGCGCGCACGCCGAGATCATTCTGCGTGATCGTCCCAAGACGTTCGAAGAGGAAATCGAGGACGTGTTTTTCGACGCCGAAGCCGATCTCTCGCAGCGGGTCGCGGCGTTTCAGAACCTGGCCGACGCGCAAAAGGGTAAGACACTCGATCCGAAATTGCTGGGCCGAATGCTGAAGCGGTTGGAAGAAGATTATCAGATCGGCTTGGTGGGCGATCATAAGATGTCGCGCACGGATCAATTACAATCGGCGTTTCTTGCGCAGGATATCCGCGCGGCGCACGATCAGATGAAAGGGGCGGGACGCGCCATCCCCATGCCCGAAACGATCCTCGCCGAGATGACCGACTTTGCCGAACTGGGCGACGTGGACAACGTTACCTATGCAATGCGCGCACTCAAACACATGATGGCTCGTGAGGGTAAAGCGGGAATTGAAAAGGCTGTTGAGATTCTTCCTTCGGCTCCGATCAAGCTTGCACAGGCGATTTGGCGCGAACTCGACGAGGAACATCACGTTGAACTAGCGGTCAAGGCGCTTGAAGGTTTGTTTGAAAACTCGCTCGAAAATCCGAGCACGTATATGTGGGCGGTCAAGGCGATTGTCGAAGCAAACTGGAATCACATCGAGGACTATTTTCCGATCAGTTGGCTCATACCGCATCTGCTCGATGATCTTGAGATGTGGCAACAAACGATGGACGACCCACGCGCGGGAAAAGAGGCTCAGGCAACGGCCAAGAGTCTTGCCAGCCGAGCGAAATCGCTTTTGCAGGCCAAGCACTTTGCCGCCCTTTGCCGCGCTGCCGAGGCCATGTCGCTCGATCAAGCGCAACGGCTTCGCAAGTCGCTCCAACACCACAAGGGATTGTCCGATACGATCAAGGCCGCCGCCGACAAGCAGCTTCTGCTCACGCGCAAAGACCTCGATACCGCGCCGCCTCTATCGGCTACTCCCGATTCCGAGCAGATGCTCTGCACCGAGAAGATGCGTTCGATCAAACTGAAAGAACTCGCGGAACTAAATACCGTCATCATTCCGGCCAACAGTCGCGAGATTGAGGAAGCGCGTCAGGAAGGCGATCTCAAAGAGAATGCGGGATATCACGCGGCCAAGGATAAGCAGAAGATGCTCATGCAGCAGACGCTGCAATTACAGGAGGCGCTTTCGAATGTCCGCGTGATCACGGCCGCCATGGTCAATGCAGACGCCATCGCCTTTGGGACCGCGTTTGAAGCCGACAATATAAAGTCGGGACAGGTCGAGCGATTTACGATCTTGGGGCGGTGGGAAGCGGTTCCAGAGCAGAACATCCTTTCGTGCCTTGCGCCGATGGTGAAACAGTTTCTTGGAAAGAAGGTCGGCGAAGAAATCACGATCAAACATCCCGGCGGCGGCGAAACACCCTATCGCATCCGCGCGATTACCAATGCGCTGGCCACCGGCGAATGGGATGTTAAGGTCGAATAGTTCGCCCGAGTCGGCGGTCGGAGACCGATTCCCACATTGATGCATGGTAGTTATCGAGCAACATCTTGGTAATGGAATAACGCCATTTTGTGGCCGTCGGTGCGGAGAAGCAGCGAGCCGTCGCGGTCGGTGCGGGCGACTTGAATCCCGCGCGACTCGAGCCGCGCGAGCGTGTGGTCTCCGGGGTGGTGATAGGAATTGTTCCGCCCGACGCTGATAAGCGCAATTTCCGGAGTGAATGCGTCCAAGAAATCGTCGGAGCTTGAACCGTCGCTACCGTGATGCGCGACTTTCAAAACGTCAACGTCTTCGGCGAAATAGCGTCGCAAGATGTTGCTCTCCGCGCCACGCTCGATATCGCCCGTCAGTAGAATCTCAACTTCGCGATAATCGGCCAGCAGCGTCACAGACGCTTCGTTGTCATCGAGTCCAACTTCGGGATTGAGCGCCTTCAACGCAACGCCTCCAAGCTCGGGAAGATATTCACCCGCGCTGATTTTCCTCACGGGGATTTTTTTCCGCTCAAGGATGTCCTTCAGAGCCGCGTAATCGCGCGATTCGGAAACGTCGGGGCCGCAGATGAATTCGCCGACGGAGTAATTGCGCAGAATCGGGATAAGTCCGCCGATGTGGTCGGCGTCGGCGTGCGTCGCGACCACAAACGCGAGCTTCTGTGCGCCCAAGTGTTCGAGCATTCGGACGATGGGTGGTCGCGAGGTGGACCCACGCCGTCCTCCGTCAATCACCGCCGTTTCGCCATTCGGAAATTGTAGGATCAATCCATCGCCTTGGCCGACGTCAACGACATAGAAATCAAATGTGTTCGATGACCGCGCAGGTTCGTAGCGAAAGCGACCAAGAAAGAAAAGCACCGTAAGGGCGACCGCGAATCGCGCGAGCCACATACCCTTTTGTTTGCGAGTCATCTGAATTCTAGGCGCCCCCTCGCGACCGAGTTCGGGACCCCAAACGAGGATGGCGTAATAGAGGGTGATCCATGCGGGATGCGGGGGCTGAATCGGAATGGCGGACCACGAACCTTGTCCGAGCCATTGAATGAAACTCATGAAACCTTCAATCAGGAGCCCCGTCGCGACGCCTAAAAAATCGCCGACGGGCGCGATCCAACCGAGCATGGCCGTGAGTCCCGAGCCTGCCATGATAAGGAACGTCATGACGACCGCAATCGGCTGAACCAAGATTCCGACGATGCTGAACTGTTTGAAGATTCCGATCTGCAGCGGAAGAACGCCGAGTTGAATCGCGAGCGAAACGCTGATCGGGAGCCAAAGATAAGTGACAACGAGCCGCGATAAAAAACGAAATCGCGAGTGCCAATTATGGCGCAGAGTGGTGAGCGTCGGATCGGAGGGAAGGATCATTCCATACGCGGGGAATCCCCATCGAATCAGGGACAAGACGCAGACGTAAGAGAGCTGCCAATCCGCGCGGAGGAGGTTGCGCGGATCGTAAAGCAAGGTCAGGAAAGCGGACGTTGCGAGCGCGGAGAGTGGTGACGAAGCGCGCCCCAGAATCCACGCGGCGAGGACGAACGCGCCCATGATCGCTGCGCGGACGACGGGCGGATCCAATCCCGTCAGGATCGCGTATCCCGCGAGCAATCCGATTCCAAAGGCCGCGCAGGCTCGCGGCGGAAGCCAGATAAACCGCGCGACAAAGAGCGCAATCGCGAGAACGAACGCCGTATGAAGTCCCGACACGCTCAGGATGTGATAGATGCCCGTGCGCATGAAGGCGTCGTTCGTCTCCGCGCCGAGTCCTTCGCGGTCGCCGAGCAGAAGCCCCATCGCGAGCGCGCTTTGCGTGGGTTCCATGTGAGCGGAAAGCGCGCTCCGGATTTTTTCGCGCGCCGTGTCCATTAAACGGAAGAATCCGACACTTGAGCTATCGTCCTCCGGCAACCTTTCGACGCGCGCTGTTTTCTCGATCCAGACTTGCGCGCCGATGCCGTGGCCTTTCAGAAATGTTTCGAAACCTTGATCGCCCGGAATTGAAACGGGGGCTGGTCGTGAGAAATTTCCCATCACCGAGATGCTCATTCCCTGTATGAGACGCTGCGATACAACCGATTCGGGAATGCGTAATTCGATCTTCAGCGGAAATGGCGTCGGCTCTTCAGTGTTACCATGCGCGGCGATTTTCACGTCCTGTAGGACGACGCGCCACCGACCGAACTTCTTGTAAACAGGTTCGGAAACACGACCCGAGACGTCGCAGGAATCGAACCGCTCGAAATGTTCCGCAAGCGCATCGGCGGCGTTATCTATGGCGACAACTTGAATGCTCCGCGCCCAGCCGAGAAGGGCGACGGCGACGAACAACAAGTAACCGGTGCGGGGTGGATGGTAGTCTTCGCGGCGGAATTCGACGTGTCGGCGGCGCGGGCGCAGATCCCACGCCGTCCACGCCGCGAGCGCAATCGCGGGTATCCAAAGGCTCCAAATCGGGATTGTCCAAACGCGGCCTACGCTGAGTCCCGCGACAAACGCGAGCGCGACGAAGACCATGGGCCTTGCGATGGAGGGTCGAACGACCGATCCGCCGCGCGCGGGCGGGGATGCCGCGATCCCTTCGAACGGATTGTCCGGTTCTCTTTCCATCTCCGCGCATCATCGGGCGAACGAATGGAAACGGCAAGCAGCGTAACGTCGGAAGTTCCTTATGCGATCATAAGCGCTCGCGTAATCATGCATTATGCTGCAAATATCTAAGCATCTGCTCGATCGTGGAGAGCAAGTCGGGCAAATCATCCTGTACGGCGTCCCACAAAGTCTGGTGATCAATCGCGTCGTATCCGTGGCTGACTCGGTCTCGCATGCCCGCTATCAGCTTCCACGGTACAGCGGGATAACGCTGGCATAACTCGGGGGGCAGCCGCTTCACCGCTTCGCCAAGCACTTCCATCACGCGTTCGAAGGCCGCGCGCTTCCGCCAGTCGGCTTGGATTTCCGTCAATGAATTCTGCGAACACAACTCCTGCGCCTGCATCGCGTAGTCCGCAATCTGCCGCAACGTTACCGCAGGATCGTGCTTACTCATGTATCGCCATGGCCTCGCGAATGACTTCATCCCGGAAGTATTTGCTCAACCATTCTTTGGTGTGGAAGTCCACCTTTCGACCGATGATTTCCGACAATTCCTCGCCATAACCGAAAAACTTCAAACCTGGCCGAACTCCCGGAGCAAACTCCGCCAGCACATCCACATCACTGCGCTCCGGGTCAAAGTCGTCCCGTAATACCGAACCGAACAGGCTTAGCTTGCTGATGCCACGCGAATGGCAAAATTCGGCGATCTTTTCGCGATCAATCTGGATGGGTAAATCGGCAACGTTCATGCCATCATTCTCCCTAAAAAAGCCCTTCATCGCAACCCGCCAATCGTATCTAACTCGGACGTCGCGCGATGAATTCGACAATCTGCTGCGCGATTTCTTCGCCTTTGTCTTCTTGGAGAAAATGTCCCGCGTCGCGGATGACGATTTCGGGTTCGTCTTTGGCCGACGGAATATTTTTGCGGAATCCTTTGTCGCCGCCTGCCGTGACGGGGTCTTTGTCGGAGAACATCACGAGCGCGGGTTTCGTCCACGACTTGAAAGATTCTCTGGCGCGCTTCATCGTCGGCGCGGCCTCGCAATCGGGCGAGATCGGCACGAGCAGCGGGAATTTGTGCGCGGCGGCCTTGTAACTTGCATCGGGGAAAGGCGCATTGTAGGCCGCGACGACCTCGGGCGAAAGTTTTGTAAAGCATCCGCTTTGCACCACGCGGCCGACGTCCATATCGGCCATTTTTTCTGCGGCGGAACGCCACGCGAGAAATCCGGGAGTCGGCTTGTCTTCGCCCGTCGGAAGGCCGGTGTTCATGATGACGAGCCGCGAGAAGCGATCCGAAAGTTCGGCGGCGGCGGGCAATCCTAAGAGACCTCCCCAATCCTGACAAACCAGCGTCGCGCGGCGCAAATCGAGAACCTCGATCAGACCTTTCACCGCGTTGAAATGCATCGTGAACGTGCAGTCGGTTTTATCGGCGGGCTTGTCCGATTTTCCGAATCCCACCAAATCGGGCGCGATCACGCGATTGCCTTTGGCAAGAATCGGGATCATTTTTCGGTAGAGATAACTCCACGAAGGCTCGCCGTGAAGACAAAGAATCGGATCGCCTGCTCCCTCGTCCACGTAATGCATTCGGATGCCGTTCACGTCGGCGTAATGCGGCTTGAACGGATAATCGGGCAGATTGGCAAATCGCTCATCGGGCGTGCGAAGAACTTTCATGGCGTGGCCTCTTTTACCATTGCGCAGGACTAGGACGAGATTAGCCACAACTGATGGAGACCGCAAGATGCGGTTGAAACAGAGAAGTGTGGTATGTGAAACTGCCAACAATGAAGAATGATGGGAAGAATGCGAAGAATGCGAGTTATGGGAGAAATAACTCCCATGACGCTCAATCCTCTCATGTCTCTCAATCTTCCCATTCTTCCCATTCTTCCCAATCTTCCCAATCTTCCCAATCTTCCCATTCTTCCCACTCTTCCAATTCCTCCAATTCCTCCAACTCCTCCCATTCCTCTCATTCTTCCCATAATTCCCATTCTTCCGATCAACCCGAACGAATTCTCCCACGGCGCGGAGACTATCAAACCCTTCTTTCGTTCCAGAAAGCCGAAGTCATCTATGACATCACTTTCCGCTTCGCGCATAAGTATCTCGCGAAAGGAGACCGCACCATTGACCAGATGATTCAGTCTGCGCGCTCCGGGAAGCAAAACATCCTCGAAGGCAGTAAAGCCGCCGTGACCTCCAAGGAAACCGAAATCAAGCTCACCAACGTGGGCCGGGCCAGTCTCGAAGAACTCCTCGCCGATTACCGCGATTACCTCCGAGTGCGCGATCATCCCATTTGGGACAAGGATTCCAAAGAAGCTAAGTTCGTCCGGCAGCTAGGACGCACGACACCGCATACCTACGAGCTTTATCGGGAATTCATGGAGACCCGTCCTCCAGAGGTCATCGCGAATATTGCCATTTGTCTGATTCACCAAACGAACTACCTACTCGATCAGCAACTCCGCCGCTTGGAGCATGATTTTTTGCAAGGGGGCGGTTTGCGCGAACATATGACCCGCGTTCGATTGGCTCATCGCAATGCGGCACCCAAGCGATGAAGGCATTCACTCTTACCCGGGCGCGCCATTGACCTCCCATGCCCGTCGTGCTTTCATGGCCGACTGTTTATTTCGGAGTCGGTCATCATGATTTCCCGTCATTCTTTTTTCCGCCGGATTGTTTTCGCTCTTCCGATCCTCCTCGCGTTCGCTTTTGCAGCCTGCGGGAAATCGGCGTCAACCAAATCTTCGAAGATTACGATCTACACTTCGATTTATGAAAACGTGATCGCCAACCTAAAGCCGCTCATGGAAATGGAATTCCCGGACGTTGAAATCGAGTGGTATCAAAAGGGAAGCGAGGAGGTCGCCGCGAAGATTAACGCGGAGATTGCTTCGGGTAAGGTCAACGCCGACATCGTCATGACCTCCGACCCGTTTTGGTATTTGGAACTCAAGAACAAAGGGCTGTTGCTCGATTACGAATCGGAGCACGCCTCTATTCTTCCCGCCGAATTAAAAGACCCCGAGCATGCGTTCACGACCGTCCGGATGCCCGTCGTCGTCATGGCGTATAACCGCGACAAAGTGAAAGCGGAGGAAGCGCCGAAGCGTTTCGACGATTTGAACGCCGAGCGGTGGGCGGGCAAGGCGACGATGGGCGATCCTCTGGCTTCCGGTTCGGCGTTCACGGCCGTGGCGTCGCTTACGAAAACCTACGGATGGGATTTTTGGCAAGCGCAGCGCAAAAACAAGATGGTCGCGGCGGGAGGGAACAGCTCGGTTCTGAACCGTCTCGTCACCGGCGAAAAAGAGGTCGGTATTATCCTTTTGGAAAACCTTCTAAAGGCCAAAGCCGATAACCCAGAGGCTCCGATCGAGATCATCTATCCTGCCGACGGCGCGATTTTGGTCCCCAGCCCGATCGCGATTTTTAAATCGTGCGCGGCGCCCGACGCGGCCAAGAAAATTTACGATTATCTCCTTTCGCAGCCGGGGCAGAACGCCATCGTCGCGGGGAACATGTATTCCCCTTATCCACAGGTCTCGCCGCCCAAAGGAGCAAAAACATACGCTGAGATTTCCGCAAAACCGCTCGTCACATGGAGCAACGAATTTCTCCGCGACACACTCGCACAGCGCGAGGAGATCAAGAAAAAGTTCTCCGAGATCATGGCGGAGTAAATCGCGCACGTCGGGTGGAGCCAGTCATGTTGAAACCCCGCGCGATGGCCTTCCGTACTTTCTTCTGGCTCTTATTATTTGTATTCACCTCGCTTCCCATCGCGTGGGTGATCGCGCGGTCTGTATGGACGCCCGAGGGATTTACGTTTCGTTTTTATCGCGAGGCTTGGACGGAAGCGGCGAACTATCGTGCGCTTGTCAATACGCTGCTCATCTCATCGGCAACCGTGCTTTTTTCAATCGCGCTCGCGATCCCGTCGGCGTGGCTCGTTGCGCGGACCGATCTCCCCGCCGCGCGGTTTTTCAGGTTCATGCTGCTGCTTCCCTATGTCGTTCCGCCTTACCTGAACGCCGTCGCGTGGATCAATCTCGCCAATCCGACGGTCGGCTGGATCAATCGGCTCTTGGGCGAGGCCGTGGTCAACATCTATTCGCGATGGGGAATCGTTTGGGTCGAAAGTCTCTACGCCTATTCGATCGTTTATCTTGCCGTCCTGACCGCGCTCGAAAAAAGCGATCCGAGTCTCGAAGAGGCCGCGCGAATGAGCGGCGCGAAACCTTTGCGCGTGCTCGTGGATGTCACGCTTCCGCTTCTCCGTCCCGCGTTGCTCGGAAGCGCGTTTCTCGTTTTTTCGGCGACGGCGGCCTCGTTCGGCGTTCCGTATCTCATCGGCAAACCCGAACGCGTGACGGTTCTCACAACGCGGATTTACGAGGAGATCAAGGGCGGGAGCGTGGATGGGATTTACGCGGCGTCGGCGATGGGATCGGCTCTTCTTGCGCTCGCGCTGATCGCTTCATTTGTCGCGGATCGGCTCTCGCACGGGCGGCGCATCGTGACGGTTACGGGCAAATCGGCGCGGCCTTCGCTCACGCGACTTGGCGTTTGGCGTTGGCCCGCAGCGACGGGAGTTTCGCTCCTTTTGTTCCTCTCGTGCTTTCTGCCTTTGGCCGCGCTGGCGGCGACTTCCTTCATGAACGTATCAGGAAATTTCGCTCCCTCGAATTTCACGATCGAAAAATATCGGTATGTCCTTTTCGAGCGTCCTGAAACGGCGCGGGGCTTTATCAATTCGCTGATACTTTCGTCCGGCGCGGCGATGTTGGCCGTTATCGCCGGAACCGCGCTCGCCTATTTCCGCGCGCATCCAAAAATCAAAAGCGGTTCGGCATGGGGCGCGGTGATTGCGCTTCCTTATGCAACGCCGGGGACGATTCTCGCGCTCGGCATGACGCTCTGTTGGTCGCGCATTCTGCCGCTCACCGACACCCTTTGGATTTTGCTACTCGCCTATTTCGCAAAGAACTTTTCGTTCGCCGTCTCGACTCTTTCATCGAGCGTCAAACAAATTGACGTGACGCTCGAAGAAGCGGCGCGGATCAGCGGGGCGGGATTCGTGAAAGCCTTCACAACGATTTGGCTGCCGCTGCTTCGCCCCTCGATTTTGGCCGGGTGGTTTCTCGTCTTTATGCCCGCGTTCGGCGAACTCACTATGTCGGTGCTGCTTGTCGGCCCCAAAACCGAAACCGTGGGAACCGTTCTTTTTAACCTACAGGAATACGCCGATCCACCGTCGGCGAGTGTTGTCGCGATGATGATTTTTATGCTGATCCTCGTAACCTACGGGATGGCGGGTTGGTTTTCCTCGCGCGCAAGGAGCCGCATAGCATGAGCGAAGTCGTCATTCGGCGTTTGGAAAAACGTTACGATCAATATCACGCGATTAAGCCGCTCGATTTCGATATCGCGTCGGGTGAACTTGTCGCATTTTTGGGTCCTTCGGGCTGCGGCAAGACGACGACGCTGCGCATGATCGCGGGACTCGAAATTCCCGACGCGGGGCGAATCGAAATTGGCGGGCGGGTCATGAACGACGTCGCCGCTGGGGTTTGCGTTCCTCCCGAATCGCGCGGCGTCGGCATGGTGTTTCAATCGTATGCGGTCTGGCCGCACATGACCGTCGCGCGGAACATTGATTATCCGCTGCGGATCAAAAAAATCCTGCGCGAGGAACGCGAACGGAAATTGGAATCCATCCTCGAACTCACGCGGCTCAAGGGGCAGGAGTCGAAGCATCCCCATCAACTTTCGGGCGGGCAACAGCAACGCGTCGCGCTCGCGCGAGGGCTCATTATGGAACCGCAGGCGCTGTTGCTCGATGAACCGCTCAGCAATCTCGACGCGAAGTTGCGCAAAGCGATGCGCTCGGAAATTCGCGACATCCAGAAAAAATTGGGGATGACCATGCTTTACGTCACGCACGACAAGGAAGAGGCCGAGGCCATTGCGGATCGGCTCGCGATCATGATCGAGGGGCGGCTCGCGCAGGTCGGAACGCCGGATGAAATTCGAAATCGCCCCGCCGATGACGCCGTCAAAACGTTTTGGTCGGATTGATCGCGCTTCCATCGGCTCGATAAAGTTGAGCTACTGCGTTTGCGTCCAGATCGAGTAAGACGTCTTGTGTTCCCATTTGTTGAAGAAGCATCTCGCGCGGGCCGAGTCGCGGATTGAAAAAGATGTAACCGAACTTTTCCAATCCTTCCTGCGTCGCGCGTTCGGGCGGGATTTTTCCGTACATCATCGCGTAATACGGCCCCAGCGGAATGAGTCCGTTCACCCAAATTCTACCTTTAGTTTTCGCTTGTTCCTCTACCGCGCGCTCGAACGCTGCAGGCCAACTTGCCGTGAATCCGCTCTCATAATCCTGCCTTGCGCCATCGCTTTGAATCGCCCAATAACGCGCGAATACAAAACCCGAGAAACCTAAACAGACGATGAGAATAAGCATCGAAACCGCGCGTGATTTTTGGCTAACGATTTCCGCAAGCCGGACAAGACCGACTCCGCCCCAAATCGCGGCGGGCAGAACCATCGGAATCGCGCGGAGCGAATGCGGGATATGTTCCCAAGTGATCGCCGCGCCGATGGGGCCGCAAAGAAACGCCGTGAGCAAAACGCGCGAACAGGGATATTTGCGTGTGTACATCGTCCACAATCCCAAAGGAAGAAACACGAGATCGGTCGCAAGCAATTGACCGAATCCCGGAATGCCGTGGCGCAATAGAGAATCGGATTTGAAAAAGAGAAACCACGGATTCAAATGCGCGAGGTAACCGAGCACAAAGCGTTGGGCGTTCAATAACGGTGTTGCGTCGGGGGCGTTCCACAGCGCAACGGTCGAAAGCCGTTCCGCTCCGCCCGCGAAAAACGTAATGAAAATGGTCGGCCCCGCGATCAAGGCAAAGAGCGCGACACCAACGGCGACTTCGCGCAAGTGCGACGCAAACTCGCGACGATAAGCGAGCATGATCGCCGCGCCCCAAAGCAACGCGAACGGTTGCGCGCCGGAGTAAGCATAATAGACGAGTCCCAAACCGATTCCCGTGAGCGGCCAGCCCCATCGCCGCTCGCATTCGATGCCTGTTGCACCAGCAACCACGATCAACATCAGCAGCGGAACAAAAATTCCCTGCAACGCCCAGCGACTGAAAAGGTAATGCCACGGACAGACGGCGAGCCAAAGCATCGCGCCGAGCGCGTGAGAGTGCGGCCAAATCCTGAGGAGCAGAATTCCCGCGAACGCCACGCAAAGGACTCCCGCCATCGCCGCCGCCATGCGCGATGAAGCGACGGAAAGACCAAAGACCGAAACAAACGGGATCGAGCCGTATTGATAAACGGCGGAGGTGATAACGCCCAAGACTTCGATGTGCGTCGGCCATTTTCGGAAAACAACGCCGCGCGATTCCTGATTTGCCGTGCTCGCGCGGAGGGGGAATTCGACGATGCCGCCCGACGTTGCAAGTGCCCAGGCGTTGTAGCCCTTCTCGGCCTCGTCACAGAAAAATCCAGCGGGACAATGATCCAATCCGACGAAGCGAATCGCCACGGCGAGCAGGACAATCCCCGTCCACGCGGACCAACGAAGCGTAGGTGAAAACGTGTCGCGATCCATCGGCAACATCATTCGCGGCCCGTTGATACCGCGCGATGAAGATCGTGAATACGACGCATGAGATCATTCGCGGAAGAAGCCTGCCGCACGAGATCGTGAATCGCCTTTGCGTTCGGATCCCCCTCGCCCGCTTTGAGTTCCAGCAGTTGCAATCGTCCCAAAATCGCGGCCATGGGTTGACTGAGATCGTGCAGTAGCTTGCGCGTTTCAATCGAGAGTTTCTCGATATCCGTAGTCGCGATGTGGCTCACAATTGCGGCATCGGATAAGTACTCGGATTCGTCCTCGCATACTTCCAACGCGGCGTTATCTCCATCGAGAAACCGCTTTTGAAGTTTGGCGAGCGCTTCGGCGGCCGTGCGCGCTTCCGAAATGGTGTTCCCTTTTCCAAACGAAATGCGAATGGATGAACCGGCGCGCGAATCGGGAAGTCCCATTGCGCGGATCACGCGCGAAGGCTCGATCACGCCCGACGAACAAGCCGCGCCCGCCGAAATGGCGATGCCCGCCAAATCCATCCCCGCGACGAAGTCGTGGCTTTGCGCGCCATCGAGACTCAGGTTCAAGATGCCCGGAACTTTTCGTTCGATGGCGCCATTGATGACGAATTCGGCTCCACATTCCACGAGACGTTCGAGGAATGCGGTCTCCAATGATTTCATCTGCGTGTGGGTTTCGGCGATGCGTTCAGCGGCCAGTGTCATCGCACGCGCAAAGCCGACAATCCCGGAAACGTTCTCCGTTCCCGCGCGGCGATTTCCTTCCTGGTGCCCGCCGTGGATTAGGGCCTTGAGCGGCGTACCCCGTTTCACCCAGAGCATTCCGACCCCCTGGGGACCGTAAATTTT
This sequence comes from uncultured Candidatus Sumerlaeota bacterium, assembly GCA_964586185.1. GTDB lineage: Bacteria > Sumerlaeota > Sumerlaeia > MVZB01 > JAJFLK01 > CAZPIK01. Next base: position 19,478 of record CAZPIK010000001.1, on the reverse strand, counting down.
GTGCGCGGAAATCGAAATCAAATCGCAATCCCACGCTCCGGGATCAACCTCGATTCGCCCCATGGCCTGCACGGCGTCCACGAGCATTCGCCCTCCGGCTCGGTGAGCGATTTTGGCGATTTCAGCGACCGGCTGAATGACGCCCGTTTCGTTGTTGACCGCCATGACGCAAACCAGCGCCGCGCCACCCTTGCAAGCCCGCTCGACCGATTCGGATTGAATGACCCCCTCCTCGTTCGGCGCGACTTCGATAAGTTTCACGCGCGGATCGGATGCAGCCAGCGCGCGCGCGGCGTTCAGCACGCACTCGTGCTCAATGGCCGAGACCACCAGCTTGATCGGCGAATCGCCATGTGCTTCGGCAATTCCTTGAATCGCAAGGTTATTGGCTTCGGACGCGGACGAAGTGAAAACGATTTCTTCGGGTTTGGCGTGAATCGCTTTAGCGACGGCGCGACGAGATTCGGAAACCATCGCCCGCGCTTTGCGCCCCGCCGAGTGAACGCTCGAAGGGTTGGCCAATTTGCCCGTTCGCGCAAGTTCCAACGCCTCGGCCTTCGCGCGGAGGACTTCCGGGTCGGGTGGCGTAGTGGCGCAGTGGTCGAGGTAAATCATTAGCCATTCAACTCTTGCCATCTTGTTCTTGGCGTTTGGCGGGAGTCAAGATCAGCGGTAAGCCTTTAACCAAGTTTTGAATTTAGCCACAAAAAGGCGCAAGAGGCGCATAAGCAAAATTGTTTTGTGGCTTTTGTGCCTCTTCGCGGCTAATAGATTCATGAAATGAATGTTGCCTACATTTCATGTCTGATTAGATTCGGAATCGATGATTGCTTTTTAGGCCTTAGAACTGATATAAATGTATTAAATACAATAATATATGCGGCTCAGACATTTGGCACTCAGTTCGGCCTATTTCCCGCTCCTTCATGGGCGTCCACTCCCTTAGCGGAGGGATAGAGACTGAAGGAAACGAGGAAAAGCATTATGAAACGCAACAAACGAAACGAGAAACGGAATCGGAAATCCACAGCCGCAGAGACGGCTGAGAACGATAATCGCAACGTCGAGGATGCGCCCGTCGGCGCAACGAAAGCCGCTGACATTCAACGCGCGCTCACGCACTGGCGCTGGAGACTGCTCAGCTTTCGGCTCAAGCACTTGACGACGCGGTTGGCCACGCTGATGGCGGCCTTCTTTGTCGGCGGCGTTGCCGTAGCCGCGCGCGCCGATGAAGCCGAAACATCGAATCAGTACTTTCTGAACACCGATCAAAAGCTCGAACTCATCACGCGCGGCGAAATCACGGGCGACGATGGAACCGTTTACGGCGTCCGCGTCGTGCCGGGATTCGTTCCTCCCGTGGAATCGGCTCGCGATAGTTTTATGGAAGCGGGCGAACAATTCGACGACTACGCCGATGCGGAAACTTATCGCGGGATGGGCAAATCGTACGAAGAAGGGACGGACTTTATCGCGCACGACATGATCCAAGAAATGATCGTCAAGGGCGTCGGCGATTCGTGGCGCGACTCCATGAAATCGGCGACCGAAACGACGCGGAACCTTGCCGTCGGCTGGCCGCTTGCGTATCCGTGGGCGGTGACGAAATCCACGACCGAAACGGCGGGACGACTGGCCATCGGCGGCGTCGGATCGGGCGCGGGAACGGCCTACTACTACGCGCTGGAGCCTGCCGGAAAGTTGGTCTTTCCAGGTATTGCCGGCACGATTGTCGCCCTCGGAGGTGGAGTGGCATTGCCCGCGGCAAAGGTGGCGTTTAACACCGTCGTCGCGCCTCCCTTGGCCTTAACGGCGGGCGTTCCGACTCCTGATCGCGCTGACGGCTACTTCGTCCAAATCGTAAAAGCGGCGCCGAAGGCAATCGAAGCGCCCAAGTCGGAGACCTCGTCGAAAGTCGGGGATGCGAAGGAAACTTCACAAGTTGAAGAAACCTTGAATGCGGGTGGATCGCAGGAAATCGCCGGATGCTGCGTTTTCGTGGACATGATGATGCGCGAGCAGATGGCCGCATGGGCCGCCGACGCCGCAAATCAAGCTCCCGCGATGTAATTCAAAACTCAACAACCGATAAACGAATGGGCGGAACTTCGAAAGAGGTTCCGCCCTTTTGAATTTTCAAAATTCCGTCTGGGTGTAGGTTGGGACTCCAGTCCCGACAAGATATTTGTCGGCTCTAGAGAGCCGACCTACAATTTTCGAGAAACTCTAAGCATACAACCGGCGTTTGAAAAGCTGGAAGAGAATGATGAACAACAGCCCATAAAAAAGGGTCGTCGGAAGCGCGGGGCCGATCCGGACATGATGCCGCGATAGAACCGCGCCGACAATGACGCCCAGCGTCCAAAGCGTCATATAGACTCTGTTGAATATCCGAATTCGGCGGAGCGGTCCGGTCAGGCGATACAGCTCTTGAACAACGTGATCGTTGGACTCGGTGGAATCATTTTGCGGCGAACTGGCTTCTTCGAGCATGACGCGAAGCCCGCCGAGCGCCGCCGCGCATTCGGTTACGATGGCCTCGCGCCGCTCGATCGAACCCGCCAGCTTGGCGGGAACTTCAGCGGGAGCGTAAGTCCGCGCGCGGTTCCGGAGCGACTGCAATTTTTCATTCGTCCACCAAAGCCGCTTGACCGCGAGTCCGCCGTAACAAATCTCCTTCCGCAAACCCCAGCGCAAACGCCAAGGAAGATTGCGACGCGTCCGGATGAACGCCACGGCTTCGCGCGCCGCTGGATCGGCGAGTTGGCCGAAATCGGAGGTCGCCTCGATAATCCGCGAAGTCGAGCCGACCCGCCTGAAACCAAGCTGACCGAGCAAGTCCATCCAAAAAGGCATCCGCCACGAAGTGACGGCGTCGAGCTTGTGGGGGGAGATCCCAAAGAGCCACGCCGAGATGCTGAGCGGAAGCCCGAAGAGCCACGCCCAGAAAACCGAACCGGCGAAGGCATAAGCCAACGCCCAAATTGGCCCGCGGAAAAGAAGGTCCCCCGTTTCAAACGGGCCGCGTTTTAATTCGGTGAACTGCTGGTAATCGCCGATCCACCAATCGTAGGTCATAACGTAGAGACTCACAAGCGTGTCGGAAAATCGGATGACAAAGACCCCCGCGACAGCAACAACAAAGACAATTATGGACGGATAATGGAGTCCTGCTTCACGCTTGAGGCTCAGGCTGCGCAACCAATGAAGCCGACGCGCAACAAGCCCTTCGCGGATTTCAGGCCACGTCAGACCCTGCGCGTTGATCAATTGAAGTGCGGCAAGGAATGGCGTCACGAAAAACGCGGCGAGAATTAACAATGTTCCGTTAGGCAGTTGGGGAATACCAATAATATAAATGAGCCAAGCGGCAATGACCGAAATCTGCACATACCCTTCGGCAAGATCAAGGAGCGATTGGACGGAGGTTGGAATTTCGCGCGACGCGCCGCCCCGATCGAGCGCCTCGGCCATTTGTTCGGCGTGTTCAAAACGTTTGTCGCGTTGGCGCTCCATTGCATGGCGAATCGTATCGGCAAGCCATTCGGGTGCGTCGGGACGTGCGTTGCCGATGTCGGGCGGCTTTTCGGTGATAACCCGCGCAAGAATCCCCTGCGGACTCGACGCATCAAACGGATTGCGTCCGGTTAAAAGATGATAGCCGACCATGCCGAGGCTATAGAGATCGGTTCGATTATCCACCGCCTCCTTGCCGCGCGCTTGTTCGGGCGACATATAAGCGGGCGTCCCTAAAACCTTCCCCGGCTGCGTCAGATGCTCGTCTTCCGTTTCCTCGTCGGCGACTTTCGCGAGTCCGAAGTCCATGACGATGGCGCGACCCGACGCGCGATCGAGCATGATGTTATCCGGTTTGATATCGCGATGAACTACGCCGCGAGCGTGCGCATAAGAAAGCGCCCACGCAACCTCGCGGAGAATTTTCGCGGTGACGTGGCTCGGCTGTGCGCCGGAACGCCGAATCAAATCGCGCACCGATTCACCGTGGATATAAGCCATGACAATCCACGCGAGACCAAGCCGTTGGCCGACATCATAAATGGGGACGATGTGCGGATGGGTGAGACTCGCCGCGAGCTGCGCTTCGCGGACGAATCGCTTGCGAAGATCGGCGCGCGAACTAACCTCCGGCGGCAAGACTTTTATTGCGACTTCGCGCTTGAGCCGCAGATCGGTCGCGCGAAAAACGATTCCCATTCCGCCTTGTCCGATTTGAGGTCCCAGTTCGTAGCCTTCGCCGAGCGCCTTTTCGAGCCGTTCGCGGACGGGCGCTTCGCTCGGCTCGAAAGCCTCTTCGGGTTGCGACTGCGGCGGAGCGGGGATGGGAAGTGTATGGCCGTCGTTCACGGGCGAGCCAATCCGGGTCCGGGCGGCAATGCGACCCGGTGCGATTTTCCACGCCCCGCACTCGGAAGTCAAATGGGGGAGGGTATTGAGTTGAAACGCAAAGGATGCAATGGCCGCAAAGGAATACCATCTTTAATGACGCAAGCCATAATTCGAATCCCAAAAACCCCAAAGGGGTTTCGGCCTCCAGCCTAGGGTTGGCGAGCGAAGCGAGGCTACCCTAGGTTCGGAACGACTAATCTTCCAACCTCAACGAGGTTGCGCCGTTTGAAAAGTAGCGGCGGCAACTTTGAAATGCGGAAAAAGGGGATGCAAACCGCCCATGAATGAATAGACTGTTTCGAGAAAGTTTCGGCATCCATGCACCCCGTCGAAAAATACCTAACACAAATTCGCGAAATCGCCTCGACTGGTTCCGCGCGAGGCGAAACCTCGTTTTACCGTCCGCTTGCCGAACTCTTTAATGCTGTCGGCGAAAAACTGAAACCCGCCGTCAGCGCGGTTGACCAATTGGCCGACGTCGGTGCCGGATCGCCCGACTTCGGCCTCTTTACCAAAAGCCAATATCAGCGGTGGGGCGGGGAGGAGCCTCTGCGCGAACAGAAACCCGAGCGCGGCGTCGTCGAAGCCAAAGGCTGGAAAAACAAAATCGAGCCGGAGGTCAGCGGCCCGCAAGTTGCCAAGTATCTGCAAAAATACGACACCGTTCTCCTATCGAATCTTTGGCATTTCATCTTGCTGGAAAAAGACGGCTCCCGCCCGCCGCTTCAACTTGAGGAATTTAGGCTTGTCAATTCTTCCACTGAATTCGCGGAATTGCTGAAGCATCCCAAGAAGGCCGCCGATGAGCATGGCGAGCGATTCACGGAATTTCTAAAGCGCGTCTTGCTCCATCGCGCGTCTCTCGGCGATCCATCCGACGTGGCCTGGTTTCTCGCGTCTTATGCGAGGGAGGCGCGATACCGAATCAACGCCCGCAAGGATTCGCAAGGTTTGGGACTTTTACAAAAGAGTCTTGAGGACGCGCTCGGACTTAAATTCGAAGGAGAAAAAGGCGCAAATTTCTTCCATGCAACTCTAGTCCAGACTCTCTTCTACGGCGTCTTTTCTGCGTGGGTGCTTTGGTGTCGAGGCGAAGGAAAAAAGTCGGGTACGACGTTCGATTGGCGGCTGACTGGGCATTTACTCCACGTCCCGATGATCCGCAGCCTCTTTCACCAAATCGGCGAACCGGGACGACTCAAGGAAATCGGGATTGATGAAACACTTAATTGGACGGGGCGTGTCTTGGATCGCGTGAACCGCGCGGCGTTCTTCGACAAGTTCGAGGAGGAACACGCGGTTCAGTATTTTTATGAGCCGTTCCTGAAAGCCTACGATCCCGAACTCCGCAAGGAACTGGGCGTTTGGTACACCCCACCGGAGATCGTAAAGTATCAAGTCGCGCGCGTGGATACCGTCCTCCGCGAGGAACTTGGAATCGCCAAGGGCCTCGCCGATCCCGACGTCATCGTCCTCGATCCATGCTGCGGCACCGGAGCGTATCTAGTCGAGGTGTTGAATAAGATTCGGGAGTACGGCCTAAACAATGGTAACGGCGGATTGGTTCCGCACATTTTGAAAAAGGAATACAAAGAGAGAATTTTCGGATTTGAACTCTTGCCCGCGCCTTACGTAATCGCGCATCTACAACTCGGCCTCTATTTTCAGAATCTTGGCATACCCTTGGATGCCGAGAAAAATGAACGCGCGGGGGTTTATCTGACAAATGCACTGACAGGTTGGGAGCCGCCTCGCGAGCCTAAAAACGAACTGCCGTTTCCGGAATTCCAAATCGAACGCGATCTTGCAAATAGCGTAAAACGGGACAAGGCCATCTTGGTGATATTGGGCAATCCACCGTATAACGGTTTCGCGGGACTTGCCATTGACGAAGAGCGCGATTTAACAAATGCTTATCGCACGACGAAAAAGGGGCCGCAACCAGAAGGACAAGGGTTAAACGACCTTTATGTCAGGTTTTATCGTATGGCGGAGCGGCGTATCGTCGAGAAATCAGGCAAAGGGGTAGTTTGTTTTATTTCCAATTATTCTTGGCTGGAAGGGCTGTCTCATTCGGGTATGAGGGAAAGGTATTTGGAGGTGTTCGACAAGATATGGATAGATTCACTGAATGGGGATAAGTATCGAACAGGTAAATTGACACCCGAAGGCGATCCCGATCCGAGTGTATTCTCGACCGATCTCAATAAGGAAGGCATTCAAGTCGGCACAGCAATTGCCCTGTTATGTCGCCGATCGGGCGGGGCAAAAAAGGCGCGAAGCGGAGTAGTATATTTCCGTGATTTATGGGGTCGAAAGAAATGTCAGCAGCTTCTTAACGAGGCCGAACACAGCAAAACTCCTAAGCACGGGAGCATCAAACCCGTGGTGGATTTGGGTCATCCGTTCTCCCACGCGCAAATTGAGAAGAACTATATTTCTTGGCCTGAATTACCTGAATTGTTTCCGGTTTCATTTCCGGGTGTGAAAACAAGCCGGGATGAATTCCTCGTGGATATAGACAAGGGCGAGTTGGAAAAGCGGATTCAAACCTATTTGGATTCGCAGATTTCTGATGAAGAAATTGCAACCCAATGGCCCGGGATCATGAATAAGACCCCTCGATTCAACGCGCGTCAAGTTCGGGCGCAATTGATAAAAAGGAAGAAAAGTCAGGGACGGATTGTAAGTTACGCCTATCGTCCGTTTGACGTTCGATGGCTGTACTGGGAACCTGAAACCAAACTCTTGGACGAAAAGCGCAGCGATTATTTTCCCCATGTGTTGGAACAGAATAGTTGGATAGCCGCTGTCCAGAAAAATAGAAGGCTGGTTTTCTATAAACCCGAGATAACGTCGCATCTGGCCGATCATCACCTATTTGAATCCAATTGCGGTATGTTTCCATTGTTCTTGAAGCGCGAGCATAGCAAGAAAGATCGAGATTCCAATCTTACCGAAACGGCATTCCAGTACATTCGAGATACGGATACCGATCCTCAGGCATTGTTTCACCATGCGATAGCCATTCTTCATTCGTCGGCTTTTGCGGAACAGAATTTGACCGCGCTGCGATACAGTTGGCCCCGAATTCCGCTTCCGAAGCGGGGAAAGATTCTCAAGAGTTCCAGTCAACTTGGATTACAAGTGGCCGCGCTGTTTGATATGGAGATGGCCACTCCCGATATTGGGTCATCGGCCTTACTGAAGCGACTTGCCGTATTCACCCGAAACAGCGGACCAAAACCCCGCCCCGACGAGCTTGACCTCACCGCCAACTGGGGGCACGCGGGCAAGGGGGGCGTGTGTATGCCCGGCAAGGGGAAGATCGTTTCGCGCAAGGCCGACGATCCCGCGCAGGTCAAGGCGTTCGGCGAAGAGACGCTCGACATTTATCTGAACGACGTCGCGTATTGGAAAAACGTCCCGAAGCCCGTTTGGGATTACACCATCGGCGGGTATCAGGTTATCAAGAAATGGCTGAGTTACCGCGAGAAGGCGATTTTGGGTCGTGGCCTCACCGTTGAGGAAGCGTGGTACGTTTCGGAAATGGCCCGTCGGATCGCCGCGCTTATATTGCTTCAGCCCGAACTCGACGCGAATTATGAGGCGGTCAAGGCCGATACTTACCCGTGGCCTGCGGAGTCGCCGGATCGCGCGGGCGCGGGAACAGGCGGCGGCGACAAAACCACAAGTGGGCGTACTCGCAAATCGCGTCGCGGGGCCGCCTACGCCACCGGATCGGATTTCTTCGGAGCGAATATGGATGTTCAAGAGTCCGAAGCCGACTATGGAGACGGCGAGAATGGAATGAAGTGAGAAGTGGGAAGAGTGAAGTGAGAAATTAAAAATCATTTCTTTTCACTCTTCACACTTCACTCTTCACTCTTCCCCTTGTATTCTCTGTGTCTCTGTGGTGACAAATTGAATTTCGATTCGCTATCGCCCGATGATTTGCCCGCGCTGGCGAAGTTTTGGCGCGAGAGTTTTCCGTTGCAGCCGATGACCGATGCCCTATTACGCGAGCGGGTGTTTGGTCCGCCCGATTTTAAGCCGGAGCGGTCGCTCGTGGTTCGGGGCAAGCGCGGAGCGATTCTTGGACTATCGCTTTGCGTGCCGCCCGACCGGAAATCAGATTCGCCCAAGGCTGGCGGGATTCGAGCGTTCGGAGTTCATCCGAGCGCGAGGGAAAAGGGACTGGGCACGGCGTTCTTGGATGAGAGTTGCCGGATTTTGAAATCGCTCGGCGCAACGCGCGCGGATTTTTTAACCACGCCGCCTTATCACATCACGCCCGGAGTGGATACGCGCCAGACCGATTTTATTTCGTGGCTGATCCGGCGGAAATTTAGGCATGCCGCGACGATCTTCAACATGCGGGCGAATTTGAAGAAATGGAAATCGCCGATGTCGCGCGCGAACATTTTTGATCGGGATGAAGGTGGGTATTATTTGCGCCGCGCGACGACCAAGGATCGGGCGGCTTATATCGCGCATTGTCGAAAACATTGGTCGCGCGTGTGGGAACTCGAAGGCTTGATCGCGCTCAGTCACGATCCGCCGACGATGTTCCTCTGCATGAAATCGCCGCAAGGTAACAAAAGCGCAATTCGAAAAGCTTCGACAGCCCAGGACGAACTCGTCGGTTTCGTCGTTTACGAATCGAACATGGGGCCGGGAAGTTTCGGTCCGACCGCCGTGCTTCCGAAACATCAGGGATATGGATTGGGACGGCGAATGCTTTACGCGGCGATGCTCGAAATGAAATCGCTTGGGCGGGATGTTTGCGATATCGGATGGATTGGCCCGGTGGAGTTTTATTCCCGAGCGGCCGGAGCGACGCTCGGTCCGTCATTTTGGAAAATGAGAAAAGTGTTGTAGGAATATATTTCACCACCGAGACACAGAGGCACAGAGAATACGATCTTTGTGCAGTTCATGAGTAAAGAACCAACCAACTCACAGAACGCCAAAGTTCGCATCCCTTGGTGGCTTTTGCTTCTCGATCCCGAATTCATGGACTTGGCTGAGAATCCGCTTTACTTACGGCTTTCCGAGCAGCGGTTTTGCCGAAAACGCAAATGGTATCGGTTTCTTTGGAGTTGGAAACAGAATCAGATCGAATGGGCGAAACCGGAAGGAACTCTTTGGGAAAATCCGGGCTGGTCTCCTTTTATTGCCCTATTTATTCCTGTGTTTCTTGTTGGAATTACAATTATCGGAGTGACTTTACATAAGAATCTGTTACTGCCTACTTCAGCCCGCGATTGTTGGGTAGGGCTAATCGCTTATTCTTTCATAATAGGATTGAACGGATGGGGCTCCTTGGGACTACGGATGCGTGGCCAATTTGGTCGTGGACTACTGACGCGGTGCATCAATAATTTCGGACGTGAGTCATGGGGCGAAATGTTATTCATAACACGTCTCAGGGCAGATGAATATGACAAAGCGATCTGCGCGGTTACATGCATGTTCACCGTACGCAATATTGTAGCGGTGGTACCAGCCCTCGCATTTGTCGAATCACTTATTGGCCTCTTTGGACAGTTGGCTCCCCCTCCTGGAGAGCGAGTTTCAGATGAGATTCTCAAGTTCCGACTCTGGTTGGGGATTTCAGCAATCGAATTCGTTGCATTGACCGCGTCCTTCTTGATCCAAGCCGTGCTTTTAGTGGGATATTTATCGGTAATGAGTATTTTCGGGATCGCCTTTTTCAAACGACACTATTGGGAATCGTTGGGCAAGGGAGTACGGGGAAACATTAGATTCGGGGCGAAGGAAGTCGCTTGGCTCTACGCCATGCATTTCCCAGGGACTGTGATTGCATTTCTTTGGATTGTGACCACTACTTCTAATCTGCATGGTTATGACAGAGAATTTGTAGCTTTTATCGAATTCTCGCGGGAAATTAGTATGGGTGTCTTGATGACGATTTGTATTGTGTGTGTGTGCAGCGCGCGAATGATTCGTAATTCAAGTGGATGTGTGGGAGAAGTCATATTCTATAAAATACGCGAGAAATATGAGACTTAGTCCGTCGAATGTCCTCAATGTGGGAGGCGGTCTCCGACCGCCGATATATGGAATGAATCGTCGCTCGGAGAGCGACTCCCACATTAATACATTTCACATTATGCAATAATTATGACGTGTGTTCGAATTCACGGCTTCAATTTCGCTTTCGTCGTCGAAATACCGTAATCGAGCCAGTGTCGTTCGTTTGAATTGTTAGACGCTTTCTTGAGCGCTTCCAATCCTGCGATTCGGGCGGCGAGTGCGCCCGCATGGCTTGGCTCGGCCTTTAGCGCCATGTCGGCCATGTGCAATCCCTTGACCCATTCGCCCGAAGCGATGAGTTCCTGCGCGCGTTTGGCGACGGCGTCGGGTCCGCCCGCAAGTTTCACCATTTCGGGATAAGCATCGGCGGGCGGAACGGCATACATATTGGAAGGATTGGCGTCGAACCAGCCGATATAACCTTCATAAATTCCTCGAACTGACCATTCGATCTTTCCATAACCTTCGCCGACGTCGAGATCGGACGGGAGTTTGATCTCCTTCATCAAAGTAAAAACGTCCTTGCCCTCGTTCATCCCCTTCACGGTCGCGTCGTGAACATAAAGGATTGCGTCGCGGTAGCGAGTCAGTTCCTTGGTGATGGTCTCGTTCCCTTTGCGCGCGAGGCCGTGGCTCGGCAGGAGCAATTCCGGTTTCAGATCGAGAACCTTGTTGATCGAATCCACGTAATCGAGCGCCCAGCGGGGCTGCGTCCCGCGCAGCGTGTACATATTGGGAAACGAATCGTAGAAATTATCGCCGACGAACGCCGCCTTTAGTTCGGGAATCCAAACGGCCAGATGGTCGGGCGTCTCTCCGGGCGCGGCAAAACAATGAAAACTTAGCCCGCCCAGTTTGAAATCGTAGGTCGTCTCGAAGAGGATGTTCGCAGCGATTTCGGCATCGCGGTTTCCCGGCCATTTATCGCGTTTGCCGCCGCCCGGAACCGCCCGCGCAAATTGAGCAGCGTTCCGGAGATTAAAAAATCCTTCCAGTCGCTTCTGATAGTGCATGAACTCCGCGTAGTTTTTCTGCGCGATGATTTGCGTGCCCTCACCCTTCCAAAGATGGATTCCTCCGACGTGGTCGCCGTGACCGTGCGTGAGAATGATGTATTTGATCGGCCCCGAATCCACGGCCTGAAGCAACTTCTTATGCGCGCCCGCTTGCACCGAGATTGAGGTGTCTATAATGACGTTTCCATCACCTGTCTTGACGAGGAACGTGTTGCCGAAACCGATCGCCTGATAGATCGAATCGTGAACCTTGGTCGCTTCCTTTTGCCCCATACCGACCTGAAGCGGGTTATCCTGACCGGTGGGGATTTGGGCGTGAATCTGCCCGGAAGCCACAATCAAAACCGCCCAGCCGATTCGATAAATCCATGCGCGCATGATGTTCTCCTTCTTCGCTCTGGGTTTAGCAAAAAGTCAGTGAAGAATCAAACTCGGCTCAGCAAGCCCGGGGTCGCCCGCCAAAAACTTGTCTAAAGGGAGGGCTTATGGCATAATCGCCGCGATTCGAGTTGCGACTCGTGCGCAGGATTTCGTTTGGGAATGATGCGCGATCCCATTTTACGGAGCGAAGATGTTACGGCCATGATTCAACTTAAAAAATACGGCTCTGCATTGGTAATTCTTGGGACGGCGTTGATGGGGGGATGTTCCGGACCGGAAGATACTCCCCCGCCAGCCCCGGTTGCGCCTGTCGAAAATGCCGCTCCCGCTCCGCCCGCCGAAGCCGCCGCTCCCGCCGAAGCCGCCGCTCCCGCCGAGGCCGCCCCCGCTCCGGCCGAAGCTGCTGCCGCCCCTGCTCCGCCTCCTGCGCCCGTTGAGGATCCCGCGCCGCCCGCAAAAATGCTGGAGCTATCCGGCCAAAACGGAGTCGCAACCGTAACTCAGTCCTACAAGTTCATGCCGGATTATCCTTGGACGAAGGGCAATCCGAAAATGCTTTATCTCACGAGAAAAATGGACGAAACATCCGGTCTCGAATGGGATACTGCGCCTCTTTCGGGCCAGGATCCGCTCGTGATCCCCGCTTCGTTCGAGGCAAGCAACATTAAAATCCGTCTGTCCGTGAATGGAAAGTCGCTCATCGAGTTCGAGCCTAAGGACGTTCAAGAGGTCCAGACTTGGGAAGGCAAAAAAGCAAAACTTGAATTTCACAACATCGGCAACGGCTGGGGCGTCCACGGAGCCTTCGTTCTTCACTTGCCCGAAGGAACCGCGAAAGAGGGCGAAGCCGTCAAACTCGGCTTCAAAGTCATCAGCGCGGATGACGAGAAAGCATGGATCGGCGTCCGCGAGGCGAAGAACGGCGTTGATTTCTAATATGATTCTGCATCGCGGCGACATTGCCGACTCATTCCTTGCAAGGCCGTTTTCCCGTTGATGGACTTGAAAACGGCAATCTATCTTTTTTTTGCGGCGTTCTTGGTCCTCTTGAACGGCTTTTTCGTATTGGCGGAGTTCGCGCTCGTCAAAGTGCGAGCGACGCGCGTCGAGGAAATGGCCCGAGCGGGCAATCCTCGCGCTCGGGTCGCTCGCGGAATGGTTGCGCGGCTCGACGCTTACCTTTCGGCAACGCAGCTCGGCATCACCGTCGCAAGTCTCGGTCTTGGCTGGATTGGCGAACCGGCGTTCGCAGGTATCATCGAGCCGCTGATTGGCCATCATGGCGGTTGGTCTTCGACAACGAGCCATACCATTTCAGCCGTTATAGCTTTTACCATCATCACATTTCTCCATATCCTCCTCGGCGAACTCGCGCCCAAAAGTCTTGCCATCCGTCGCCCCGACGAGAGTGTCCTGGCCATCGCCTATCCGATGCGATGGGCTTATTTCATTTTCTATCTTCCGATGCTTGTCCTGAACGGCGCATCGAATTGGCTGTTGAAACTGATGGGACTGGAACCGGGCCATCACGAAGTCGCGCATTCGGAGCAAGAGATGCGGATGCTGCTCTCCTCCGTCCCTGCAAGCGGCGAAGTTTCGCTGAACCGCTTACTCGTTCTCGAAAATATTTTCGATCTTGGACTTCAAAAAGTCCGCGACGTAATGCTCCCGTGGGCGCGCGTTCATTACTTCGCGCGGTCGGCCTCGAAAGAAGAAATCATCCGTCAATTCATCGAGCATCGTTATTCAAGATGGCCTGTGCTCGATACCACGAACGGCAAACCGATGGGCTATATTCTTGTGAAGGACATCTTAACGCTCGCGCCGGGCGACAATGATTGGACGCGACTCATCCGTCCGCTTCGAGTCGTCGAGCCGCAGGATAATCTCGAGACGACGATGCTCTATCTCCAGCGCGAAGGTGCGAATCTGGCCATCGTCGCCGTTCGCGATCAACCCGTGGGACTCATCGCGCTTGAGGACATCCTCGAAGAAATTGTCGGACGCATTGAGGACGAGCATCCCCGCCTCCCGAAACTTTTTCTTAAGGACGCGCTGCAAGCCGGCGGCATTGTTCTTGATCTTGAAGCTAGAACGCCCGCCGAGGCGATCCGCGCGCTGGCTTCCATCATTCCCGAACACAGCCTTCCGCCCGGATCGGACGTCGTGGGTCTTGCGCTCGCGCGTGAGGCGCAAGTTCCGACCGATGTCGGCTGGGGCGTTGCTATCCCGCACGCGCGCTGCCCGAATCTGAAAAGTCCGGTGCTCGCGTTCGGTCGGTGCGTCGAGGGAATACCTTTCAGCGCGCACTCCGGCGAACCGGTGCGGCTGATTTTCTTGCTCGTGACTCCCGCCGAACAACCGAACCTTCAGGTTTTTTGTTTGGGGCAACTCGCGAGCATTGCCCGCAGCGAATTCATCCGCGAACGCCTCTGCCGAACGGACACACCCGAAGAGGTGATCGAAATCATCGCCGCCGCCGATCCGGCAGTGACGGGTTAATCGAAATCTTATCGCGCAGGAATTTTAGTTCCGATGTTTTTCGGCTTCGTGCGCCAGCTTACGCCAATAGTCGTAATCGCTCCGAACGTCGTAGGCGGGTTTGTAGGGACTCTCGCCCCGTTCGTAAGCCTCCATCGCCGCGCGACGAAGACCAAGCGCCAACGCACGATGCTGTGAAATCGTTCGCAGTCGCCGCTCGAATTCCTCGCCCGTAATCATGGTTTCCGCTCCCCCATTATCCTTCGAAGACCCTTGATATCCATCTGATCCTGATCGGACATCCGTCCCTCCTTGAGTGTGATAATAACATCGGGAGGGGCGATCTTGAAGGTTCGACCCCTGTGCTCGAGGCTGATGGCGGCGTCAATTCCCTTCGCCGTTTCGCTATTGGCAAAGAGAAAGTCTATGACAAGGCATTCACTCCCGACGAATTTCGTGAGACGCCGAATTTTCACGTTCTCAAAGTCCATCGGCATCGCGAGTTGTTGGTATCCGAGCGGCTTCAATACGGGTGGAATGCGTTCCCAATCTTCGGCGCGAATAAGGAGATCAATGTCTTCTGTGTTGCGCAATTCGACCCAAACGGAATAGGCCAACCCGCCGACAAGCGCGTAAGAAATATTTACGCGATCCAAAGCCGTGGTAACAGTGAAAAGTTCGTCAAAAAGATCAAGTCCCATCACATCAGTTCCCTGCTATGGCTTTTCTTCCCATGGCCCTTGTGGCTTCATACCGATAAACGAGATAAATTTCTGAAGCCTCGAACTCCAACCTACCGGAAACATGCGCTTGGGCTTGTCATCCATCGTCATCTCGCCACACGTAAAACACAGTTCCATTTTCCTAACCGTACCGTCGGGTTGAGTGAATTCAATGCGATGGTGTGGAATAAAATAGCATCGCGTCCGCACAGTGCCGCTGTAGTCGAGACCGAAACCAAATGCCGATCGAAGCCGCACTGTCTGAT
>CAZPIK010000001.1:0-4045 GCA_964586185.1 uncultured Candidatus Sumerlaeota bacterium | reverse complement strand
TATAAGTGATGGCAACAAAGAAAAGAGCGCCAACTCCCATTGCGATTCTTTTAAAAGTCCGCTTCATCTCATTGAATCCATCTCAAACGACAATCGATGAGCTAACTTGACGAATCCAAACTACACTTTCACGGCTTTATCGCGACGACTTTGCCATCCCGCCAAACGTAGATTGGCGTGCCATGCATGCGGGCGGTCTTGCGCGCGACCTTTGCGGCGCGGCGTAATGCGCGCCCGACGCCTTCCACAAATTCATCCGATGGATTCTTGGCCACTCTGGATTTCTTGGTAGTTTTCACGGACTTCTCTCCAGTAAATGAGGAACGTCGTTTGAATTATCATACACTGCCCACGAGTCGGCAAGGGGGCGATACGAGGTCTCACAATTCTTTCAATCGCGTTTGATGCGACGTTGCGTGGCGACTTGGAACGAATTGGGTTCAATTGAATCAGACACTAGGGTTCGATCCAATAATCGGGTTGTCGTTTCTGGTGGGCAATGGCAATGACAAAGATGTGATCGGATTCCACGGAATAGAGAATCTTATAAGGGAATTCCCGCAATATGAGCCGTCGGATTTGATGATGTTCGACGGACCACGCGTAAGGATAGTCGCGTATCCGAGTAAGCGCCGTCCGAACGGCGTCCCTAAAGCGCCCGCTCAAACCCAACGACTCGCTTTCATAAAAGGATTCCGCATCTTCGAGTTCAAGTCAGGCGAGTTTCGAGAGGATAACCTTCATCAGCGGGAAATCCCGAAAATATCCTCCATGGGAATTCCTTCCAAACGTCCTTCGCGATAGGCCACAAGGCGACGTTCCGCCTCTTGAATCCAGATTTCCTCAAGCGAGGGATCGGGATCATCAAGACTCTTGAGCAAGCCATCTATCACGACCGCCTTTTCCTCCGGAGCCAATTCCAACGCGTTCTTGAGGACATCCAATCCGCTCATGTCGCCGATCCCTTCCTCTCTAGGTTAGGTTACCTATTCCCTTTGAGGCGAGAAAAAAAGCGATAATCAGCGTGTTTAGAGCCGTTCACCGCGCCTTGAATTTGAAAAAGTAAACTGGGCATTTGCCGCTTGTATCGGAAGTCGAAGCGGATGATTGTGTGAACGAACCGATGACGTATCCGTCGCTAGTGATGGCGCGGCAGCCGCCGATGGCGTAGGGCGCGAAGAGTTGTTCGCCACGCGCCGCGTCGCGCCAGGTCTCGCCGCCGTCATCGCTCGCCAGCGCGGCGATATATCCGGCTTGGTTTGAAACAAAATAGAGCGTCCCCTTTTTTGCAGCAGAAGCCGAAGCAAAAAAGCCGTCGAGATTCATAAGCGAAACTTTTTCGCCCTTAAACTCCGGCTGAATTCGCTTTTCCACCGCGCCCGAAATCGGATCGAGCCGTACGTAGTGTTGCCGCGACTGGCTGGCTTGGGCCAAGTAGGCAAAATGGACTTTGTCCCCTTTCGCAAACATGCTTTCGAGCCAAGTGTGGACTTCAAACTCATCATCCAAAGTCAGGCGAGTTGTAGGTCCCGAATCGTCGGCGACGACGGGCAGTGTCAGTGCGGTTCCCTTGGGTCCGCGCCAGCTTTGCCCGCCGTCCTCACTCGTCATGTGATGAATGTCCCAATACATGTAAACGCCAGTTTTTTGCGTCGTCCACGCGGCGTGGAGCGTTCCGTTCTCGGCAAGACTGAGATGCGGATATTGCAACACCGCACGAGGACCGCCCGTAATAAGTTGCGCCGAGGACTTCACTTCGCCATTGAGTCCGATCACATGGAACGTGTCGTTATGCGCGAAGTAATACAGAACTCGCCGCTTGGGATCGAAATTCATCGCGTACTTTCCCGCTGCGGATTTTGGAATTTTCGAGATCAGGGGTTTCGCATATCTATCGGCGGCGAGAAAGCGATAGAGGTAACTATCGCCATCCGTGAAATCGGGACGGATGAGATAGATGTTGGCTGCTTCGTCCGTTTCGATAACGGGCGGATTTGTCGCATTTGTTTCTTCGTAAATGGTCTTGAACGTCGCTCCGCCATCTTCACTCCGCGACAGTCGCCACTGCTGCGCGGTATAAGCCTCGTTTCGGCTCCGAATGTGCGTCATAAAGATGCCATTCTTATTGGATGCGACCTTCTGATTGTGACTCTGGAACGTCCCGTAACCGGTCGCTTCGGCGTCCACAAGCGTAAAAGTTATAGGCTCTAGGGCCGCAACAAGAGTACAGCAAAATATTATGATCGTTGCTTGAAAAAGCCTCGGGAAGAGTTTCATCCCTGAATCGTGACGAGAGCAGGAACAAAATTCAAGTCTCGACACAGATTCCCTAATTCACCTTGATCCTTCATCAATCCCGTTCCAGCGCCAAAGGCGCGCACCATTTCCAGCCTAGGGTTGGCGGGAAGCGACTACCCTAGGTAAGTGACGTAAGAATTTTCAACCGCAACGCGGTTGCGCCGTTCCCACGACCAATCCCGCAAATATTTTTCGTTCCACTCGGCTTCGTGATCGCGCAAAAGTCCGCATAACTCATCCTGAAAACTCACCTTTCCGTGATGATCTTCCTGCCTCGCGATATAATTCTTTACCGTATTCAATCCCTCCGGACCCACCGAAAGAACCGCGTATCCCGTTTGCCACGCAAACCTCATGTATTTCCCTGCCCCAATTGAGTCCCTCACCCAAAAAACTGCAAATAAACCAATCCCGCCGTGAGCGCGAGGTAAACGAATGCGATGAAGCGCGAGACTATTCCCGTCGCGCGGGCGAAGGCCGCCAGCGCGAGGAGCGGCGCGGCGATTCCACAGCCCATCACCAGCGACTTTGACGTCTCGGGTTTGATCATTTTTACGTAGGGCAGAATGATCATCGTCATCCAACACGCCACTACCATCATGTAAATGAAGAAGTTCGATTTTCCCTCGACCTTCCGTTTCTTCGTTCCGCTTCCCCACGAAAAAGTCTTCTGCGCGTATTGCTGGCCGCAGTGGAAACAGTAATTGTCCGCCGTCAGGATTTCGGTCTGACACATCATGCAGGTGCGGTAATTATCCTCTTCGCTCCGCGCTGAAAGAGTGAGCGGTTCTTCCGGTTCCGGCTTTCTGAATAGCTTCGTGAGTAGTTGTTTCAACCATTCGATCATCGCGGGAGGAATAAGCCCGCCCAGCGGCTGAGGAGCAACCGGAGGATTTGCGGGGCGCGGAATTAATTCGCCTCCGTGCGAACCGGACGGCGGCGGCAACGCGAGCGGCGATTTCGTCGGAACCGATTCCACGTCCAACGGCTGATCGAGCGAGGCTTCCGATTCGCCGACGTAGGGCAACGGTTCGTCATCTTCGAGCGAACTGGACACGGGAGCCGGAAGCGCGGGCTGATCCTTGCGCCCGAGCAGCCTGACCCCTTCCATCGCGTTGGGACTCGCCGGGTTCATTCCGATCATCCGCCCCGGATCGGCGATGACGGCTTTCTCGATAATAAAAGTCGGCTGAGCCGCCTTCGCCTCAATCGCTTTTTGTTCCTTCTCGCGACCATCCAGGAATTCCCCACAATGAACGCACTTCACCGCCCGGTGTCGGATCGGCTCGTCGCAAAAGGGGCATCGCCGCTCGGGGCGGATGATCCGACGCGTTGGCGCGGAACAATACAGGCATTTGACCGATTGCGAACCGACCGGTCGCCCGCACTGGTAGCAGTAATTGACTTTGACCAACATGCCCCTAGCCCCGGTAATGAACGAGCGTTCGGATTTTGTCACCGCCAGCGCCAATCGTCAATGACAGGGGGAAGAAAGAAGTTCCCGATTAATGCAACACGCAACTTCCTGAAACGGTAGATCCATTGCCAAGAACAGCCTGTGAGTGAACCTAGACGCTGGAATAAATGATTAGCTCGCTTCAGCGAGCTGCCGTTTTGCCCACGGCTTCAGCCCTTGTCATTACCCATAACTCAACAAGAGTAGTAGCAATGCGCACATACTTGACGTGCAATATATTCAGCCCGCAAAGCGGGCGACGTAATAAAGCCCAGGGTGAAGCGAGCCGCA